>JBPCVV010000371.1:0-9839 GCA_051010195.1 Anderseniella sp. | reverse complement strand
GGATCTATTTTGCCCCTGACCGCGTTGAAAGGACTTGAAAACCGGACGGTTTCCTGCGCCCTTTCGCCTTGTCAGAGGCAAAATATCCTCCCGCAGAATGGATAACATTAATGGGTCCTGACCCTAGGTCTGCAACCAGGTGGGAAAACCTGGTTGCAGGCTCTAGCTTCTCTTAATCCCGAACATCGTGCCGTCTGCTTTCTTGACGAACAGGTTTGCGAGAGCATCATCTATATTATCGGCGGTGAACTGGGGCTTGGTACCTTCGAATTTGCAAGATGCCAGCACCTGCTCCACGATGAATTTCGGCTGGAAATAGGCCAGCGGTACGTCATTTTGCCTGATACCGCCAATAACATGGCTGAAAACCTCATCCGTAACCGCCAGTCCGTGTTTTTCCGCCATGCCAGTAAATACGGTGCGGAACAGATCTTCCGGCGGCTCAACAGTTTCAAGCTTGTAGCTAATACGGCGCTGGAAGGCCGGATCCATGAGATCGTCAGGATGCATGTTGGTGGAGAAAATCACGATTTCGTCGAATGGTATCATCACGCTTTTGCCAGTGTGAAGCGTGAGATAGTCGACACGGCTATTCAATGGAACGATCCAGCGGTTGAGGATGTCCTCAGGCTTGGCACGCTGGCGACCGAAATCATCGATCAGAAATGTACCGTTCAGGGCCTTGATATGGAGCGGTGCCTCATAGAACTTGGATACAGGGTTAAACTTGAGATCGAGCATTTCTATCGTCAATTCGCCACCCGTCATCACCATCGGCCGCTCACATGCAACCCAACGCGGGTCGATGCGGCTGCGGCGCAGGCGCGAAGCATCATTTTGGATGGGCGCATCTGCCACCGGCCGGTGAATGGCCGGATCGAAAACCCTCATGATCTCGCCATTGATCTCCACGCAATAAGGAACATAAATGACATTCTGGAAGATGTTGCCGACGATCTCGGCAATCGTCGTCTTGCCATTTCCCGCAGGTCCGTAGATGAGGATGGCGTTTCCCGAATTGACCGCGGGCCCCAGCCGGTTCACGAACCGTTCCGTCATTGCAAGGCTGGAAAATGCCTCGTCCAGCCTCTGACGCGTCACCACTTCATTGCTAACCCGTTGCCGCAGGATCCTGTCCTGGTAGTCCTTGAGAGTAACCGGGGCCGGCCCGAAATACTGCCCGCGGCTCAACGCATCGGCAGCCCACTCGCGCCCGGCGCGGGTGAGCGTCAGGCGCATTTCCCGGCTTAACCCTTCCCCGGCAGCAGAGCCCAACGCTTCAACAAGTTTGCGCTCCTTGGCTGTCTGCAAAAGCTGCTCCACAACCGTGCTGGACAGTTTCATGGCCTTTGCCATTTGCGACGCAGTTTCGATGTTTTCTGCGTACATGCCCTTTATGGCCAACTCTAAAAGGAACACAGCATCGATACCCGTGTCCTCCAGCGTCGTCGGGACCTGTGGCGCATCTGCAAGTACCGTATCGATTTGTGACTTGGTCAAGAAACCAAGGGCAACGATGCTGTCGCCAAGACGACCGCCATTGACCTTTTGATGATCGATTGCCTGGTTGATGGCTTCCGGAGAAGCAAGACCTTTGGCGACAAGAAGATTGCCTATGTTCATGTCTGCGCACCTCTTGCTGTCGCCGCCGACGTGGGGCCGGAACCGATTTTCAGGGCAGAGTAATTGTCAGAAAACAACACTTCATAAATTGATCATCACTGGAAAACACAAATTACGTGAGTATTGTCCAATTACGTAAGTATTAACCAATACAAACCGTTCGCGCGACAAAGCGCGGACAAGTTGGTTCTGGAAAAATGTTGAATAAGGGTCGAGATGGTGAGGCCTAAGAATCAAGCTGAAACACCACCCAACGCCCGTCCCCCTTGACTCGTTCACGTGACTTGACTTTACTGGAACAAAACAAGAACATATAGACCAACAGAGGATCGCAACGGATGGCCGCGATTGCCCGTATACGCAATGCGGATGCCGCAAAAAGCCTGGTTCAGGGCCTGTCTCCCGGACCCGGGGATAGTGCCCATGAGACCGGTGCATCATTTGACATCCCGGCGCTGGACCAGCACCTGAACGGCGGCATATGCAGCAATGCCCTGCATGAAGTGCGGTGTTCCCTGGCACGTGATTTCGCCTGTGCCGCCGGGTTTGCGCTGGGACTGGCTGCGCAATTCGGCAAGCGGGACGCGAAGCGGATCTTGTGGGTGATCGATCCTGCGGCATCGGTTGATTCCGGCCTGCCCTTTCCCGATGGACTGAGCGAGCACGGCATCGATCCAAAGCGGATGATTTTTGTGCGCCCGATCACCCTGCAGGATGCGCTGTGGTCGGCGGATCAGGCAGCCAAGTGCAGCGACCTTTCAGCCGTGATTTTTCAGGTCAAAGGCAATCCGAAGCCGTTTGACATGACCGCCACGCGCCGGCTGATGCTGCGGGCCCGCGAAAGCAGTGTGCTGGTTTGCGTGCTGCGCCAGAGCGGGGCTGAAGAAGCCAGTGCGGCAGCCACCCGATGGCATGTGGAAATCATGCCGTCACGGCCTGATGTCGATTTTGAACACGGGCCCGGACAGGCGCGTCATGTGCAGACGCTTGAACGCAACCGCCACGGGCGCACAGGACAATGGAGTTTGGTATGGAACCCGGAAACCCGAGCCTTTGAGGATGGCACATCGAAACCTGAGACAACGCATCGTGTCCATCGCCTTCACGCACCTGCCCACCGACCGGATCGCCCGGCTGAAATGGGGCAAGTCGTGGATCTTGAGCGCGCGTCCTGAACACCCGCCCCTTGCCGTTACGGATACGGAAAAAAATGCCGTCCGCGTGGTGGCGCATGAAGCGCACGCGGCGCGCTGCGGGATTTTCAACGGGCAAAGCCTGAGCGATGCCCGTGCCCTTGTGCCTGATCTTGAGTGCCATTCAAGGGATCCGGGGGCAGAGCAAAAACTGCTTGGTTCGCTTGCAGCATGGTGCGAACGCTACACGCCCCTGGTTGCGCTGGATGGTGAAGACAGCCTGCTGATGGACGTCACCGGGTGTACCCATCTGTTTGGCGGAGAGGCAAGCTTCATTGCCGATATCGAAACCCGGCTTACAGCACAGGGATTCACCGTCCGCACCTGCCTTGCAGATACCGCCGGTGCGGCATGGGCCATGGCGCGATATGGCAACGAACGGATTATCGCTCGCGATCAGCATGCAGATGCCATCAGCGCCCTGCCGCTTGATGCCCTCCGCCTTGATGCCGGTCTTGTAAAGAGCCTGGGCCGGGTCGGTTTCAAGACCATTGGCTGCATTGCCGGCCTGCCGCGCGCACCCCTGACGGCGCGCTTCGGCGCCCATCTGCTCGACAGGCTGGACCAGGCGTCGGGACGCCAGGACGAGATCATTTCACCGCTCATGCCGATTGCCGAACTGGCATCGGAAAAACGCTTTGCAGACCCGATTGTGCACGAGGACGATATCAGGCGCTGCATCGGTCTTCTGGCCGGCAATATCATTGCCTTGCTGGAACGCCGTGATCTCGGCGTCAGGACATGTGAGGTGAAACTGTTCCGGGTTGACGGTGAAGTCCGCTCACTCAGCGTTCACGCGTCCAACCCGTTGCGGGATGCAGACCGCATCGCCGCCCTGTTCCACGAGCGTCTGGCCAGGCTGCATACCGACCTGGATGCCGGCTTCGGATTCGACATCGTGCGGCTCAATATCCTGCAGGCAGACCCGTTCAACGCCGGCCAGCATGACCTGGTCGAGCGCAAGGATGCCGGTGACGGGTATGACGCCCTCATCGACCGGCTGGGTGCACGGCTTGGCCGCGACCGGGTCCTGCAGTTCTCCTTCACCGACACCCACATTCCGGAGCGCCGGTTTGCCCTTGTGCCGATTTGCGGACGCGACGGCAAAACCGACCCGGAGCAGATTGTGCTGCCCGGCCCGGCCCGCACACCGACCCGTCCCCTGGTACTGCTGGAGCGGCCGGAGCCCATAGATGCCATTGCCCAGGTGCCCGACAGTCCGCCAAGCCGGTTCCGCTGGCGCAAGGTTTTGTATGAAATCGCCCGTTCGGAAGGCCCGGAACGGATTGCCTGTGAGTGGTGGCGTGACGGGCGGGCCAGTCTGAGCCGGGACTATTTTCGCGTCGAGGATACGCAAGGCTACCGCTTCTGGCTGTTTCGCTACGGGCTTTATGACCGCGAAACCGCACGGCCTGACTGGTACATGCACGGGCTGTTCTCATGACCCGGTACTGCGAACTGGCATGCAGCAGCAATTTCTCCTTCCTGCGCGGCGCCTCTCACCCGGAGGAACTGGTTGTACAGGCACAGCACCTGGGGCTCGACGGGCTTGCCATTACCGACCGCAATTCCCTGGCCGGTGTCGTGCGCGGGCACATGGCGGCAAAGCAAGCCGGCCTTGCCTATGCGCCGGGCTGCCGCCTGGTGTTTGTCGACACGACACCGGACATCCTGGTGTGGCCGAAAAACCGTATAGGCTGGGGACAGCTTTGCGAACTGCTCACCCTGGGGAAACGGCGCACGGTCAAGGGCGGATGTGAACTTTACCTGCAAGACCTGCTGGATCATGGCGGCGAGTTACTGATGGCACTGGTGCCGCAGCGTGCAGACCAAGTGCTGCACACCTGTCTTGATAAACTGACCACCGCCTTTGCGAACCACGTTCATGTCGCCGCCATGCGCAATCACAATGCGGTTGACCAGCGCAAGCTGTCGGCATTTGCAAGGCTGGCAGCCGATCACAAGGTGCCGCTCATCGCCATTGGCGACGTGCTGTATCACCACCCGGACCGGCGCCCGCTACAGGACGTGCTGACCTGTATTCGCGAGCACGAGACCCTGGCCTCCATCGGCACCCGGCTTGAACCCAATGCGGAACGGCACTTGCGCCCGGCGGCAGAAATGCTGCGCCTGTTCAAGGGGCATGACCATGCTGTCGAGCAGGCTGCAAACCTGTTTGCACGGATCGAGTTCTCGCTTGACGAATTGCGCTATCAATACCCCGAAGACCCGGTGTTCGAAGAGCTCGGCAACCAGCCCCTGCCGTCACAGGAAGCCCTGGAAAGACTGACTGACATCGGCCTGAACAGGCGCTATCCCGATGGCGCACCGCAAAAGGTCGTTGACGCCGTTGCCCACGAAACCCGGCTGATTGCGAAGCTCAACTATGCGCCCTACTTCCTCACCGTTTATGACATCGTGCGCTTTGCGCGTTCGAAAGGCATCCTGTGCCAGGGGCGCGGGTCGGCTGCCAATTCCTCGATCTGTTACTGCCTGGGTATCACCGAGGTCGACCCCGGCAAGGTTGACCTGCTGTTTGAGCGCTTCATTTCCGAAGAGCGCAACGAACCGCCGGATATCGACGTGGACTTCGAGCACGAACGACGCGAAGAGGTGATCCAGTATATCTATGCCAGGTACGGGCGCGACAAGGCCGGCCTTGCCGCCACCGTGATTTCCTACCGGTCGCGGTCGGCCCTGCGCGAGGTCGGCAAGGTGTTCGGACTGTCCGATGATGCGATCACCGCCATCTCGAGCACCAAGTGGGGTAGCTATTCCCGCGAGATCGACCTGGACGATGCCAGGCGCGCCGGGCTCGACACGGATGACAAGCACCTGAAACAGATGCTGGACCTTGCCTCCCAGATCATCGGTTTTCCGCGGCATCTGTCACAGCACGTCGGCGGCTTTGTCATCTCGCGGGACCGGCTGTCATCACTCATTCCCATCGAGAATGCCGCCATGCAGGACCGCACCATTGTGGAATGGGACAAGGATGACCTGGAAAGCCTCAACATGCTGAAGATCGACGTGCTGGCACTGGGCATGCTGACCTGCATCCGCAAGGCATTCAGCTTTCTCAAGAGCCATTACGGGCGCACCGAAACCCTGTCTTCGCTGCCCGACGAAGATGAGGCGACCTATGACATGATCTGCCGGGCAGACACGATCGGCGTGTTCCAGATTGAAAGCCGGGCCCAGATGTCCATGCTGCCGCGTCTCAAGCCGCGGTGCTATTACGACCTGGTCATCGAGGTGGCCATCGTGCGGCCCGGACCCATTCAGGGCGATATGGTGCATCCCTATCTGCGCCGGCGTCAGGGCAAGGAGCAGGTCAGTTTTCCCAAGGCGGAACTGACGGAAGTCCTGGGCAAGACGCTGGGGGTGCCGCTGTTTCAGGAGCAGGCCATGAACATCGCCATCGTGGCCGCGAAATTCTCGCCCGGCGAGGCCGACAAGCTGCGCCGTGCCATGGCGACTTTCAGGCGTGTCGGCACCATCAATTCATTTCGCGACAAAATGGTCGAGGGCATGGTGTCGAACGGCTATGAACGGGAATTTGCCGAGCATTGTTTCAAGCAGATCGAAGGCTTTGGCGATTACGGTTTCCCCGAAAGCCATGCCGCCAGCTTTGCCCTGCTGGTCTATGTGTCGTGCTGGCTGAAGTGCTATTATCCGGACGTGTTCTGTGCCGCCATCCTGAATTCGCAGCCCATGGGGTTTTATGCGCCGGCTCAGCTGATCCGCGATGCCCGCGAACACGGTGTTGATGTGCGCGATGTCGACATCAACCATTCAGAGTGGCTGTCGCTGCTGGAGCCGGACGCCGACACCCTGCCGGTTTCCCGGCAGCATCGCCCGCAGGAGGCTACCCAGAAAAACACCCATGCGGTCAGGCTGGGCCTGCAGCAGGTCAAGGGGTTTGGCGAGGAGGATGCAAGACTGCTGGTTGAATATCGCGCCGCAGGTTATGACAGCGTACGCGATTTGTGGATGCGTTCGGGGCTGACCCGCCGGGTCATTGAGAAACTTGCCGATGCTGACTGCTTTCGCTCCATCGGCCTGAACCGGCGGGATGCACTGTGGGCGGTCAAGGCGCTTGACCCGTTAAGCAGTAGCGAGCGTCTGCCCCTGTTTGCAGCGGCAGATGCGCGTGACCTGCAGCGCGAGCCGGACATTGATCTGCCGCCGATGCCGCTGGGAGAACATGTCATCAATGATTATCAGTCGTTGTCCTATTCGCTGAAAGCCCATCCCCTGTCATTCCTGCGGCAGCGCCTGGTAAAAGACCGTTATGTAAAGAGCGAGGCACTGCAGGCAACACCCGACGGACGCATGGTGAAGGTGGCGGGCCTTGTTCTGGTACGTCAGCGACCGGGCTCTGCCAAGGGGGTCATCTTTACGACCATCGAGGATGAGACCGGTGTGGCCAACATCATCGTATGGCCGAAGGCGTTTGAAAAATACCGCACTGTTATCCTGGGCAGCCGGTGTGTTGGCGTACGCGGCAGGCTGCAAAAGGAAGACGGCGTTATTCATGTGGTCGCGCATCATCTGGAGGACTTGACGACGTTGCTGGCAGACATCTCGACCCTGGCAGACGATATGGGCGGACTTGCCAATGCCGACGAGGTACGCCGCCCGCAGGACAGCATTCGAGATAGAATCAAACGGCCGAGGCGACTGGCAGGTATCACTCAAAGCACGGCCGAGCCTGGCGTGGACCGCCAGCAGGTGGCAAAAACGAAAACCACCCGTCAAGCACTTCCAAAGGGTCGGAATTTTCACTAGCAGGGTGGAGATTTTGATTTTTCTGTGAACACGCCTATATGATTTCAGTGAAGCGAAGTATTTGTTGAGCATCGTTTGCCGGCCGGCAGTGATGAATGAAGAAAGATCCCGACACCATGAGTGAAACACTGGCAAAGCCAATGACTGGTTCAAGCGACGCAAAGCCCGTGTTTTCTCAAGACCCGCACAAAAAAAGCGAACCACGGGAAAAAGTGCTCGAAGTCGCCATCGGCCGGGAAGTCCGGGCCATTCGCCGCCAGCACAACATCACCGTTGCCGATCTTGCCAAGACCACGGGCCTGTCCATCGGCATGCTGTCGAAAATCGAAAACGGGGTGACGTCGCCCTCGCTCACCACACTGCAGGCCCTGTCCAACGCCCTAAGCATTCCGCTGACCTCGTTCTTTCGCGGGTTTGAAGAACAGCGCGAGGCGGTTCACGTCAAAGCCGGCACCGGCGACGAAGCCGACAGGCGCGGCACCCGCGCCGGTCACCAGTACAACCTGCTCGGCCATATCGGATCCAATGCCTCCGGCGTCATCGTCGAACCCTATCTGATCACGCTGACCGAAGAGTCCGACACGTTTCCCGACTTCCAGCACGACGGCATGGAATTTATCTACATGCTGGAAGGCGAGGTCGAATACCGCCATGGCGACAAGACCTTCATCCTGCAGCCCGGCGACAGTTTCTTTTTCGATGCCGACGCCCCGCACGGCCCCCAGGCCCACATCAAGCTGCCGGCACGGTATCTGTCGATCATTTCCTATCCGCAGAACTCGTAACGAAGCCGCGACTGTCGCCGGCGAAATGTGTCCCGACCTGCAGCACCAAACCCGCTTTTGCGATTCCTTTCCTGAACGCCCAAAATCACCGTGAACGCGGCCTTCGGCTCCATCCACCGCCATTCCAAGCAATCATAAAGCATCGAATTATCGCATGCTCAACAGCTGTCAGCAGCAGAAAACTGCGGATGACGGGCAATCTCTCATGACTGGTTTTCGTCCACAACCACCTCGATGCCCATGGTGCGGCATATTGACAGAGCCCCGGTTTTGCACGACCTTCAACGTTCAACTTTTTTTACTAGCAGGCATATTTTACCCAACACAAACCAACTGAATGCCAGAGGGGCATCTTGAGAGGGAGGCAGAGAAATGGGGAGTAATATCGACGCACTTACCACCGTATTCACCGAGTTTTATTACTGGGTGACGGTGGTTATGATGTTTTTGATCCATGTCGGATTCTGTATGTACGAGGTGGGCGCAAGCCGCCGCCGCAACCACATGCACACGCTCATGAAGAACACGATGCTGATCCCGCTGGTCACCATCACCTTCTTCTTCTTCGGCTGGTGGATTTACTGGGCATTTCCAAACGGTCCGGGCTTCATCGGCGGTCTGGAAGACGGGTCAGCCAATGCGCCGTGGTCCCCGACCATGGCCACAAACCTGAGCGACCGCATCACCGGGGTGTTCTGGGCAGCGTTCCTGCTGTTCTCATGGACTGCAGCCTCGATTGTGTCCGGTTCGGTTATCGAGCGCATCCGTTCGACCGCGTTCTGGATCCATGCCGTGCTGATCGGGTCGGTGTTCTGGATCATCGATGCATCGTGGGGCTGGCACTATGCCGGCTGGATGGTCAAGGTACTCGGCTATCACGACGCCTACGCATCCGGAGTTATTCACGCCATTGCCGGTGGTTATGCATTGGGTGTCCTGGTGGTTCTCGGGCCACGCCTCGGCAAGTTTGCCGCCGACGGTACGCCGCGCGATATCCCGCCGCACAATCCTTGGCTGGTCACCATCGGCCTGTTCCTGATCTATACTGGCTTCTGGGGCTTTTACGCCGCGTGCAACGTTCCGATCATCTCGCCGGAGGTTATCGACGGCCAGATCACCGGTGTCACGTGGACGGCCACCAACATTTACCTCGGCCCCACCACGCTGAGCGCCATCACCTTCAACTTCCTGATGTCGCTGTCGGGCGGACTGCTGGTTGCCTATATCGTGTCCAAGGGTGATGCCTTCTGGACATATTCCGGCGGTCTTGCAGGGATCATTGCCGCATCTGCCGGTAACGATCTCTACCATCCGATACAAGCCATGTTCATTGCCGGCTTCGGCGCCTACTGCGCCTACAAGCTGCACTACTGGGTCGAACGCAAGTTCAAGATCGACGATGCAGTTGGTGCGGTTGCAGTACACGGCTATGCCGGCTTCATCGGTG
>JBPCVV010000370.1:0-25204 GCA_051010195.1 Anderseniella sp. | reverse complement strand
CGGCGCACGAGCCGGTTGCCATCATCATCTCGATGTCGAACAGGGTGCGCTGCTCCAGCCGCTGGGCTTCCAGCACGCGGCCTGCGGCGTGGAATTCCTCAAGCCGGATGTTGAGTTCGTGCTTGATGCGCTTGACCGCCTGGTCGAGCGTCGGCTTGGGCGTGACATAGTGCGAGTTGGCGTAAATCTTGATGTGCTCGAGCTCGGCGGTCTTCTGGCCGGTGAGCGGGTCGAACTCGGTGATGCTCTCGATCTCGTCGCCGAACAGCGACAGCCGCCAGGCACGGTCGTCCAGGTGCGACGGGAACACCTCCACCGTGTCACCGCGCACCCGGAAGGCGCCGCGGGTGAAGGCCTGGTCGTTGCGCTTGTACTGCAGGGCAACAAGATCGGTCAGCAACTGGCGCTGGGCAATGCGCTCGCCGAGCTTGAGCTGGAACGTCATCGCCGAATAGGTTTCCACGTCGCCGATACCGTAAATGCACGACACAGAGGCGACCACGATGACATCATCACGCTCCAGCAGCGCCCGGGTGGCGGAGTGGCGCATGCGATCGATCTGCTCGTTGATCGAGCTTTCCTTCTCGATATAGGTGTCGGTGCGCGGCACGTAGGCTTCCGGTTGGTAGTAGTCGTAGTAGGAGACGAAATACTCGACCGAATTTTCCGGGAAGAACTGCCTGAACTCGCCGTAAAGCTGGGCGGCCAGTGTCTTGTTGGGAGCCAGGATCAGGGCAGGGCGCTGGGTTTCCTCGATCACCTTGGCCATGGTGAAGGTCTTGCCCGAACCGGTGACCCCGAGCAGCACCTGGTCGCGTTCCGCCGCGCTGATACCGTCCACCAGTTCCTTGATCGCGGTCGGCTGGTCGCCCTTGGGCTCGAACTCCGACACGGTTTTCAGGACATTGCCGGATTCGGACTTTTCCGGGCGCTCCGGCTTGTAGGGCACGAAGATTTCCGGCGTCGGCAGGTCTTCCAGTTGCGGGCGCAGGAACTCCAGTCCCTCGCGCGGCCTTGTAGTGGCGCCGGCCGCCATACGTTTTTCCTGCTCGATGGCTTCCGCCGCGCGGGCCTCCTGCAGCTTCTTGCCGGCAGCCGGGTCCGGTCGGGCGCGCAATGCTTCGGACAAAGGTTGGCCGGTTACAGGATCGAAGGCAGGATTATTTTGATCTTTTTCGCTCACGCCGGACCGGCTGTCGCCGGTCGGCTCCGCGGGGGCGGCCTGACCGGCCGACGCGCGGTCGCGCTTGCCGGACTTCGTCCGGACGGCATCCGTTGTAGGGATGGCCTCATAGCCGTCCAGTGGTTCAACCGGGGCTTCCCGGAATCCGCCGCTCTGCTTGTTGTGACCCATGTTTTTGTTCGATCAACCTGTCCACCTGCACTGCGTTTCGGTGGGTCGATCTCCATACCCTGGACTGCTGTTCTCGTTATTGTGAGAACATAGTGCATTGGTTGCGCCGGTTAAAGGCAGCATAGTGGTTCTGCTGACAGTAATGTGAAAGGACAATGGCGATGAAGACACTTCGTATGGTGGGCGCGGTGGTTGTGATGATGGCGATGGCCTCGGGAACACCTGCGCACAGCCAGACCACGCCGCCTGCCGCTCCAAAACCCAAAGCTGCCGTAGAAGGCACCATGACGACCAAGCGCATGGGCGAAATTATCAAACGGCTCGATCCCAAGGCCAAGGCCGCGGCCAATGCCAACGCCTGGCAGTTCCACGTCGAGGAGGTGCCGGTGGTTGTGGTCACCGATGCCGGCAACAACCGAATGCGCATCATGATCGCGCTGAAGAAGGCCGAGACCATGTCGGCGGAGGAACTGCTGCGCCTGTCCCAGGCCAATTTCGATACGGCGCTGGATGCCCGCTATGCCATCGCAAAGGGCCTGTTGTGGGCGACATTCATCCACCCCTTGAGCGAACTGCACGACAAGCAGTTCATCGCCGGTATCGGCCAGACCGTGAACGCCGCCAAGTCCTACGGTACAACCTACTCATCCGGCCTGCTCAGCTTCGGCGGCGGCGACAGCCGCGGCATCATCCAGCGCGACCTGATCGACAAGCTGATCAAGAAGGGCCAGGAGATTTAAGCTGCTTAGTCTTTGAAGCAGTTTTCCCTGTGCCAGGCCAGGTTGGCAAGATGTGGACGCAGTGCCGATGTTGCCGGAAAACTGGCTTTTTTTGAACTGTTCACCAACGCCCATATGCGATCGGGATCATTGGCAAACCGCGATACCAGAATATCTGCATTGTCTGACAGGCTGATCATTCCCCGGTCGAACATCCAGTGGACTGTTCCCGAGAGAGCCAATCCATTTTGGATAGAGTCAGATCCGTTTGCCTGTACTGGTATGATGTGGGCGGCCTCCACCTCGGCCCTGCCTTTTCCATTAATGAAATTCATGCCGGTTATCGCGCAGCGGGAACCATATGCTTGAAGTATTTTTGTTCGAAATACCCGATCTCTCACTTTCCGGGTGACCAGCTGTTCTACGACCGGGCGCTCAAATTCAAACTCGAACGCTTGTTCCGGTTCTGCCAGGCCGCCCTGGTCATCTTGCCTCGGAAGAACGGCGTCACTGTCTGGTATGCCGGTTTGTAAAATCCGCAGAAAGTCGGCATCTGAAATGGGGCGGACCGCTGATTGCATCTTTCCCTGGATCAACGACCCGTCTCCGGCATCGAGATCAGATTCAAGATAGGTGGCGCCGATTTGATAGGGCACAAACTGCTCCAATGGCAGAAAACTACCTGCTTCGATGACTGCAAGATACATTCCCTCGAGCGAAGGGTCAGGAATGATTTCCTGTACTTTAGCTATGGCATTGTAGCCAAGGCGACCACCGCCTTTTCTTGGTTCGTAGTATACGACCCAATCTCCCTCGCAGGGCTTCATTCTACTGAGATACTGGCTGGGGAATTGGTACTGTGTGTCGGGGCGGTCATCGTAGATTGAGTCAGCTCTGTGAACCAGCACACGTTTCGCCATGACACTTCCCCAAGAGTGATTACAATCGTCCTCTTACAATATTTCAATCCGTATTGGGAGCAATTCAATTCATGCAACAAAAAACCTCGACCGGATTATTCGGTCGAGGTTGCATACTGAGTTCTCGATGACTAGCGAGTGGCCTAGCAGCCTGCGCCGAAGGTTACGATGCTGCCGGCGCCCTCTACCGCGCCTTGCCCGGGATGAACTCGTCTTCTGCCAGGGCAGACCTGTTGTAATCGCCGTAAACGGTGACTTCGGCGGATTGCTTGCTGGCGGCGAATACGGGTGACCCGGCGATCGCGAAGGCAGCCATCACGCCCAGGACTGCGGCAGTGGAGATGATGCGTTTGAACAGCATGTCTTGTTCCTACTTGTTCAGGGTCGAAACCCTATGTGTTTGAGTGGTTTAGACACAAACCAGATGGCACCGGTTCGGCGGAACTGCGGCGAAGTTGTGGGGTCACGTTAAATTCATTTAATCTGTTTGGCAGGAGTTCTGCTGAAACTGGTGAACAAGACCCTACCGTGCTGTATCATGGGCGTCCGACGGGCCCATTCGGGCCAAACCGACCGTCGCCTACGGCTTTTCCTCGTAGCGGGACCAGACCTCGCTGCTGCCGTCCTGTTTTACCAGTACGACGTCGAACGCTTCCCGATATGTGCCCATTTCCATGCCCGGCGAGCCTGCCGGCATGCCGGGGGCTGACAGGCCGATGGCTTTCGGGCGCTGTTTCAGCAAGCGCTCGATGTCGGCCACCGGCACGTGGCCCTCGATGACATAGCCGTCCACCGTGGCCGTGTGACAGGCGGCATATTGCGGTTTGATGCCAAGCTTTATCTTGTGCTGCGCAAGAGATCCCATGTCCATGTCGGAAGTTTCGACCTTGTGGCCGGCTGCGCGAATGTGCTCGATCCAGGCATTGCAGCAGCCGCACGAAGCAGTCTTTGCCACTTTGAAGCTGAGTGAGCCCGCAAGCGTTGCCGGGGTTGCGATTGCAAGGGTTGCGATCGCAAGGGTTGCGAGGGCGAGCAGGAAGCGGCGTTGCATGATTGGACACTTTCAGTTGCACGGGTGGTTTCGTCCTGCAAACATGCGCATGCGATTGTGGCAATTCGAGCGTGCAGGAGCAGTGCAATGGCAGGGGTGAAAGACAAGGTGGCGTTGGTGACCGGGTGCGGCAGTGCCGGTGGGATCGGCTTTGCCTGCGCCGGGCTGCTCAAGAGGGCAGGGGCGAAAGTCGCCATCACCTCGACCACCGACCGCATTGTTGAGCGGGCGGGCGAACTGGGTGATGGGGTGTTCGCCCATGCTTGCGACCTGACCGACGTTGCCCAGGTGGACGAACTGGTAACGGCAACACAAGCAGCGCTCGGACCTGTTGACATCGTCGTCAACAATGCCGGCATGGTGCAGATCGGCCATGATGAACCATCGCGGCTGATCCAGGATATCCCCGACGAGCAATGGCGCCGCGGCATGGACATCAACCTGACCACGGTGTTCAACGTGACCCGCCGGGTGGTGCCGTCGATGATCGAACGACGGTATGGCCGGATCGTCAATATGAGCTCGGTGACCGGGCCGCTGGTGTCCAACCCGAAGGGCACAATCTACTCCGCCGCCAAGGCGGCGATCATGGGCATGACCCGGGCGCAGGCCATCGAACTTGCCGAGTACAACATCACCGTGAACGGTATTGGACCGGGCTGGATCGAAACGCCGTCGTCGTCGCCGGAAGAGATTTTCGCCGGAGGGCAGGCGCCCATCGGAAGGCCAGGCACAGCGGACGAAATTGGCCAGGTGGCCCTGTTCCTGGCCAGCGAGGAAGCAAGCTTCGTGACGGGCCAGTTGATCGTGGCGGACGGCGGCAACACCCTGATGGAGTACAAGGGACCGTCGGAAGGCTACTACTAAATCGGGATGTCCCTGGCCGGGGCAGATGACGCCCGGGACTGCGATTCAACTTAACCTGTTACATCAGGCATTTTGAGCGATCCAGACGGGTCTCATGCCGGGAGTGGAACCGTCGGTAGGCTGATTGCCGGTTTAACCGGGTTTGAAAGCTTGAGTCATTTCAGGTGTTTGCGGGCAGTGCCGGAAACGGTGAATCAAGCGTCTACTGGTCCGGCACGGTGCGCGGATTGCCGTTCTTGTCGACGGCGACCATGACAAAATCGGCGTCGGTGACCTTGACCTTCTCATGGGTCAGATAGCGCTGCGCCCAGGCTTCGACCTCGATGGTCATTGACGAACGGCCAACTTTCGACACGTTGGTGTAGAGCTCCAGCGTGTCGCCGATCTTCACCGGCAGCTTGAACGACAAGGCGTTGATGGCAGCGGTCACGACACGGCCCGTGGCGCGTTCGCCTGACCGGATGCCGGCGGCTAGGTCCATCTGGGCCATGACCCAGCCGCCGAACACATCGCCGGCGGCATTGGCGTCTGCCGGCATGGCCGGCACACGCATTGTCAGGTTGCCCTTGGGCGCGGCGTTGGAAGAATCATTGCTCATGGATCGACACTATTGCCGCCGATCGGGCCGGTGTGCAAGCGCTGCCGCCAGGGCCATGACGGCCATCACCCAGAAGCCGACATGGATCCAGGTTGACTGCAGGTAGCCGACCGCCTGCGAGGCCAGTGCGCCGAGACCGATCTGGATGAAGCCGGCCAGGCCGGCGCCTGATCCGATGTTTTTCGGGTCAACGGATATGGCGGCGGTGATGCCGTTTGGAATGGTCAGGCCATTGCCGAAGGCACACAGCGCCATGGGCAGGAACAGGGTCGACGGGTGAGTGAAACCACCCAGTGCGAAGACCAGCAGCAACCCCGCACCTGCCAGGGTGAGCATGTTGCCGATACGGATCATGCGGTCATTGCCAAGGCGCATGGAGTAGCGGCCGGAGACAAAATTGCCGGCCATGTACCCGAGCGCCGAACACATGAACCAGATGCCATAGTCGACGGCTGAGTAGCCGCGCACGGTAACCATGATGAACGGAGCAACTGCCAGGTAGCAGAAGAACACGGCGCTGCCGAACGAGATGGTGGCGGTGTAACCGAGAAACGATCTGTTCTTAAGCAGGCTTGCATACAGGCTTGTGCGAATGAGGCTGGTGTTTGGTTGCAGCGCCTGGTTGGTTTCGCGCAGGCGCGCGAGCGCCGTCACGAAGACCAGCGAACCTATGCAGGCCAGCACCCAGAAACCGGCCCGGAAGGAAAACCACTGGTCCAGCATGCCACCGATGACCGGTGCCACCATGGGTGCCAGGACCCAAGCCATTGTAATGTAGCCGAGCACCGAGGCTGACTGTTCGCGCGAGAACAGGTCGCGCACGATGGCGCGCGACAGGATCATGCCGGCCGCTCCGCCGACCGCCTGCAGGCCGCGCGCGATGATCAGCATCTCGATCGAGATGGACAGCGCACAGATGATGCTGGCGCATACAAACAGTGCCAGTCCAGCCAGCAGCATGGGCCGGCGGCCGTAGCGGTCAGACAAGGGCCCATAGACCAACTGGCACACGGCAAGCCCGGCCAGATACACCGTCAGTGTCATCTGGACGACACCGGAGGACGCCTGAAACGTAGACTGCAGGCCCGGCATGGACGGGACAAACATGTTCATCGCCAGCGGACCGATCGCCGCCATGGCGATGAGAAGCCCGTAGGGTGCACGGGGTTTGACAACGGCTGCTGGCGAAGCTGTCTGAGAGGTCATGGGCTGCCATAAGACACCAATTGACGCTTGAGTGACACAGCACATACGCGCACAGGCTATGTGTTTGCGGCATGTCTGATGGGACACATTACGCATTAGTATCCGATCCATGGACGCAAATACCACAGCCACCCGCGATGCCGGCAGTGTTACCCAGGGACTGGTGGCCATGTGGGTTGCCGTTGCCTCTTTCTCGGTCGCCGATGGCATAGCAAAATGGCATGGCGAGGAAGGCTTTGCCGCTGTTCAGATTGTGTTTTTCCGGTATTTTTTCGGACTGATTCCGGTGGCTATTGCATTGTATGTGGCCGGAATTCACCAGGTGCGCACGAACAGACCGCTAGCTCATGTGTTTCGCGGGGTGCTGATGTCGGCTGCACTGGCGCTGTTTTTCTGGGGCCTGAAATATGTGCCGCTGGCGGAAGCCATTGCCGTGGCGTTTACCGCGCCCCTGTTCATCACTGCCCTGTCGGTGCCGGTGCTCGGCGAGCGGGTGGGGCCGGCCCGGTGGCTGGCGGTTATTGTCGGTTTTGCCGGCATGCTGGTCATTGTGCGTCCCGGCGCCGAGGCCTTCAGACCGGAAATGCTGATCCTGGTGGCGGGAACCGCGGTGTTTGCGCTGGGCATTACCTATACGAGGCGGCTGGCGCGAACCGAAACCGTGACCACCATGTTCACCTGGACCACGGTTGTGGCCATGGCGGTGTTCGGGCCGCTGGCCTGGTGGACCTGGAAACTGCCGCAAGCCGATCATCTCACCGGATTCGCCGTGCTCGGCCTGATCGGCGGCATGGCGCACTACCTGGTGATCGTGGCATATCGCAACGCGCCGGCCGCGGTGATCGCTCCGCAGGAGTACATGGCGCTTGTGTGGGGCGCCATTATCGGCTGGATTATATGGTCTGAAGTGCCGTCGGCCTGGACCTGGCTGGGCGCGGCGATCGTGGCGGGCGCCGGCGGCTTCATCGCCTTGCGAGAAAGCCGGGCATCGGCCCGTGGCAAGGTACAGGTATAAGGATGATATGGAGCTCTTCTCATGGAAGCACTGAGAACACCTGACGAACGGTTCGATGATTTGCCGGGCTATGACTTTGCGCCAAACTATGTCGATGACCTGCCGGGGTATGAGGGATTTCGGGTGCACTACCTGGACGAAGGCCCGGCTGAGGCACTGCAAACCTTCCTGTGCCTGCCGGGTGAACCGACATGGGCCTATCTTTACCGTCACATGATCCCGGTTTTCGCCGAGGCCGATGCGCGGGTGATCGTGCCGGACTGGCTGGGCTTTGGCCGCTCCGACAAACCGGCCAGGGATGCGCTCTACACGTTTCATTTTCACCGCGACATGATGCTGGCGCTGATCAACCGGCTTGACCTGTTCAATATCACCCTGGTGGTGCAGGACTGGGGCGGTATTCTGGGCCTGACCCTGCCGGTGGAAATGCCGGAGCGCTTCGATCGCCTGATCGTCATGAACACCGCGATGCCGGTTGGAGAAAGCCTGGGCGACGGATTTCAGGACTGGAAGGACTATGTGGCCAGCAAGCCGGACCTGAATTGCGGCGCCCTGATGAAACGGGCCGTACCACATCTCAGCGAGGCAGAGGCTGCGGCGTATGAGGCGCCGTTTCCCGATGAAACCTACAAAGCCGGCGTGCGCCGGTTTCCGCAACTGGTGATGATTGAAGCGGGCATGGAAGGCATCGAGACCATGAAACGGGCGCGTGAGTTCTGGCAGCATGACTGGCTCGGGGAGAGTTTCATGGCCGTCGGCGCGAAAGATCCCGTGCTCGGGGAGCCGGTGATGAGCCGGCTTCGGGACATCATTGGCGGATGTCCACCACCGCTGGTGCTGGATGACGCCGGTCATTTCGTGCAGGAGTGGGGTGAAGAAGTTGCGCGCGCCGCGCTGGCGTCATTCAAGGCATGAATTGTGACTGACCTGATGATCGAGGCAATGGGGGCGCGCGGCGAAGGCCTGGCGCATCGTGACGGTGCGCGTATCTTTGTGCCGTACACTCTGCCGGGCGAACGGGTCCGTGCGGATGTGCAAGGCGAACGCGGCCGGGTTAAGGAGATACTGGATCCTGCATCTGACCGGGTGAGCCCGACCTGTCGGCATTTCCGCAGATGCGGCGGATGCCTGCTGCAGCACTGGTCGTCATCTTCCTACGCACAATGGAAGCGGCAACTGGTCGTTGATGCCCTGTCACGCAGGGGACTGGCCGATACAGAAGTCGCACCGCTGGTCGATGCACATGGTGCCGGTCGCCGTCGGGTCACATTTACGGTGGCTGGCGGCAAGGCCGGGTTTTCGGCACATCGCTCACATGACCATGTACCGGTTGCCAAGTGTCCGGTGCTGGTGCCGCAGCTTGCGCAGGCTTCAGACATTGCTGCCGGCCTGGTCAGAACACTGAAGCTGAAAAAACCGCAGCGGGTTTGCTTGCTGGCCAGCGATACCGGCATTGATTGTGACCTTGCCGGTATTGACGATCCGCTTCTGGATGCGCGGGTGCGCATTGCTGAAATTGCTGACGAATTCGGCCTGGCCCGGGTCTCTGCGTCGGGAGACATGTTGATTGAGCGGGCCCGGCCTGTATTGAGCGTGGGCGCGGCAAAGGTAACGCCACCGCCCGGCGGATTTGCCCAGGCCACCGCTGCCGGCGAAGCCGCGCTTGCTGCGATCGTTACACCGGCATTGGCACAGCACCCGGTGGTGGCAGACCTGTTCTGCGGATGGGGGGCGTTCGGACTGCGGTTGGCGAAGACATCACGAGTGCTGGCAGTGGATGCCGACAAGCCAGCGATTGAAGCCCTTCAGGCAGCCGCACGCGGTACGACCGGCCTGAAGCCCCAGATTGCCCGCACCCGCGACCTGATGCGTGATCCGTTGAGCGCAGCTGAACTGAAGGGGGTTACGGGTGCGGTGTTCGATCCACCCCGGGCAGGCGCTGCTCAACAGGCAGCGGAACTGGCCGCCACCGGAACCATGCAGACAATTGTCGGTGTGTCCTGTGATGCCGGCACATTTGCCCGCGATGCCAGCATCCTGGTCAATGGTGGTTTCAGGCTTGAGCGCGTCGTGCCGGTGGACCAGTTCCAGTATTCGGCACATGTGGAAATGGTCGGGGTATTCAGCCGGTGAGTGGTGACCGCAAGGACAGGATTGACCTGGCCGGAGCCGGATGGCTGGTCACGTTTGCGCTCTTGATGGGCATCAACCAGGTGTTCGTGAAACTGGTGAATGCCGGTCTGGCGCCGGTGTTCCAGGCCGGCCTGCGTTCGGCTTGCGCCCTGGTGCCGGTATTGATCTACGCGCTCTACACCAGGCGCAAATTGTCCATCAGTGACGGCAGCCTGATACCGGGGCTGTGCTGCGGGGCCTTGTTTGCCGCTGAATTCATGCTGACGTTTTCGGCGTTCGATTACACATCCGTGGCACGGGCTACAATGCTGTTTTACACCATGCCGTTCTGGCTGGCCTGTGCCGCCCACTTCATGATCCCGGGCGAGCGGCTGACACCGTTTCGGGTGCTGGGGCTGGCAATGGCCGTCGCCGGTGTTGCCTGGGCGTTGCTGCGCAACGATCATCCAGCAACCGAGTACGCCCTGGTGGGAGACCTGATGTGCCTGGTCGCCGCCTTGTGCTGGGCGGGTATCGCGCTGCTGGCACGCACCACGGCGCTGTCCAGGTCATCCCCTGAAATGCAACTCGTCTACCAGCTTGCCGTATCAGGTGCGATCATGTTGCCGCTGGCACCGTTGTTCGGCGATCTCGTGCGCGACTTCACACCGGTGATTGGCGGCCTGTTTGCCTTCCAGGTCCTGGTGGTGGTGAGTTTCGGGTTCCTGATGTGGTTCCGGGTCCTGGCAGTCTACCCGGCTTCCGACATGGCATCATTCGGCTTCCTGACGCCACTGTTCGGCGTGATGTTCGGCTGGCTGATCCTGGGTGAGACGATTACGCTGGAATTCATCGGAGCGCTGGCACTGGTGTGCACCGGTATCGTTCTGGTGAACCGCAAGAAAAAGAAGCCAGAAACTGCTCAGCCGGCGTGATGATTGAGCACCACGACACGGGACTTGAGTGTGACGCGCAAGTAAAGCTCGGCAATGTCCTGGTTGAGCATGCGGATGCAACCCGATGACAGGTTCTTGCCAATCGACGACGGGTCATTGGTGCCGTGTATTCGGAACAGGGTATCGCGGCCGGTGAGATCGAACAGGTACAGCGCGCGCGCGCCAAGTGGGTTTTTTGGCCCGCCCGGCATGCCGAGAGGCCATTTCGCGGCCTTGGGGTCACGGGCAACCATTTCAGCAGGCGGTGTCCAGCGCGGCCAGCGTGACTTACGGGCAATATAGGCTTCGCCGGCCCAGGTGAAACCGGCGCGACCGACCCCGATGCCATAGCGCATGGCCATGCCGCCCTCGCGGACGTGGAACAACTGCCGTTTCTTCGTGTCAACGACAATCGTACCGGGCCACTCACGGCCGGAATACCGGACAAGCTGGCGGCGAAACTGTGGTTTTATGCTGGCCGGATTGACCTTCTCGATGGGATAGTCGATCGGTGATTCCAGCGGCGGGCGCTGACCGGGAACCGGTTGCGGCTCGAAGCCGTCTGACGGCGGCACGTAGGATGGTTGTGGAGCGGCGGGCGCATTGGTTGGCGACACCGAACCGGTGATATCTCCGCGGCGTGGCTCTTCGTCGAAACCACCGCGTGTCCTGAACCATCTGGAGACGGTGTCAAGACTAAACGGTTCGGCTCGCGCCGCGGTCGTCATCGAAGTGGCCAGTACCGTTGCACCGGTACCAACCAGCATGTCGCGGCGTGAAATCTGTCGGTCACTCATCGGTCAATCCCAGCTCTCAAGCATACAAACTCATGGCGTAGAGACATAGCGCGTCATGGTTAAGGTTTGATTTACGCTTAGCGGGAGTTTGCAGCAGGAGCGCGGACGTTTTGCGCCTGATTTGTGGCAGCCCATAACAGTTACTTGATGCAGCAAACAAAAAGCCACGGTCCATTTGCCGGACCGTGGCCTTTCATGTTCGTCGTAAATGTCTCGATCAGTAGATCGGCTTGCCGGTATCAATGGCCTGCGACAGCAGCAGGTATTCCTCACATGCCGTGCCGCAGCGGGTGCCGATTTCAGTAAGCTGTTCACGGGCAAGGTCCAACTTGCCGAGCTTCACATAGCCTTCACCCAGGTATTCACGGGCCAGGATATAGTCCGGGTTGGCGTCCAGCGCCTTCTGGTAAAACGCGATGCCATCTTCGACCTTGCCCATCTTGCGGTGGGTGTAGCCGAGCCCGTTGAGGGCTTCCGGGTCGCGCTTGTCGGCAACCAGGCGGAACAGGTCGATGGCGTCTTCATACTGGCCGGCGCGGGCCAGGGCCCAGCCTTGCGCTTTCAGCGACTTGTCCGGCACCACCTCAGAGGTTTGCTTGACGCATTTCTTCTTGCTGCTGGAGTATACGTAACCGTTCTTGCAGGTTTTGGTGGAGGTTGAGGAGCCCGAGCCGGCAGCATGCGCTGCGGTAAACGACGTGCCGATTGCAAGGGTGGCCGCCAAAGCGAGGGGGGTGAACTTCATGGTCAGTTTTCCTTGTTGGATCTATCAATCAATCTCTAAACGATAAATTCTGCCGTGAACACTAGCAGTCTGCATACGCAAGTGCGAGCAGTGCTGGTTCAACAACAAGCGCCAAAAATGTAACAATTTTGTGTTGGCAGTGCGTGCGGCGGAAGGCCAATGGTTGATTTTTTAGTGAATTATCCGCAGATCAATTTTGGTTAACAAGATTGCTTGAGGCTTTCTTAAATGGGCGCTATGATACTGCTTCGTGGATGGCACCCACTGAGTTATCAGGCACAACGGCGTTACGATTTGACAAGACGTTCGACACTGCAAACTGCGTTCATGCTGGTGATTGCCCTGGCTGCTAACGGCTGTGCTGAAAACCGATTGCTGGCGCAATTGGATGCCGGCGTTCCCAAGTCGTCTGCCAATGCCGAACGAAAGTTGCCCGACGTGTCCGTGGCTCCGGCAGGAATGTCGAATTTCCAACGACAGCAGATTATCGGCAATGATCTTGCCCAGCGCGCACTTGGTGTCATGAAGCGGTCCAACGACACTGAGCTTGAAGATTATCTGAATGCAATAGTGACGCGGTTGAAAACGACACCGGAACACGGTGCCTCCAGCCTGTTTTACAAGGTTTACCTGGTCGACAGCCCGCATGCCAATGCGTTTACACCGGGCGGTGGCCATATCTTCGTGACGACCGGAATTGTGACCAAGCTGCGCACAGAAGGCCAGATGGCCATGGTGCTGGCACACGAGATGGCGCACAATCGCGCAAGTCACGTGGTCAAGGGGCACGATGGTCAATCGCTCAACAAGCGGGTAACCGCGTTTGGCAAACGGGTCTTTGACGACGGACTTGGTGTTCCTTGGCTGAGCAGCGGCGTGAAAGCGTTGGCAGACACCAGCCTGAGCAGCTACACCCGCGCCCAGGAAGAAGATGCCGACAAGCTGGGGTTCCGGTATTTTGTGTCGGCCGGCTATGACCCTCACGAAGCGCCGCGCAGTTTCGCGGCCCTTATCACAGTCAGGGCGCAGAAGAAGAGTATTTTTGACGTTTTCGACGGATATCCCGAAGGCATCCGGCGTGCCGAAGAGATGAATTCCATGGTGCATGCGGCCTACCACGATGTGGACACCAGGCACCTGAGGCGCAACACCAGGGCCTACGTCGACCTGGCGTCTGCATACTGGCAGTAAATCGACGATCACGTCTGTTTCATTCCCAAATCCGTTGCTGAACGCCAGATGAACGAACCACTCAGGTTTCAGTCATCCCTGCGGTGGCAAAGTTTTCCTCAAGTAAGGACGTTTCGACCTTTCTGGTCGGACACAGTAACAAGAACGAGGAAAGCAAAATGTCCCAGATTACCAAGACTGCCAAATCCACCATGATCCTTGCCGCCGGAACGGTCGCAGGCGTGCTGTTCGCCGGCAGCATGACAACAAGTGCCAATGCGGAAACGATTTATTTTGGTTATGAAACTTCGTTTCGGGAAGCCAAGCAGATGTGCAACGGCATGCATGGCCGGGTGTTTGAGTCAGAGCGAGGCCAATATGGGTGCACCGGCGACTTGCACGAAGAGAAAGTGTACAAACGCCCTCCACCAACACATATTCCTCGCCGTGTAAGTGGGCAGGGCAAGCGCCAGAACTTTGTCAGCCGCAGCGAATATGACGACCGAGTGAGCGGTGGCAGTGGTGGCGGTGGCGGCGGTGGCGGCGGAAGCGCCGGTGGCCGCAACTGAGTTGCCAACAGTTTGAAGCAAACTGCTTCAAAGCCAGCACCGCTCAATGCCGGTGCTGGCTTTTGTATGCCTGCAATATCAGAATCGGATTAGCGGCGGTTACCGCGGTGGAATTTGCGCGATATGAGAACCGGCATCAACAGCATGACGGCACACGCGAACGTGGCGAGGCCAAAAGCGGCAATCGCGGCAACTCCAAGAGTTTGCGGTACATCAACGGTCTGATTTAGCAATGGGCTTGCGGTCGCCTGGCCAACAAGCAACACGGCAACGACAACCGTCAATACAGCAGCGCACAGTGCCACGGCAAAAAACGACAGCACATGGGTGTTGTTGCGCTTCATCGCGGCATTGCCATCACGAGGAACAGCGCCGAAGCCGTACAAGCCCTCAACATCATCTTTTTTGATCAACATCGCGCGCCCATCCCGGTTCACCCATGAACCCCTTCAGCGCCGGACAAAACCACAAAAGCATGGCGTAAAATCAGGAAAACCGTGCCGCAGGCCGGGTTATTGTGTGGCAAACCGGGGGCATACGGTTAACAAAAGGTTAACAATATCAAGGTGTTATATTGTAAAATCAGCGGAATTCTCGAGTTTTTGACGACATTCAAGAGCCGCGTTGTCTGGCAATGGGCCGACATCATCATAAGTGATCATTGCGCCGTGTTTCACCGGGCGGATGAGGCTGACGCCGTGCGCCAGACCAATTGGCAGGGCGCGTGCGCCATATGACGTATCGGCAGGTATCAGCTTGCCCCAGGCCGTGTATCCGCCTTCGCCATCCAGGGTGTCACCGGGGACGAGATCTTTTTTCGCAACTGCAACGACATCGCCGCGCCACGCAGCGGTGGTTCCGGTTGCTTCGCCGCGTATGGCGGCGTTAGCGGCGGAAACACCAAGCTCAAGGCCGATAAGATGATAGGGCCTGTAGATGGCGGCGTAGTAGCCCGACTGATCGGTTTTCAATCCATACTGCAAGAAGCAGTCCCGCGCGTATTGGTTGGGTGCCTTGAACACCGCATAGACACCCCAGCGCAGGTGATTGTGCATCTCCGTTGTCTCGCCACGGTGCTCCGAGGCAACGACCTCAACGGTTCCACCGCTGGCCAGCATGCCGCCGGCTTCTGATGGAATGAGCATATTTTGCAGATTGTCGAAATCTATGGCCGGAAACTTCAAGCCGTCACCCGGCGCATCCAGTCCGGTGGCGTTGGCGATTGCCGCCATTTCAATAGCGGACTTGGTGCCGTCCAGAAACGAATTGAACATTTGCGAATTCATGCCGGCAGCGGCTGCCTGTTCCGGGGTCAGGCCGTAGTGGGTCCATACGTCATCCGGTGTCACATCATGAAACTCTGGCTGGTAGCGGGTGCCCTTACCGGCACAGACAATTTCAAGGCCGCAGGTTCTGGCCCAGTCGACGATTTCGCACACCAGCGCGGGCTGATCGCCGGACGCCATGGAGTAAACCGTGCCTGCCTTGCGATGGGCTTCAGCCAGGACCGGACCTGCCAGCACGTCTGCTTCCACATTGACCATGATGATGTGCTTGCCGTGCCTGGCAGCTGCAAGCGCATGCGCGCAACCAGCTGACGGTGAGCCGGTTATTTCCATGACAACCTCAACAGCCGGATCGCTGATCAGGTCCATACCATCATCGGTAAACCGTGTTTGGGAGATCAATTCATCCTGCCAACCGACAGTGCGGCAGGCAGCGCGGGCACGCTCCGGGTCAAGGTCTGCAATGACAGCAACAGACAGGTGTGGCGAAAACGGCACCTGGTTGAGAAACATTGAGCCGAATTTGCCGGCTCCGATCACGCCGACGCGAACCGGCCCCTTATTGGCAATTCGCCTGGCAAGAATGGCGGGAAGTGGTTGCATGCGGCTGATCCTGGTAATCCTGAGCGATTGTGCACATTGGCCGCAACCGGATGACCAAGTCAATCGGGTCACAACTCGCTCTGCTGACGGTTTTACATACCCTCATCGGCTCTTGATTGCGGAAGTCACTGCGGCGCGTAAATCCAAGCAAGGCGCTGCAATTGCATGGACCCGGGCAACATCCTCAGCGCCAGGTTTCGAGCTGCCGCCCTGGGGCCGTGCATGTGATAGATTCCGGCGTTTTTGCGGGACTCTTCTAAAATACGAGCTGTGCGGGGCTGGCGGCGGGCCTGATAGGTTGCCAGTGCAGCTTTCAGACCGTTGCTTGCGTCACCAATGCTGGCAGCCAGGCAGGCAGCGTCCTCCAGTGCCATGGCGGCACCCTGGGCGAGGTAGGGCAGGGACGCATGTGCCGCATCACCCGCCAAGACGCAATTGTCCCGGCTCCAGGTGGGCAACGGATCAAGGTCCGCACCTGCCCAGGCGAGCCAACTGGCCGGGGCCGACAACAATTCGGTCAGTTCGGCAGCGATGCCCGGCAGCGCGCCCAACACGTCGTCGTGGCTGGCAATGTTGCTCCAGCCGGTCTGGCTGGCCGGCTGTTCGATACTGGCCACGATGTTGAGCTGCCGGCCACCCGACACCAGGTAGTGCACAATGTGGGCTCCCGGCGCCAGCCACAGATAAACCGCCTCGGGATCAAGGGCGCCAGGCAGGGCGCCGGCCGGAGCAAGGGCACGATACAGAGTTTCGCCGCTGAGGCGAGGTTCACTGTCCGGTGCTATATAAGCTCGCAGCGCAGAGCGTATTCCATCTGCTGCGATCACCAGATCACAGTCATGCATCTCACCGGACAAGGTCTTCAGCCTTGCCGGTTCGCCCGGTTCCATACCGATTATCCGGCAATTTTTGACAATGGATATGGTGCTGTCACCGGCTGCCGTCCGGGCCAGAGCATTGATCAGGTCGGCCCGGTGGGCAACCCGGTACGGACCGCCGAACCGCTTTGTGAAACTGTCTCCCAGTTCAAGCACCGACAACTGCCGTCCGCTGCTGGCATCGCAAATCCGAATGCGCGCCGGCGCGCAGCATTGCGCTTCAAGCGTGCCCCACACACCCAGATCCTGAAGAACCCGAACCGCGTTGGGACCCAGCTGAAGCCCGGCACCGATTGCCTCGAGCCGGGCGGCCTGTTCGAAAACTGTTGCCGTATGGCCGTTTTGCGCAACTGCTATGGCACATGCCAAACCTGCAATGCCGGCGCCGGCGACTGAGATATGCAACTTTGACAACCCTAAACAGCCAAAAGATCAGTAATAAAGACTTTGCCCTTGCGGTACAAAAACGGCAGGAGTAGTGATTTCGGACATTCAGGTCCGTGCCGGTTACCCGAGACCGATATCACGTATAACATCAAGGAGCTATCCTCATGGGTTTCATTGCAGATTCGCTTTCTCGAATTCAGCCGTCGGCCACGATCGCGATTTCGACGAAAGCCATGGAACTCAAGGCAGAAGGTCGCGATGTGATCGGCCTGTCAGCGGGCGAGCCAGACTTTGATACACCGGACAATATCAAGGAAGCTGCCATAAAGGCGATCCGTGACGGGCGCACCAAGTATACACCGGTGGATGGTGTGCCTGAACTGAAGCAGGCAATTTGCGCCAAGTTCGAGCGCGACAACGGGCTCAACTATAAGCCGTCGCAGGTGTCGGTGGGAACCGGCGGCAAGCAGGTTCTGTTCAATGCGTTGCTGGCAACACTCAATCCCGGCGACGAAGTGATTATTCCGACCCCGTACTGGGTCAGCTATCCCGACATTGTATTGCTGGGCAGCGGCAAGCCGGTTTTTGTCGAAACAACACTTGATAACGGATTCAAGCTGCAGGCGTCCGACCTGGAAGCGGCAATTACGCCCAAAACCAAGTGGCTGGTGTTCAACTCGCCGTCGAACCCGTCCGGCGCGGCCTACAGTCATGCGGAATTGAAGGCGCTGACAGATGTGCTGATGAGACATCCGCAAGTGTGGGTGCTGACCGACGACATGTACGAGCACCTGGTTTATGACGATTTCAAGTTTGTGACCCCGGCCCAGGTCGAGCCTCAATTGCTGGAGCGCACCTTGACCATGAACGGTGTGTCCAAGGCCTACGCAATGACCGGTTGGCGTATCGGATTTGCGGCTGGCCCGGAGGTGTTGATAAATGCCATGCGCAAGCTGCAGTCGCAGTCCACGTCCAATCCGTCCTCGATATCCCAGTGGGCGGCCGTTGAAGCGCTGAACGGTCCGCAGGATTTCATTGCCAGCAACAATGAAAAGTTCAAGGAACGCCGCGACCTGGTCGTGTCGATGCTGAACCAGGCGAGCGGACTGTCGTGTCCGACACCGGAAGGGGCATTCTACGTGTATCCCTCCTGTGAAGGACTGATCGGCAAGACCACCGCATCAGGCCAGAAGATCGCCAATGATGAGGACTTTGTAACTGCGCTGCTGGCCGACGAGGGCGTGGCAGCGGTACACGGTGCTGCGTTTGGGCTGGAACCGTTTTTCCGGGTTTCCTATGCGACGTCCAACGAAGCGCTGGAAGATGCATGTGAACGCATTCAGCGGTTCTGCAACAGCCTGAAATAGGCTGTTCCAACGGTTGAAAATATTGTTACAATTATGTCGAAATTGTAATTGGAATTGTTACCCGCGATGGCTATTGATTGGCTAATCGCTCGGGACGGCGATTCGGGAGTTCGGCTGCGTGGCATATATTGTCACGCAGCCCGGCCCCACCTTCCGCCACGATGGCACACTTACATGAAACGCATTGCAACAGCCGCATTTTGACCGTTGGTATCGCTGCCGGTTCTGCCGGACCGGCCTGCGCTGACGGAGTAAGTGTCAATATCGGTTCCCTGGAATGCGCTTGTCGGAGGGGCCTACTTCACCGTGCAGCCAATTGGTGTCGAGGTACAAACTCTCCTAAACGTCGCGCTCGGCGCGTCCAGCATGACACTTGAACCGGACTGATACAGCACTTTTTGCGCAATTTGGCAGGCCGTCATAACGCCAGATCGCAATTGCCTGACGAAGGAGTGATTTGGCAAGTAGGGCAGGGACGCCTAGGTTGGCGGGTCAAGGTGCCTTTTTTCAGGGGCGGCTTACCCGTTAATTGCAGGAGTGCTTGTGCATGCTGATCAAGACAATTCACAACTGGCAGATTCCGGAGTCCAGGGCCACGTCGGAGCACGTGTTTCTGAACCGGCGCAAATTCATCGCCGCGGCCGGGTTTGCCGGTATCGGAATTGCTTCGGGCATCCGCCCGGGGCTTGCCGGCACTGACCCGACTGCAGACCTGTATCCGGGCAAGCTCAATCCTGCCTACGCGGATGCCGGGCGAAAGGTGACGCCAGAGGCGCTCAATATCACGTATAATAATTTTTACGAGTTCGGTACCTCCAAGCGGATTTCGAAGGCAGCCGAAGCGCTGGTTATCCGGCCCTGGGAAATCGCCTTTGAAGGCGAGATCGAAACTCCGTTCAAG
This sequence comes from Anderseniella sp., assembly GCA_051010195.1. Classification (GTDB taxonomy): domain Bacteria; phylum Pseudomonadota; class Alphaproteobacteria; order Rhizobiales; family Aestuariivirgaceae; genus Anderseniella. Next base: position 5,724 of record JBPCVV010000370.1, on the reverse strand, counting down.
ATCGAGTTCGATGACCTGATCAGGAAGCTGCAGATCGAGCAGCGGGTCTACCGGCATCGCTGCGTCGAAGCATGGTCGATGACGGTACCGTGGAGCGGTTTCACTCTCAAGCAACTGGTTGCGCTTGCCAAGCCGAATGCTGATGCAAAATATGTGAAATTCGAAACGTTCAATGATCCTGAAATGGCGCCGGGGCAGAAGCCGAGCCTGTTTGGCGGCAGCTATCCGTGGCCGTACTCGGAATCAGTAACCATGGAAGAGGCCGACAATGACCTGGCCTTCATGGCGACCGGGGCATACGGCAAGCCGGTGGCCAAATCCATGGGGGCTCCCATGCGGCTGCACCTGCCTTGGAAGTACGGGTTCAAATCAATAAAGTCGATCAACAAGATCACCTTCATGTCGGAACGGCCCAAGAGTTTCTGGGAAGTGCTGGGCCCGAGAGAGTATGGCTTTTGGGCCAATGTGAACCCGGACGTTGCGCATCCGCGCTGGAGCCAGGCAACCGAGCGTGACCTGGAGACGGGCGAGAAGATTCCAACCGTCATCTACAATGGTTATGCAGAGCAGGTCGCCTCGCTTTATGACAGCATGAAAGACGAACTGGGAGCTGCACTGTTCAGGTAATACGGGTGCAATATTGCGGAATGCTCTTTCGCGAACAAATCAGGGGCCAGACACCCGGGTGGAGAGTGTGTCTGGCCCCTTGTCGTCAGGAACCCGGCGGTTCGTGCCGCAGCAGTCGTTGTTGCCTCGCGCCTCGGCGAACCCTTCAGGCATGCGGCCATGTATTTTATGAGGGAGTAAACTAGCCGCTGACACAACAAGGCTCACACGGATGAACCATCCAGTGCAATTGGGTATTGAGCATGTTTGTCATGCGATGGCTGCATATCAGGCAAAAGCACATATATTGCACATACTTAAGTGGGATCAGAACTTCCATTGACGTGCTTTTGACACCACAAAATCCCTGAATACAGCAATTCTTTTGGAGTTCCGCATCTCTTCGGGATAGACAAAATAGGTGTCAATCCCCGGTGCCTCCACGCCGAAAGAAGCCCGGATAAGAGGTGAATCGTCGCCCACGATGTAGTCAGGAAGCACGCCGATGCCCAAGCCGGATTCGACGGCACGGCGCAGCCCATAGATGGAGTTGATCAGGAAACTCGATTCACGCGGTGCCTCGCCTTCTGCACGCCCGGCGCGTAGCAGCCAGCCCAGGTCATTCAGGAAAGCCGGGGCCGGTCCGAATGCCAGGATTTTGTGATCGTCAAGCTCTTCGGCAGTCTGTGGCAAACCGTTTGACTGTACATAATCCGGTGACGCGTAGGCATGATTGTGAACAGTGAACAACTTGCGCTGAATCAGGTCAGGCTGGGTTGGCCGGCGCAGGCGAATGGCAACGTCGGCCTCGCGCATGCCGAGGTCGAGTTCCTCGTCGGTCAGGATCAACTGGACCCTGATCTGCGGATACAGTTCGATGAACTCCTGCAGCCGCGGGGTCAGCCAGATTGTACCCAGGCCGACTGTCGTGGAGATGCGCAGATCACCGGTCGGTTTGTCCCGGCTGTCGGTCAGCCGGGTCCTGGCCGTGGCCAGCTTGGTGAATACATCATGAGCCGTGCGATACAGCATCTCGCCTTGCTCGGTCAGGATCAGGCCACGTGCATGACGGTGAAACAGCGTCACATTCAGCTCCGACTCCAGGGCTGAGATTTGCCGGCTGACGGCAGATTGCGACAGGTTCAGGTCGTGCCCGGCATGGGTAAAGCTGCCGGCTTCCGCCACCGAGTGGAAGATGCGCAGCTTGTCCCAGTCAAAATTGCTGTCCCGCTTTGAAAATGGCATGCAATCCCTGCCTTGTCCTATTCGGCTGCCTGCGACGCTTCGTTGCCGGCTTCGGCCAGAAATTTCTCAGCTTCAAGCGCTGCCATGCAGCCCATGCCGGCGGCTGTAACAGCCTGGCGGTAGATGTCGTCGGTGACATCGCCGGCCGCGTAGACGCCCGGGATTGCGGTTGCTGATGAATCCGGTTCGGTAATCAGGTAGCCGCCGTGTTTCATTGCCAGCTTGCCTTCAAACAACTCGGTGGCCGGCTTGTGGCCGATGGCAATGAAAATGCCGTCGCATGGCAGGTCTTCCACAGCCTGGGTCTTCACATTGCGCAGACGGGCTGCGGTCACACCGAGTGGGTTTTCGTCGCCGATGACTTCCTCCAGCGTTGTGTCCCACATGATCTTGACCTTGGGGTTTTCAAACAGGCGGTTTTGCAGGATGCGCTCGGCGCGGAATTCATCACGGCGATGTACAACCACGACCTCGGACGCAAACCTGGTGAGAAACAACGCTTCTTCAACCGCGGTATTGCCGCCGCCAACCACGACGACGCGCTTGTCGCGGTAGAAAAACCCGTCACAGGTTGCGCAGGCCGACACGCCGAAGCCCTTGAATTTCTCCTCAGACGGCAGGCCGAGCCACTTGGCTTGCGCGCCGGTGCAGATGATCAGGCTGTCGCACGTATACTCGTTTCCGGAATCACCCTTCAGGCGAAACGGCCGCTGGTCCATATTGACATCGACAATGTGATCACTGACCAGGTTCGTGCCGACATGTTCCGCCTGACCCTGCATCTGCTCCATCAGCCATGGGCCCTGAATGGGATCGGCAAACCCGGGATAGTTCTCCACATCGGTGGTAATGGTCAACTGACCGCCCGGCTGAATACCGTGGATCAGGGTGGGTTCCAGCATGGCGCGCGCGGCGTAAATGGCCGCTGTATAGCCGGCAGGGCCTGATCCCAGAATAAGCACCCGTGAATGTTGTACGCTCATAGTCTCGGTCTCCGGCAACGAATTGATTCCACATGCTCGCGCATTTTGCCTTTGAGCAGGCCATGCCCGATCATCATAAGATGTTCAAAAATGCGAGGCTTTTTACCCCATTCCGCATTAATCTGCCACAGCCATGACGTGACTGCATAGCTTTCAGTCTGTCAGTTCAAAAACAACTCACAGATTTATTGTCACCCTGAACTGAAGCAGGGAGGTCCCCGGTTATGGTTGAAGATGCCGGAAAACGCCTTACTTGAAGGCTATTTTCAGGATCTCGTAGCTTTTGCCGCCGCCGGGTGTCATCACCTCGACGCTGTCACCGGCAGACTTGCCAATCAGCGCGCGCGCAATCGGCGAGGAAATGGACAGTTTGCCGGACTTCACGTCGGCTTCAAAATCACCGACGATCCGGTATACGGCTTCCTTGTCGGTATCTTCGTCCACGACCGTGACCGTCGCGCCAAATTTTACCGTGTCGCCACCCAGTTTCGACACATCGATGATTTCCGCCCGGCTGATCATGTCTTCAAGCTCGGAAACCCGGGCTTCATTCCAGCCCTGAGCCTCCTTCGCCGCATGGTATTCCGCGTTCTCCGACAGATCGCCGTGGGCACGTGCTTCTTCGATAGCCTTGATGATTCGCGGACGCTCAACAGACTTGCGGTGCTTCACTTCTTCGGACATGGCAGCATGCCCTTCTGCGGTCATGGGAACTTTTTCAACCATCGTTGCGAATTCCAGAATCTAGTTGCCCGCTCAAGCCTCAGAACTCCATGGAAGCCGTGAAGCTACCAACGCGCTTGTCTGTTGACTGTGTGCGGGAATGTTTCGGTCTGATGTAAATATGCGCAAAACAAATGCGTCCTGCAAGACCTGTTTAATGTTGAGTGACAGTCGGGAAAACATCATTGAATGTCATCGCGCTGCAATGAATGACGGGGTACGCGGTTCCTTGCGGGTGCGCGGGTTAGGCTCCTCCCGTTCGATCAAACCGATTTTTTGCCGGTTCCGGCAAAATAGTCCTGCAGTGGCTTGACTGAAAGGTCACCATGTTTGACAGCGGCGATTGCCTCAGATGCTGCCATGGCTGCAGGCAGGGTTGTGTAGTAAGGGATTTTTGCCATCAGGGCCGCCCGCCGGATCGACTTTGAATCAGCCAGGGCGCTTTGACCTTCAGTGGTGTTGAACACCAGTTGTACCTCGCCATTTGCCATGGCGTCGACAATGTGGGGGCGGCCTTCCAGAACCTTGTTGACGCGCTGGGCCGGAACTCCCTTGTCGACCAGGTAGCGCTGGGTACCGCCGGTGGCGATGATCTTGAAGCCCAGATCGGTCAGTTGCCGGGCCGCCGGCAGGATGCGGGACTTGTCCTGGTCACGGACCGAAATGAACGCAGCGCCATCAACCGGCACTTTCGCGCCGGCGCCGAGCTGGGCCTTGGCAAATGCCATGGCGAATTCGGTGTCCAGGCCCATGACTTCGCCGGTAGAGCGCATTTCCGGACCGAGCACCGTATCAACGCCGGGAAAGCGGGCAAACGGGAACACGGCTTCCTTGACGCCGATATGCTTGAGTTTGCCGTTCTTCAGCCTGAACGATGACAGGGTTTCCCCGGCCATGATGCGTGAGGCAATCTTGGCGATGGAATGACCGACCACCTTGGCCACGAACGGAACCGTTCGCGAGGCGCGCGGGTTTACCTCGAGCACATAAATCTCACCGTCCTTGATGGCGAACTGCACGTTCATCAGGCCAACAACCCCCAGTGCCTTGGCCAGCACCGCGGACTGCCGTTCAAGCTTATCCACAATGGCTTTCTTGAGCGAGTGGGGCGGCAGCGAGCATGCGCTGTCGCCGGAATGCACGCCAGCTTCCTCAATATGCTGCATTACCCCTGCAATGAACACGTCCTTGCCATCGCACAGGACATCGACGTCAACCTCTATGGCGTTGGACAGGTAGCTGTCGATGAGCACGGGAGATGAACCGGAAACAACGACGGCTTCATTGATGTAGCGCTTGAGCCCTTCGGTATCGTGCACGATTTCCATGGCGCGGCCACCCAGCACGTAAGATGGCCGGATCACAACCGGATAACCGATTTTCTTCGCGATCCTGATTGCTTCGGGACCTGACTTCGCGATGCCGTTGCTCGGTTGGCGTATCTGGACCTTGTCGAGCAGGTTTGCGAACCGGTCCCGGTCTTCTGCCAGGTCAATGGCGTCCGGTGACGTGCCCAGAATTGGAATCCCGGCTTTTTCAATGGCGTCAGCCAGCTTGAGCGGTGTCTGACCACCAAACTGGACGATAACGCCGCGCAGTTCTCCAGCCTTCTGTTCAGCCAGCAAAACTTCCAGAACGTCTTCCTCGGTCAAAGGCTCAAAGTACAACCTGTCCGAAGTGTCGTAGTCGGTGGATACGGTCTCCGGATTGCAATTGATCATGATGGTTTCATAACCGGCGTCGGAAAGCGCGAATGCCGCGTGACAGCAGCAATAGTCGAATTCGATACCCTGGCCGATGCGATTTGGCCCGCCACCGAGAATGGCAATCTTCTTTGCGTCGGATACCTGTGCCTCGTTGCCGTCATTGCCCGGCAAGCCGACTTCATAGGTTGAATACATGTAGGCCGTCGGTGAGGCGAACTCTGCAGCGCAGGTATCGATGCGCTTGTAGATCGGAATGACCTTGAGCTTGCGGCGGGTCTTGCGGACCTTTGCCTCCGTCGTGCTGGCAAGGCAAGCAAGGCGGGCATCGGAAAAGCCCATGGCCTTGAGCATGCGGAAATTGGCGGCATCTGCGGGCAGGCCGTGCTCGCGGACGCGCTGCTCAGACTGTATGATTGCCGACAACTGCTCAATGAACCATGGATCGTACTTCGATGATTCGA
>JBPCVV010000369.1:0-33039 GCA_051010195.1 Anderseniella sp. | reverse complement strand
TTTGTTAACGTCCACTCGTTCAACGGAAAAGGTGAACAGGCACATCGTGCAGCCGAACCGTCAGCAACAGATTACTGCAAGGCAGCAAGCCCGCGTGCCTTCCAGCCATCAAGAGGACCCGAACCCTGACAAGTCAAACTATGCGTAGCGGCTCGCAGAGCACAGCCGCTAAACCAGCACCTGCGTCTCGCCGCAAGGCCACGCCACCCCTCTTAAAGACCATCAAGTCATGCCTGAACGATGCCAAGGCCGAAGATGTCGTTTCCATCGACCTCAATGGCAAGGCAGCTTTGGCTGACACCATGATTGTCGCATCCGGGCGATCGAACCGCCATGTCTCGGCCATTACCGATCAGCTCAGCGGTGCCCTGAAGGACGCCGGATACAAAAGTGTCAGGATCGAGGGCCTGCCCCATTGCGACTGGGTGGTCATGGACGCAGGTGATGTGATCGTTCACATCTTCCGGCCGGAAGTCCGCACATTCTACAATATCGAGAAACTCTGGTCACCGGACGCACCGGCCGACACGGCCACGTCCTGACGGATAACGAGCGTTGAAACTGACCATAGCCGCCATAGGCCGCATCAAGGCCGGCCCCATGGCAGAGCTCGTGGACACTTACGCAAAGCGCACCCGCCAGGCCGGACGCCACGCCGGCATCACGACGCTGAACGTCGTTGACTTCCCTGAATCGCGAAAATCCACTAGCGCAGCGCGAGCCGGCGAAGAGGCGGAATTGCTGGCAAATGCCGCGCCGTCCGGCTCTGTGCTTATCGTTCTTGATGAACGGGGCAAGCCGGTCAGCACGGCCGACTTTGCCGGCATCATCCGGAAGGAGCTGGACTCCGGCACCCAGGACCTGGTTTTCGCAATCGGCGGGCCTGATGGGCATGCTCCGGAAATCCGCAAAAAAGCCAGATATATGGTGTCATTTGGCCACATGACATGGCCACACATGCTGGCACGTGTGTTATTGGCTGAGCAGATTTACCGGGTGGTCACCATTTTGGTTAATCATCCGTATCACCGGAACTAGTGATTCTGCTTTTCGCCGGCCCGCACAACTGCGGAAGATGTGCCTCGACCAAGCTGGAAAGCCTTTTGCTGATACGTGCATTTCATAATGGTGTCCTGCTTTCGGCAACCGCCCTTTGGTTGCTGACCGGGGCTGCGCATACACAAGACACCCCGGACCAGGGCAGTCTGGACCAGGAGACCGACCGTCTGCGCACCATTGAACGCCAGATCGGCCAGGCGAAAACCCGCTCTGCCGCGCTGGATCGCGAACGCGAGGCGCTGACAGCGGAAATGTCAAGCGTGTCAGACCGGCTTGTGGCGCTGGCCGGCAACATTCAGTCGCGCGAAGCCCGCATTTCCGAGAGCGAGAAAAAGCTGCTCTCCCTTGCCCTGAAGGAAAACACGCTGCGCTCCAGGCTGCGCGCGCGCAGGGGTGTGCTGGCTGAACTGCTGGCCGGACTGCAGAAACTGGAACGCAACCCGCCGCCGCCACTGGCGGTGGAACCCGGTGACGCCACCCGGGCCGTGCGCGGTGCCTTGCTGTTCGGCGCCATCGTGCCCGACCTGAAAGGCCAGGCCGCCAGCCTGACCCGTGAACTGGCCGAGCTTGAAGCTGTCCGCCAGCGCATCGTGGCGGCCCGCGACGAACTGGACACGCACATTTCCAATCTCGGTCCGGCGCGCGCCGAACTGGAAGCATTGCTGGTCCGCAAGCAGGCCCTGCTCGCAAAAACCTCCCGTGAGCTTGAAACCGAACAGCAACGCGCGCTTGAACTGGCCCAAAAGGCCAAGGATATCCGCCAGCTGCTGGCCAGCCTTGCCGAAGCCCGCCGCATGGCCCAGGCCAAGGCAGCTGAAGAAGAAGCGCGCAGGATTGCCGAGCAGAAAGCCCGCGAAGAAGAAACAAGGCGACTGGCAGAGGCCAAGGCCGAGGCGGAAAGACAGGCGCAAGCCGAACGCATCGCCAGGCAAGAGGCGGAAAAGGCGCGTCAGCTGGCGGCACAGAAAGCCCGAGAGGCGGAAGAAAAACGCCTCGCCGAACTGAAAGCCAAGAAGCAAAAGGAAGCCGAAGCCGAACGCATCGCCAGGCTAGAGGCTGAAAAGGCCCGCAAGCTTGCCGAACAGAAGGCCCGCGAGGCGGAGGAAAAACGGCTTGCTGAACTGCAGATCGCCCAGGAAAGGGCTGCCGAAGCCGAACGGGTTGCCAGGATCGCGGAACAACAGGCTCGCCGCCAGGCGGCCCTTGAACTGAAAAAGAAACAGGAAGCCGCCGCCGAACGCAGGCGCAGGAAACCACCAGTGCGGTTTGCCTCGTCCGTCGGCAAGCTGTCCTATCCGGCCCAGGGCGAACGGGTGCGCAACTTCAACGACAAGGACGGCTATGGCGGACGCTCAGAAGGTCTGCACATCGCCACCGGCAAACTGGCCCAGATCACCACGCCGGCAGACGGTGAGGTGGAATTTGCCGGTGAATTCCGCAGCTACGGCAAACTCATCATCATCAATGCCGGCGATGGCTATCATTTGTTGCTTGCGGGTCTGGACAAGATCACCGTTTCTGCGGGACAATCACTGACAGCAGGCGAACCCGTCGGCACGATGGGCACGCATACGGCTCGCGGAACTTTGATCGGTGACCGCATAGACGATCCAAGACCGATCCTGTACGTAGAAGTAAGAAAAGGTGCGGAAGCCATTGATTCGTCCCGCTGGTGGGTGAGTCGTGGACAAAAATCGGCACATCGCCGCAATAATGGCGGAAATGAAGGCTAGCGAGAAGTGCGACAGCGCGCTAATCTTTACATTGAATGCTCAGCTAATCAGGATCCTTGATCCACCCTTGATGGAAAGCCGACACGTAATGCACAAAACCAACCTGAAGATCGCCGGCGCCTTCGTTGTCGGCTTTATCGCGGCCACAGGCGCTTGGCAGTCGCTGAACTTTGCCAACGCATCCAATCAGGAAACCTACCGCTATCTGAACCTGTTTGGTGATGTGTTTGACCGTGTCCGGGCCGATTACGTGGAAGAGCCTGATTCGGAGAAACTGATCGACACGGCCATCAACGGCATGCTGTCCGGCCTTGATCCGCATTCCAGCTACATGAACCCGAAGCGCTTCAAGGACATGCAGGTACAGACCCGCGGCGAATTCGGCGGTCTTGGCATCGAAGTGACCATGGAGAAAGAAGTGGTCAAGGTAGTCGCGCCGATCGATGACACCCCGGCCCAGAAGGCGGGCATCCTGTCCAACGACCTGATTACCCAGATCGACGGCAAGGAAATTCGCGGCCTGACCCTGAACGAAGCCGTCGACAAGATGCGCGGCAAGGTCGGCGAGCCGATCACGCTGACGATCGTGCGCAAGGGCAAGGACGCCCCGTTCGACGTGACCATCAAGCGCGCCATCATCAAGATTCGCGCGGTGCGTTACAACGTGGAACGCGATGACATCGGGTATATCCGCATTTCATCGTTCAACGACCAGACCCAGGACAACCTGGAAAAGGCTGTCGAGAAGATCAAGACCCAGCTCGGCGACAAGCTGAAAGGTTACATTATCGACCTGCGTAACAATCCCGGCGGCCTGCTCAACCAGGCCATCTCGGTATCCGACAGCTTCCTCAACAAGGGCGTTATCGTTTCCACCCGGGGCCGCAACGGTTCTGAGACCGATCGTTCAACGGCGACCGATGGAGACCTGAGCGACGGCAAGAAGATCGTCGTCCTGATCAATGGCGGCTCCGCCTCCGCCTCTGAAATTGTTGCAGGCGCGTTGCAGGATCACCAGCGGGCGACCATTCTCGGCACCCGGTCATTCGGCAAGGGATCGGTTCAGACCATCATTCCGCTTGGCTCTGAAGGCGCCATTCGCCTGACAACCGCGCGGTATTACACGCCGTCCAACACATCCATCCAGGCCAAGGGCATCAAGCCGGATATCAAGGTCGAGCAGGAATTGCCCGAAGAGCTGAAAGCCCAGGCAGGCCGCAATACATCAGAAGCTGGATTGCGCGGCCACTTGACCGGTGAAGGCGATGGCGAGGAAACCACCGGTTCATCGTCATATGTACCGGCCGACAAGGAAAAAGACCTGCAGCTCAAGGCAGCGATTGACGTGCTTGACGGCAAGACGGTGGTCAGTAACGCGCCGAAAAAAGCAGAAGCACCGGCAGCCAAGACCGGCACATCTGCCAACTAGGACTGGCAGCCAGTTGCGATTTAACAAGTGGCGCGGGCATGGCTCGCGCCACAGTTTTTTGTCCGGCATCCGAATTCCACACCCGTTAAGCGTGTGTCCGGCCAATCTCGCTTGATGGTTTACTTCAGTACGAATCAGCAATTTCGCGCGTATAGTCTCAGCGCTTGACCGGCCCGTAGAGGCGGGTGTTCGCAGCAACTCACAGGGGAATTGGGTACGCTGTAAATGGAAAACGACCTTCGCCAGCCGTTGAAACGGCGCTCATTGCCGGCACGTCTGTTGTCGACGCGCCCGTCTGCGCTGCGTGCAACATCACTGGCCTGCATCGCCGTGCTGGGCGGTCTCGCAGGCTGGCTCGTGATCAACCACGAACCTCACGGTGGCGAGCCCGTCGTCCACATGCGCATCGACACCTCTGATCCAATCGTCACATCATCTGTCAAGACGCCCGCCGCAGGTAGGCATGAAGATGCACAAGCCGGTGATGATACGATATCCCAGGACACTGGCGCCGACACCCCGATCATTGACTTGTCCGAGCTTGGCAGCAGGGACGAGATGTCCGACCTCAACCGGCGCCGGCGGCAACTGGCCAGCCGCGATGCCACATCAGGCGATGTGGAAAGCCCGCCGGGCGCGCTTTCGGTGGACGACCTGGCACGCTCACGCGATCAGCAGGCGCTGATCCCATCGCGGGCAAACCTGGCGCTGGTGCCGGCACCGGTGGCCAAGATTACCGGCAAGGGCCCACACGGCCCGCTGCCCCGGCGCGCCAAGGACGGGTCGAAACCTTCAACCGTCTATGCCCGTCCGGTCTCTCGGGAACAGCTGGCATCCAACGTGCCGAAAGTGGCGTTGCTGATCGGCGGCATGGGCCTGAACGAAGGCCTCACCAGGACCGCCATCAACACGCTGCCACCGGAAGTATCGCTGGGCTTTGCACCCTATGGTGAAAACCTGCAGCGCCAGGCCAATGAAGCCCGCTCCCGCGGTCACGAGCTTTACATCCATTTGCCCATGGAACCGTTTGGCTATCCTTCAATCGATCCCGGCCCGCACACCCTGCTGACATCGGTTCCACCGCAGAAAAATCTGGACTCGCTGCACTGGCATCTCAGCCGCTTCGCCGGATATGCCGGCGTGACCAATTATCTCGGTGCCCAGTTTGCCAGCAACAATGATGCAATAAGCCCGGTCCTGAAAGAACTTGGAAAACGCGGTCTCATCTATGTCGATGATGGCAGCAAGGGCCTGTCCCGCGCCACTCAGCTTGCTGGCATTCTCGGACTGAATGCCCGCTCTGCGGTTGTCGATCTCGATGGTGACGGCTCACCGGCTTCGGTTCTGGCAGCCCTGCAGAAACTGGAAGCGCAGGCCCGCCACTCCGGCATGGCCATCGCCACCGGATCCGGCTTGCCGGCCACGATCGAAGCCATCGATCAATGGGCACAAGGATTGGCCGGTCGCAATATCCTGCTGGTACCGGTGTCGGCCGCCTTTACGCCGCGCCGCAGCTAGAGCGCCGGGCGGGTTAAATGAAACGCTCACAGTCGTCATTCCAGCGAAGGCTGGAATCCCGGATTGCAGATTAAACCCCCAGTGTTCTAGATCCCACAATCATGACAATTGACCATACCAATCTTCCCTATCGTCCCTGCGTGGGCGTCATGCTGCTGAACCCGCGCGGCCGCGTCTGGATCGGGCATCGCATCGTCCAGGAAAACGACGACGAGGCCGCTGGCGTCGGCATGTGGTGGCAAATGCCCCAGGGCGGTATCGATGAAGGCGAGAATGTCCGCACCGCCGCCATGCGCGAACTGACCGAGGAGACCGGCGTGCGCTCGGCAACCATACTGGCAGAAACTGAAGACTGGCTCACCTACGACTTGCCTGACCATCTGGTCGGTGTTGCCTGGAAAGGCAGATACCGCGGCCAGAAACAGAAATGGGTCGCCTTCCGGTTTACCGGCGATGATACGGAAATCGACATTTCAGGTGTTGGCCACAAGCCGGAATTCGATGAGTGGCGCTGGGCAGACATGAACGAACTTGAAGAGCTCATCGTGCCGTTCAAACGCCAGGTCTACGCCCGGGTCGTCGAGGCGTTCAGGCACTTGTCCGCCTGAATACCACGATCAGGTTATTGGCCGGCACCGGCAGGATTTCCGACAGCGACAGATGGTGGCGGGACGCTTCTGCGGCCACGTCTTCCACAAATCTCAGGCCATAGGCCGGATCCTGGCTCGTCAGCCACGCGTCGAAGGCTTCATTGCTGTCTGCCGTCTCCACATGCCGTTGCCGGAACGGGCCGTAGAAAACCAGCAATCCGCCTTCATTCAGCTTGCGCCCGGCGCCGCGCAACAATCCGGCACAGGCTTCCCACGGTGTAATGTGGATCATGTTGATGTTGACAATGACGTCTGCCCGTTGAGGTTGCGTTGTGGTTTCCCAGGCCTCGTCCGTCACATCGAGCTGCTGCGGCGGCATCAGGTTACCCGATGGCGTATCGACGGCATAAGCTGCAATGCTTGCCAGTCTCTCAGGATCAAACTCCGTCGGCCACCAGCGCAAGCGCGGCATGGCGGGTGCACAATGCGCCCCGTGCTGGCCGGTGCCGGAGGACACTTCCAGCAGGTCGCACGCGGTATCGGACACGATGTCGAGCAACCGGTCACGCACGATGTCCATGTTGCGATCTGCCGCTGGTGCCGTCTGTTTCATGCTGATCCGGTCCTGTTCACAAACAAAAAGCCGGGCATGTGATCGCCCGGCTTGAACTCGATGTATGAGATTGACCTTAAAGCGCTGACTGCAGTTGCGTCAGATGATCGAGATTTTCCTGCGCCCGGCGTTTCTTCTCCGGATCGGACGCATCGTTCACGTCTTCCTGTGCATTTTGAACCTGCTGGGCCAGGTTCTCGGCCGAAAGATCGCTCACGGCCACAGCTTCCTCGGCCAGAATGGTCAGGCCGGCCGGGTTCACTTCCGCGAACCCGCCACGCACGAATATACGTTCTGCATTACCGCTTTCATCGGTGACCGTGACCACGCCGGGTTTGAGTGTCGACAATACCGGCGCGTGGTCGACCAGCACGGTAAACTCGCCCTCGGTGCCCGGCACAACCACCTGCTGCACCTCGCCCGACGACAAGAGCCGTTCAGGCGACACCAGTTCAAACTTCAAGAGATCGGCCATAAGGCTCTCCGTTACTCAGTCGCTGGATCAGGCAGCTTCCGCAGCCAGACGCTCGGCTTTCTCGACGGCTTCATCCATCGAGCCGACCATGTAGAACGCGGCTTCCGGCAGGTGATCGTATTCGCCGGACACCAGGCCCTTGAAGCCCTTGATGGTATCTTCCAGCGACACCAGCTTGCCCGGAGACCCTGTGAACACTTCAGCCACGAAGAACGGCTGCGACAGGAAACGTTCGATCTTGCGGGCACGCGCCACGGCAAGCTTGTCCTCTTCCGACAGTTCGTCCATGCCGAGAATGGCGATGATGTCCTGCAATGCCTTGTAGCGCTGCAGGATTTCCTGCACCTGGCGTGCAACTCCATAATGCTCGTCACCGACAACCTGCGGGTCCAGCATACGCGATGTGGAATCAAGCGGATCCACAGCCGGATAAATGCCTTTCTCCGAGATCGAACGGGACAGCACGGTCGTTGCGTCCAGGTGGGCAAAGGTCGAGGCCGGTGCCGGATCGGTCAGGTCGTCAGCTGGCACATACACGGCCTGCACCGAGGTGATCGACCCCTTGGTTGTCGTGGTAATGCGTTCCTGCATGGTGCCCATATCGGTACCCAGCGTTGGCTGGTAACCCACAGCAGACGGGATGCGGCCGAGAAGCGCCGACACTTCAGAGCCTGCCTGGGTGAAACGGAAAATGTTGTCCACGAAGAACAGCACGTCCTGGCCTTCATCGCGGAAATGTTCCGCAACCGTCAGCCCCGAAAGTGCCACTCGGGCGCGGGCTCCGGGAGGCTCGTTCATCTGGCCATAAACCAGGGCCGCCTTGGAGCCGTCTCCGCCGCCTTCTTTGTTCACGCCGGATTCAATCATTTCCCAGTAAAGGTCATTGCCTTCGCGGGTCCGCTCACCGACCCCGGCAAACACCGAGTACCCGCCGTGTGCCTTCGCGATATTGTTGATCAGTTCCATAATCAGCACGGTCTTGCCCACGCCGGCACCACCGAACAGGCCGATCTTGCCGCCTTTCGCATAAGGCGCCAGCAGGTCAACGACCTTGATGCCGGTGACCAGAATTTCCGCTTCAGTGGACTGTTCCACGAAAGCCGGTGCATCCTGATGAATGCCGCGCTTGGTCTTGGTCTTAAGCGGGCCCGCCTCATCGACCGGCTCGCCGATCACGTTGATGATACGACCCAGGGTTTCCTCACCGACCGGCACTTCGATCGGGCCGCCAGTATCGGTTACCGGCTGCCCGCGCATCAGGCCTTCAGACGAGTCCATGGCGATGGTGCGCACGGTGCTTTCACCAAGATGCTGGGCAACTTCCAGAACCAGGCGGTTGCCGCCATTGTCTGTTTCCAGCGAGTTGAGAATCTCAGGCAGATGCCCGTCGAACTGCACGTCGACGACGGCACCCATAACCTGAACGACCTTGCCGGTTTTTCCGCCCGTAGCTGATGCTTTCTTGGCAGCGGTTTTGGTGGCTGCCTTCTTGGCTGGCGCTTTCTTGGCTGGTGCTTTGGCCATGTTTCGGGTCCTTCCCTTAAGCCTTGATATCTAGACCGCTTCCGCGCCCGAGATGATTTCAATCAGTTCCTTGGTGATCTGAGCCTGACGCTGACGGTTGTAGCTCATCGTCAGCTTGTCGATCATCTCACCTGCATTGCGGGTGGCGTTGTCCATGGCGGACATGCGCGCACCTTGTTCGGACGCTGCGTTTTCAAGCAGGGCCCTGAAAATCTGCACGCCGATATTGCGCGGCAGCAACTCTTCCAGAATTTCGCTTTCTTCCGGCTCGTAATCGTAGATCGCCCCGCCGAGATCAGCCGCCTCGCCTTGTTCATTGGACGCCACGTTCGCCGGGATAATCTGCAGGGCCGTGGGGATCTGCGAGATCACTGACTGGAATTCGGAGTAAAACAATGTGGCGACGTCAAACTCGCCGTCGTCAAACATCGACAGTATCTTGCCGGCAATGTCATGCGCATTGGCAAAGGCAACCTGCTTGACCTCGCGCAGGTCAACACGATCAACGATCAGATGATCGTATTTGCGGCGCAGGACGTCATAGCCCTTCTTGCCGACGCAAACGATTTTCACCGTCTTGCCATCCCGCACGAGCTTGTCGGTATGCTCGCGGGCAAGCTTGGCAATGTTCGAGTTGAAACCGCCGCACAGGCCACGTTCCGCAGTGCACACGATCAGCAAATGCGTGTCCTGGCTGCCGGTGCCGGCCATCAGCGCCGATCCGCCTTCACGGCCCTCCATGGCTGCCGACAGGTTCGCCAGCACGCCGCCCATGCGCGACGCATAGGGCCGTGCAGCTTCAGCGGCTTCCTGCGCCTTGCGCAGTTTCGCCGCCGCCACCATCTGCATCGCCTTGGTGATCTTCTGCGTGGCCTTAACCGACGCGATCCGGTTTCTTAGGTCCTTAAGGCTGGCCATAGTCCCTGAATTTCCCTCAGTTGATCTCTACGAACAGCGCCAATCAGGCCGCAAATGCCTTGGCATAATCATCAACAACAGCCTTCAGCTTGTCGCCGATCTCGTCGGTCACTTCCTTTTTGGTGCGCAGCTCTTCCAGGAGATCGGCATGGCTGTCGCGTACCAGGCGCAGCAGGCCCTGCTCGAATTCACCCACCTGGTTGACCGCGATGTCATCAAGGTAGCCGTTCACGCCGGCATAAATCACGACAACCTGCTCTTCCGTCTTCAGCGGTGAGAACTGGGGTTGCTTGAGCAGCTCGGTCAGGCGTGCTCCGCGGTTCAGCAAACGCTGGGTGGAGGCATCCAGGTCGGAACCGAACTGGGCAAACGCCGCCATTTCGCGGTACTGGGCCAGTTCGCCCTTGATCTTGCCGGCAACCTGCTTCATCGCCTTGATCTGGGCCGAAGAGCCCACGCGCGACACCGACAGACCCACGTTCACCGCAGGGCGGATACCCTGGTAGAACAGGTCTGTTTCCAGGAAGATCTGGCCATCGGTGATCGAGATCACATTGGTCGGAATATAGGCCGACACGTCATTGGCTTGGGTTTCAATGATCGGCAGCGCGGTCAGCGAACCGCCACCATTGTCTTCATTGAGCTTGGCAGACCGTTC
Source organism: Anderseniella sp. (assembly GCA_051010195.1). Lineage (GTDB taxonomy): Bacteria > Pseudomonadota > Alphaproteobacteria > Rhizobiales > Aestuariivirgaceae > Anderseniella. The sequence continues at coordinate 22,522 of JBPCVV010000369.1, read as the reverse complement.
CAGCAGGCGTGAATGGAGATAGAAAACGTCGCCCGGATAGGCTTCACGTCCTGGCGGACGGCGCAGCAGCAGCGACATCTGGCGGTAGGCAACAGCCTGCTTGGACAGATCGTCATACCCGATCAGGGCGTGCATGCCGTTGTCACGGAAATATTCACCCATGGTGCAGCCGGCAAATGGTGCCAGGAACTGCAGCGGGGCCGGATCGGACGCGGTTGCCGCAACAATAATGGAGTATTCCAGTGCACCGTTGTCTTCCAGGATCTTCACGAACTGGGCAACCGTGGAACGCTTCTGACCGCAGGCCACATAAACACAGTACAGCTTATCCTCTTCAGGGCCGTTCATGTGGATCGGCTTCTGGTTGAGCATGGTGTCGAGCAGGATGGCGGTCTTGCCGGTCTGGCGGTCACCAATCACCAGTTCACGCTGGCCGCGGCCAACTGGGATCAGTGCATCAACGGCCTTGAGGCCGGTCGACATCGGCTCATGCACGGATTTGCGCGGGATGATGCCGGGTGCCTTGACGTCCACACGCTGGCGCTGCTTCGCATTGATCGGCCCCTTGCCGTCAATGGGATTGCCAAGCGGGTCAACCACGCGACCGAGCATTTCCTTGCCGACAGGCACTTCCACGATGGCACCGGTCCGCTTGACCGTATCGCCTTCCTTGATGTCGCGGTCAGAGCCGAAGATAACGATACCGACATTGTCGACTTCCAGGTTCAGCGCCATGCCCATGATACCGCCGGGGAACTCGACCATCTCGCCGGCCTGTACATTGTCCAGACCGTAGACGCGGGCGATACCGTCGCCGACGGACAACACCTGACCGATCTCGGACACCTGGGCTTCTTTGCCAAAGTCCTTGATCTGCTTTTTGAGTATTGAGGAAATCTCGGCGGCGCGGATATCCATCAGCTGACCCCTTTCATGGAAACCTTGAGGTTCTGCAGTTTGGTGCGAAGCGAGTTATCGACCATACGGGAACCGACTTTTACGATAAGTCCGCCGAGTATCGACGGATCAACAATAGTGGCAAGCTCCACGTCGGAGCCTACCGAAGCCTTGAGTTCTGCCTTCAGCTTGGAAAGCTGGGCAGCAGACAGTTTTTCGGCGGAAACAACTTCAGCGGCAATTTCGCCGCGCGCTTCGGCAACCAGCGACCTGAAGGCGCCGATCATGTCCCTGACCGCAAAAAGCCGGCGGTTTTTGGCCGCCAGCTTGATGAAATTTGCTGCGATTGACTTGATACCGGCCTGCGCAAACACCGCGTTCATTGCTGCAATCTGGTCGCCAGCGCCAAACACCGGGCTGCGCACCAGCCGAGTCAAGTCTTCGGATGAATCGAGCATGGCGGCGAAGCTGTCCAGGTCAGCCGATACCTGGCTGACCGAGTTGGTCTCCTGGGCCAATTCAAACAGAGCCGTGGCGTAACGCCCCGGCATTCCTGTTGCTTTTTGTTCTTGAACCGTCACGTGGAGGTGTACTCGCTTTGGCGTTTCGCGGACATCAGACATCGCCGGGACCGGCGCAAACACCTGACTTGTTTTGGTAATTCCCCGCAACCGGTTTCACCCGGCAAGCCGCGCTTTCCCAGTTGCGCGCTCGATCTAGCACAGGCATATGCATGGCGCAACTGTGACATGGCGGCGGATTGCCGCAATTGCAGACACATTGTTGCCTTGAAACTATCGCTACAAGTTCCAAGTAAGGCCCAGGCAATTCACTAGTGCTTGCGCCGGACGGCCAAGGACAGTCCTGAGAGCGGCGCTTCCAGGTGACTGTAACCAGATGAGTAACAAGGGAATTTTTGCCGGCCAACCCGCTGGCATACGTAATCACGGGCGTCATATACGCACCCTGACACGACGAAGAAACCGGAGTATTTTCACATGACATCAAGGAAATTGTTCAGTGCAATCGCACTGGCGGCATCAATTTGCTTGCCAATGGCTGCTGCAGCCCATCCACACAAGGCTGAGGGGGATATCGGTGCACACGCGGCACAGGATGCAACACCATCGCAGCTTTACAAACTGATCACCGACAACCCATCCGGGAACCTCACCAAAGATGCCAAAGCACCCGCCGGCATCAACAGAAAGAAGATAAAGCGGGCCCGCCAGGTGATCCTGGACAAGATCCATGTCCATGCCGAAGGTGCGGACGTGCCAATTGACACTGCCCTGGCAGTCGTCCTCCAGGAATCCAGCTTTCGCCCGCATGTCACCGGGGCATCCGGCGAAATCGGCCTGATGCAGCTCAAGTGCCAGACCGCACGTGGCATTGGCTACAAGGGAAGCTGTGATGATCTGTACGATGCCGATACCAATCTGCATTACGGCCTGCGCTATCTGCGCAAGGCCCTGAACCGGGGATCGGTCGCCTACTATAATGTTGGCATCTACGCCAAGAAACTCTCCGGGGCGGCCCAGGAGTATGCCGAGTCTGTCGAGATCAAGCGCAGCAACTCCGACAAGTACCGCCGCGACCGCTTCAGGTCATCGCCTCCGGGCCTCGGCTACACCGGCGGGTTCGGACCGGTATTGCTGTAACGGAACTGAGTTCAGAGGAAGCTGTAGGGGTCGACATCGACGGCCAGCCTGAGCGAGCCCCTTGGTTTGATCCCGCCAAGCCATTGCCGCAGATAGGCCTGAATATCCACATCACGCGCGCACATCACCAGGTATCTGAACCGGTGGCGTCCGCGCACCATGGACAACGGTGCAGGTGCAGGGCCCAGCACCTGCACGTCCTTTGCATCCGGCATCGCGCGCAGCAGACTGCGCGCGAACCGGTCGGTTTCGTCCCGGTCAGTGCCTGATATGACAATGCCGGCCATGCGCCCAAACGGCGGCAGCATGGCACGCTCCCTGATATCGCTTTCATGGGCCAGGAACCCGTCGCGGTCCCCGGCAGCCAAGGCCTGCATCAGGGGATGATCCGGCATGTAGGTTTGCACCAGCGCCCGGCCCGTCTTGTCGCCGCGCCCGGCCCGGCCGGATACCTGGGCCAGCATCTGCCAGGTCCGTTCACCGGCGCGCGGATCGGTTGTTTCAAGCGCCAGGTCGGCATCGATAACACCGGCAAGCGTCAGCTGCGGAAAATGATGCCCCTTGGCCACAAGCTGGGTGCCGATGATGAGATTGTAGTCGCCGCGCGCAATTGCCTGCAGCGTATCCCTCAGCACCACACCGCGCGACAGGTCCGACGACAGGATAACAATCTTCGCGTCCGGAAACCGCTGGACCGCCTCTTCCGCCAACCGTTCCACGCCGGGACCGCACGGCACCAGAGTGTCTTCGCTACCGCAGGACGGACAGGTATCCGGCACCGGCTCCTCGTGGCCGCAGTGATGGCAGGCCAGCCTGCCCCTGAACCGGTGTTCCACAAGCCAGCTTGCACATTGCGGACAGGCCAGCCGGAACCCGCAGGTGCGGCACAGGGTCAGCGGTGCATAACCGCGCCGGTTCAGAAACAACAACGCCTGGTCGCCCTTATCCAGCGTATCGGCAACCGCCTGCGTGAGCGCCGGCGCCATCCACTCACCGGACGGCATTTTTTCAGCACGCATGTCGAGCAGGCTGACATCCGGCAACTGCGCCTTGCCGTAGCGAGCCTCAAGCCGGACATGGGCGTAGCGTCCCTTGTTGGCGTTCCACAGGGATTCCAGCGACGGCGTGGCCGATGCAAGGATCACCGGGAACCCGCCCAGCGACCCGTACAGCACGGCCATGTCACGGGCGTGGTAGTTGACGCCTTCGGACTGCTTGAAGGCCGGTTCATGTTCTTCGTCCACCACGATCAGGCCGGGCCGCTGCCAGGGCAGAAACAGCGCCGAGCGCGCGCCAACGACGATGCGCGCCTCGCCGCTGGCCACGCCACGCCACACCCGCTCGCGTTCCCGGGGCCGCACCGCCGAGTGCCATTCCGCCGGCGGCACGCCAAAACGCTCCTCGACCCGGCGCAGGAACGGTCCTGTCAGCGCGATTTCCGGCAGCAGCAGCAGCACCTGCCGGCCTTGCGCCAGGGCCGCCGCCATGGCCTCGAAATAAACTTCCGTCTTGCCGGACCCGGTGACGCCATCCAGCAGCGATACTGAAAACCTGCGCGCCGTCACCGCCTTGCGCAGGTCTGCCGCGGCCCGCGTCTGGCTGTCCGACAGCTCGACACGGTTGTGGTTCAGTTGCGGTTCTGCGAAGGCCGCCAAGGCGGGTAATGTGACAGCTTCCAGCGCGCCTGCCTTGACCAGGCCCTTAACGACCGACGCGCTGACGCCGGCTTCCTGGGCAAGCTCCGGTGCGCGGCGCGCCAGTCCGTCTCCTGCCACCTCCAGCACCCGCGTGCGCTGTGCGGTCAGCTTGACCGGTTGCTCACCCGATGCCCGGTAGGCGATCTGCTGGCGTGGCGCACCCAGCGCCTCCGGCACCCGCAGGGCCATGCGCAACACCGATCCCGGCTGCTCGAGATAGTATTGCGCCACCCAGTTTATGAACTGCCGGTGCAGGTCCGGCATCGCGGGCGATGCATACTTTTCGCTAACGGCACGAAGCTTAGCCCCGTCCGGGACGGGCCCACCGATATCCCACACCACGCCGATGACCTGGCGCGGCCCCAGAGGCACCCGCACATAGTCACCCGGGGCCAGCGCCATGTCGTCCGGCACCAAATAGGTATAGGCATCCTCCAGCGCCAGCGGCAGCAATACCTGAACTGTGGAATCGGTTGTCATGTGAGGTGCAAGCTGGCGCAAACCCGCGCCCGGATCAACCGCAAGAGACCACCTGCTACTTCGTCATTGGCTTACCCCGATGCCGGTGCTAGGTTCGCGCCGACAACCACCAGTTAACGGACCCGATCCATGAAATTCTTTGCCGATACTGCTGACCTCGATGAGATTCGCGAACTCGCTGACATGGGTCTGCTCGACGGTGTCACCACCAATCCTTCGCTGGTGGCCAAGTCCGGCGGTGATTTCAAGGATACCATTGCCGAGATCTGCAAGATGATCGCGGGTCCGGTGTCGGCGGAAGTGGTCGCGCTGGATGCCGATGGCATGATCGCCGAAGGCCGCCACCTGGCCAAGATCGCCGGCAATGTCACCGTCAAGGTGCCGCTGACCTGGGACGGGCTGAAAGCCTGCAGCACGCTGACCAAGGAAGGAACCATGGTCAATGTCACCTTGTGCTTCAATGCCAATCAGGCCCTGCTGGCTGCCAAGTCCGGTGCAACTTTCATTTCCCCGTTCATCGGCCGTCTCGACGACATCGGCCTGGACGGCATGGAACTGATCGAGGAAATCCGGGCCATCTACGACAATTACGATTTCCGCACCGAGATCCTCGCGGCCTCCATCCGCACGGTAAACCACGTCAAGCAGGCCGCCATTGCCGGCGCGGACGTGTCGACCGTGCCACCTGCCACTTTGAAGGCACTGGTCAAGCACCCGCTGACCGACAAGGGCCTCGACGCGTTCACCGCGGACTGGGCGAAGACAGGCCAAAAAATCCTGTAGTCCGGGTTGTGATGTGCCAAGGAGCCATTATCGTCATCGCCTCCAGGTGCGAGATCGCATCGATTTGCGGTGGATTGCTCCCGTGAGCACATCGCTGGCGTAAACAACTTGGTCAAGGTGGACCGCACCACAGAGTTTTGCATGGGCGATGCAACCTTGTTCGGCTAAGCTCAATCGATACCTGTGTGAGGTGCTCATGAAACTAACTGAGGCAGAAGTCCAGGTCCTGGCCTCCATTGCCGTGCTGGAAGCCGACGCGAGGACAACGCGTAAGCAAGATGTTGAAAAGCGAGGCGAAGCGTACTGGAGTTACAAAGAAGACTGGTCAGACGCGTTCGAAACCCTTGCCGACAAAGGCCTGATCGACAGTGATGCGGTCGGCCTGGTATTGACCGAAGCAGGCCGCCCGCACGCCGATAAGTTTCGCAAAGAACGTCCTGATCTCTACTGGTATCAGTATCAGAAGTTCTACATCGCTGCGCACGCAAGCAAGGCGCACTCTGAACTTTGCACTCGTGTTTTTGGCAAGGATCTTTGCCAGGATGGGCAGACAGACATGCCTGCCCTTATGCATGTTCTGGAATTGTTGAAATTGCGCCCCGAAGAGAGGGTTCTTGATCTTGGGTGCGGTGCTGGCGTGATATCGGAATTTGTATCGGATGAAACCGGTGCTGATGTCGTTGGCCTCGACTATTCCCGTTCGGCCATCGAAGCTGCAAAAGAAAGAACTTCCGCAAAGCGCGAGCGTATCGAATTTGTCACCGGTAATTTCAACGACCTGGAATTTCCAGACGCAAGTTTCGATGCGATCCTTTGTCTGGATACACTGTACTGGGCTGCCGATCTGAGAGAGGTCACGGCACGTTTGATTTCCATGCTCAAACCCAATGGGCGTATGGGCGTGTTCATGAACCACCATATCGGCCAATCTGACCCAGCTGATGACCTGGCTGTCGGGCATTCTGACTTCGCCGTTGCACTGGACAGCCTTGATCAGCCTTACGAAAGTTTCGACTACACCAAGGAGATCGGCGATTTCTGGAAAAGAAACTGTGCCGTCGCAGAGGAGCTGCTGCCACAATACAAAAGGGAAGGTAACGGCTTCATTGCCGAAGGTCTCATTCGGGAATCGCGCGAAGATTACCTGCCCGATATAGAAGCAGGGCGCATTGCCAGATACCTGTTTTTGATTTCCCGCCAGTAAGGGCTGTTGTCGATTGACCTATCAACAAGAAGCTTGCCACAACAAACGTGTTGGACCGGGGTGGAACCAGGCTGACAACCGTGCCGTGTGGCATAGCTGAAAATCCAGGATTGTTTACCAAACCGGGAACACTTGGCTTTTCCGGCAAAATAGTGCAACCAAGGCAGGTTGCTCGGCCGGGAACCGGGGGTAAAACCGGGATGGGCTGATGTATTGGGAGGAAACTACGGGTGAATGTCCAACCAGCCACCATCGACTGGGGCATAAACAACGACTATGCGCAACTTCATGACGTGTTGTTGGGAAAGCCTGAATTTTACCGCTGGGTTGATGCCGGTCCACTGATTAAACGCACGCTTGCAAATGCCCACAAGACAGGGGTCAGTTTCGATCTCCAACTGGCCATGTCACAGCATGCGGAGATGGTGCGCATATACGAAGACGCCGGGGTCAGGTGCCATTTTCTGGAGGCTGATGAAGCGCTTCACCGGAATTTCTTTGCCAGGGACAGTTCGGCAATGACGCCATGGGGCGCCCTGATCTGCCATATGCAGCTGAAATGCCGGCGGGCCGACTATGTGAGCGTCATCAAGTTTTACCAGTCACACAACATTCCGATCTGGCAATTTGCAACCGCAGGTCACTTCGAAGGCGGCGATTTCGTCATTCTGGAACCCGGCAAGGTTCTGATCGGCTATTGCGGTGAACGCTCGGAACAGGCCGGGTCCGAACAGGTTGCAGAATTTGTCAGACGGGAAGGCTGGGAAGCCGTGACGGCGCCCATAAGCCGAGAGTTTGTTCACATGGACGGGCTCGTTGTGCCACTGGCTGAAAAACTGCTGGTGGCGTGCATCGATGCGCTTGAGCCCTGGGTGGTCCAGCAGCTTCGCGACTGGGGTTTTGAACTTGTCGATGTTCCATACCGCGAAGCCAGGAACCTCGGTGTCAACCTGGTGGCGCTTGGCAACAACAAGGTCCTGTCGATGAAAGGCGCTGACGAGTTGAATCAGAAAATGCGGGCACTGGGTTTTGAGGTCTACGAGCCGGATATGTCGATGTTCACGCTTGGAGGTGGTGGGGTACATTGTCTGTCACAGGCACTATGCAGGGAAAAAGCTTAAACCTAGGATCGCATCCTGTTAAGTCGCGATTGGCGCAACCGCAATGGAGATAACACACGTCAGAGAAACTTCTTTTTGACCGGCCGGAACAATTACAGACCACAATTGTCATGTTAGGCTGGCATGGAAATATCAATTTGAGTAAGGGAGGAAACATCTATGAAACTCAAAAAAACCGCTGCATGTGCAGCACTCGCTACGGCACTCACAATGGGTTCCGCTGCACAGGCCGCTGATGTCGTCATCGGCGTTCCAAACTGGCCGTCGGTCAGGGTCACAGCACACGTTCTGAAAGTTGTCATGGAAGACAACCTCGGCGTGGAAGTGGAACTGCAAAACGGTACCAACCCAGTTGTGTTCGAAGCCATGGATTCCGGCGCCATGCATGTTCATCCGGAGGTTTGGCTGCCGAACCAGGCAAACCTGGAAGCCAAATTTGTGACGGACAAGGGCACCGTTCGCCAGAACCCGAACGGCGTCAATGGCGACCAGGCCATGTGCGTGACCAAGTCAACCGCGGAACGCACCGGCATCAAGGACCTTTCAGAACTGTCCAATCCGGACATGGCCAAGAACTTTGACACAGATGGAGACGGCAAGGGTGAAATCTGGATCGGCGCTGCCGGCTGGGCCTCCACCAATGTCGAGAAAATCCGGGCAAAGTCCTACGGCTATGCGGAAACCATGCAGCTGAAGGAAATGGACGAAACCCTTGCACTGGCTGAAGTGGACAATGCGGTTGCGCAGAAAAAGAACATCGTTTTCTTCTGCTATACGCCACACCACATGTTTGCACTGCATGAGCTGGTCATCCTCAAGGAGCCTGCCTACGATGAGGCAAAATGGGTGGTGAAGCAGCCTACCGATGATCCTCAGTGGCTTGAAAACTCGTCTGCGCCGGTGGCCTGGAATACAGCAAAGTTGAAAATCCACTATGCGGCCAGCCTGGAAAAGAGCAATCCTGAGGTTGCCAAGCTGCTGTCACAGGTCAAGCTGGACACCGAAGCTGTGTCCAAGATGACCTTTGCACTTGTTGTCGAAAAGAAGGACCCGGCGGAATTCGCGAAAGACTGGGTCTCGAAAAACGGCAGCCTGGTGGACAGCTGGCTGAAATAGGCTTCTGGCCGAAAACACGTTCAGGCGAGGCTTGGTGGGAGACCTCGCCTGAATTTTCAGGATGCTTGATCAAAAACAAATTTTCAAACGGGGGGCACCGTGGAAAACACGACAATCGTGCTCGAGAACGTATGGAAGATCTTCGGCGACAGGGCCGAGGAAGCCATGCATGCTATCGAAGAAAGAGGCCTCAGCAAAGCAGAGGTACTAGCCGAATTTGGTGCTGTTGTAGGCATTGCGGATTGCTCGTTTGAAGTCAAACGCGGCGAAATATTCTGCGTCATGGGGCTGTCGGGCTCCGGCAAATCAACCATGGTTCGCCATCTCAACCAGCTGATTGCCCCGACCTCAGGGAAAATATCGGTGCTTGGCAAAGACATGGTGAACCTGGCCGGAGAAGAGTTGCGCGAAATGCGCGCAATGCACATCGGCATGGTGTTCCAGCACATGGCGCTGCTGCCGCATCGCACGGTACGCGATAATGTGGCCTTCCCGCTGCAGGTGCGCGGCGAACCCAAATCAAAACGCTGGGAAACCTCGCAGCGCTGTCTCAGCCTGGTAAATCTGGATGGATACGAAGACCGGTTTCCTCGCGAACTTTCCGGCGGCATGCAGCAACGGGTCGGGCTGGCGAGGGCGTTGGCGTCTGACCCGGAAGTGCTGCTGATGGACGAGCCGTTCTCGGCACTGGATCCGCTGATCCGCCGGCAATTGCAGGACCAGTTCATGGCCCTGTCAGCTGAACTCAACAAGACAACCGTGTTCATCACCCATGACCTGGATGAAGCCATCCGGATCGGCGACCGGATTGCCATCATGAAGGACGGACGCATCGTTCAGATCGGCACGCCGGAGGATATCGTCACCAAGCCCGCTGATGACTATGTGAAGGATTTTGTTGAGGGCATCTCCAAGCTCAAGCTGGTGTTCGCTCACTCGATCATGGAAGACATTGCGGGCTACACCCCCGCCAGGGGCGAGAACCTGCAGAAAAGTCCGCGTGCCCACCACGGCACCGATCTCGATCAGCTGATCGATATTGCCACCACGACTGAACAACCCATTGTCATCAACGACGACGATGGCAAGGACATAGGCGTGATCAACAAATCTACCCTGCTCAAGGGGATTCAGGGAGGCAAAGCATGACCGATACGGGCCTTGAACTTGGCGCCAGCAACCTGGATGCGACGGTTGGTGAATTCGCCAAGGAAAACCAGTCATACTACACAACCGAATTTGAAAAAATTCAGGGAACGACAGGCTTTCCGTGGACATGGAACACCATGGCCGCGGTGTTTGGACCGCTGTGGGGCGCGCTGCGTGGCGCGTGGGGTTTCTTCTGGACCTTCCTGGTTCTCGAACTGTTCGTGCTTGTGCAGTTGGGACGCGGTCTGTGGGGCGAACTTGGAGCTGACCAGCTTGCCCGCTATGAGCGTTTGCTGACAAACATCGCAAAGCGCGAACAACAGGCAGCAGAGGCACTGGCTGCAGGTGATGCTGCCGACGCCGAAGCCAAACTGAAAATTGCCAACAATCTGAAGAAAGTGGCGGAAACGGCCAAGGAGAAGGCCGCAGAAGCTGCAACCGAAGGCACCACAATCCTGATCACCGGGCTGGTGCTGCTGGTTGCCGTCAAGCTGCTGGAAGGGTTTTACGCCAACATTGCCTATGAAAAGCAGTACCTGAAATGGCGGGCTGATCCCAAGGTTCAGTCTGGGACCAGCACTGCTAGTGCCATCTTCGGTGCTGTCCTGCTCATCGCCATCTGGCCGTTGACACTGTTCCGTTTCACTGTCGCGGATCCTGATGCGAAATTAAGTGCTCTGACCAACGGTCTGCTGGGCGGCAGAATCCCGATTACCGAGTTCCCGATCAAGAAGGAATATTTTGCTGCCCTGGCCACCAAGGGCGACGCCGGGTTTGACTGGCTGGCCAACAATTTCGGCAATGTATTTGACGGGATAACCGCGGGCATCAAGGCGGTACTAGATGGACTGGAAGTCATACTGATCGAAACGCCGTGGCCGGTTGTGATGATTGTCATCACGGTCATGGCATTCAGGTTGGCAGGCATTCGCGTGGCGATCTTCACCGCGGCCTCCCTGCTCTATCTCGCCTTCATGGGACTGTGGGAAATCTCGATGATCACCGTTGCCCTGATCGGAGCCGGCGCATTCCTGTGTGTCCTGTTCGGCATCCCTCTTGGCATCTGGTTCGGAAAGTCGAAACGCGCGTATGCCTTTGCCGAGCCGGTTCTGGACTTTATGCAGACCATGCCGGCATTCGTGTATCTCATCCCGATCATCGCATTTTTCGGAACCGGCAAGCCGCCCGGCGTGCTGGCGACGATCATCTTTGCCATGCCGCCGGTGATACGGCTGACGGCACTCGGAATGCGCGGCGTGCCGGATGCGACCAAGGAGGCCGCTGTAGCCTTCGGCTGTTCCAAGTGGCAGTTGCTGCGCAATGTGGAAATCCCGCTGGCGATGCCGTCGATCATGACCGGCATCAACCAGACTATCCTGATGTCGCTTTCAATGGTAGTGATCGCCTCGCTGATCGGCGCGGAGGGCCTCGGTGCGCTTATTCTGGAAGCGCTGCAGTATGCCGCGAAAGGGCAAGGACTGCTGGGCGGACTGGCGATCCTGTTCTGCGCGATGGTCATCGACCGTATTGCCCAGGGCATGTACCGCAGAAGCGCAGGAGCAGCCTAAATCCGGATATGGCCGTGTCGGTTCACTTGAGCAAATACTTGTGTTTTCATGCACCCGGAAAGGGGAATTGAATGACCGGTGAACACGATGCGGCCATGATGGAAAATCTCTACTGGTGGGGAATTCCGACACTGTTCCGCTGCGATGGCGGCGGCCCGGAAGAGGCCGACATCGCACTTGTCGGCGTGCCCCATTCAACAGGCAACGGGACCACGGAACGCGACCAGCATCTTGGCCCCCGCTCGGTCCGCAACGTGTCGGCGGTACAAAGAAGAGTTCATTCCCAGTTCCGGATAGATCCCTGGAACAGCGCCAGGGTGAGGGACTTGGGGGATGTTCCATTGCCACGCGCCAACGACAATGAAGACTGCATTGAACGCATCACCCAGTTTTACAGGGAGATAGACAAGGCCGGGACGAGGCCGGTCTCGATCGGCGGCGATCACTCCATTACCGGCGGTATCGTGCAGGCGCTTGGAAACGGCAAACTGTCCGATGGTGAGCCGGTCTGCTTTCTCCATCTGGATGCGCACACGGATGTATTTACGAAAGTGGATCACTTTCTAGGCGCCAAGAAATCAGCAGCGCACTGGGGGGCGTACCTGGCCGATGCGGGACTGGTTTCGCCGGAAAACTCAATGCAGATAGGCCTTCGCGGCCATCCCCGCACACTGGACTGGCTCGAGCCTTCCTATGAGTATGGTTACAACGTCGTCACCATGGCTGAATACCGATCACGCGGTGTTGCTGATGTGCTGGCCCAGATCAGGGAAACACTGGCAGGCAAGCCGGTTTACATCACCTTCGACCTGGATTGCCTGGATGTGACCGTGGCCCCCGGGGTATCGAACCTGGAGCCGGGAGAAGGCGGGTTCAGCATGGATGAAGCGGTCGAGCTGGTGCGCTCGGTGCGCGGAATGAACATTGTCGGAGGTGACGTTGTGTGCCTGATGCCGACCAAGGATCATCGCAACAACATTACCTCGCTGATTGCGGGTGCTGTCATGTTTGAAATGATCTCCATGATCGCCGAGAACGTCTCGAACGCGCAGTAAGGGAATGACGCCACCTTATTGGCAGCTCTGCACCCCCGCTTACAGACCGGCATGGCTTGGAAACGATCTGAACTGGAATGGCACGCGGCCTTCAATGCGATCGCGGCTCGGCGGCAGTCCGAAGCGGTGCTTGTAGGCGCGGGAGAACCGGGACCCGCTGCTGAAGCCGCAGGCTATCGCGATATCAACTATCGCCATTTGCGTTTGGGTTACCAGGCCCCGGGCGCGGTCAAGCCGGACATCCAGATAGTAGCGGACCGGCGAGACACCTGTGTGTGACCTGAACAATCGCTCCAGCTGCCGCTGCGACTGACCAACCTGCTCCGCGACCTCGCCAATACTCAACAGGTGCTCAAGATTGCTCTCCATCAGAACGATGGCGTCACGAAGCCGGTTCGGGGCGGCGTAGCCGACCGGCTCCTGCGGGGCCGGCAGCTGTCCTTCATGGCCGGCGCGAAGCCGCTCGTGGAATATGTACCGCCCAGTTGCATTGGCGATTTCGGTTCCCTGCTGCAACCGTAGTATCTCCAGTGCCAGGTCGGTTGCCGCGACGCCTCCACAGCTGGCCAGCCGGCTGCCATCGATCACATATAGGTCCTCGCCCATGTCGATATCGGCGAAGGTTTCTCGAAACGCCGCGATGTGTTCGTAATGCACTGACGACCTTTTGTCTTTCAGCAGGCCGGCAAACCCCAGAATGAACGCGCCGGTGTCGAGACCGCACAGGGCAGTGCCGCGTTTGGCCTGCCCCCGCAGCCAGTTCAGCAGCGACGGATGATTGAATTTTTCCACATCCCAACTGGCGTTAATGACCACAAGGTCGAGGTCGGCACTGAAATCCCGAATTGGCGTCAGCCCGGCAATTGTGATGCCGTTGCTGGCCACGACCTCGTCACGCTGCCAGCCTAGGAACTCCCAATCATAAAGCTTTGAACTGAGCAGGTAATTGGCGCAGCGAAACGGGTCTATAAAGGCATGCATGGCTAGGCAATTGTGCCCCTCCAGTAACAGCAGGCCTATTTTGAACGGGGCTTGGTGAGGCATGTGACTCCGATCCATTTGGCGAAAAACAAAAATTCATTGGCGAAAAAAGTCAAGTATGACCGAATTTTTGGTCCTAGTCTCGAGAAGTGGAGGAAAACTTTGTTGGCTGATCGTCCCAATATCCTTGTCATCATGGCGGATCAGTTGGCGCCGCAGTTCACCGGCGCCTACGGGCATGATGTGGTCACGACCCCGCACCTGGACGCACTCGCTGCCCGCGGCATGCGCTTTGACGCGGCCTACTGCAATTCTCCGCTGTGCGCACCGTCGCGGTTTTCTTTCATGTCGGGCCAACTGATCAGCAGGATTGCAGCTTATGACAACGCCTCGGAATTCCGTGCCACTGTCCCCACCTTTGCTCATTATCTGAAAGCCCTCGGCTATCGCACCTGCTTGTCCGGCAAGATGCATTTTGTCGGACCCGATCAGAAACACGGATTCGAAGACCGGGTGACGACGGATATCTACCCGTCTGACTTCGCCTGGACGCCGGACTGGGAAGCCCCCGACGAGCGGATCGACAAGTGGTATCACAACATGCAGACGGTCAAGGAAAGTGGCCTGGCCAACGCAACCTTCCAGATCGATTATGACGACGAGGTCGGGTTTGCAGCACGGCGCTGGTTGTTTGATTACGCCCGCGACAAGGCCCGGGGACACAGTGCGCCCTTTGCGATGGTAGCTAGTTTCATTCACCCCCATGATCCCTACGTGGCGCGCCCGGAATGGTGGACCCTGTATCACGACGAAGATATTAGGATGCCGGAATTTGTTCCCGCGTTGGAGGATCAGGATCCGTTTTCCCGCCGCCTGATGGACGGGATCGAAGCCAGCTATGTACCCCTGACCGACGAAGAAGTGCGCCGGGCGCGGCGCGCCTATTTTGCCAATGTAAGTTATTTCGACAGCAAGGTTGGCGAATTGGTCCGGACCCTGGAAGAAACCGGCGAACGGGACAACACGATCGTCATCGTCACCGCTGATCACGGCGACATGCTTGGCGAGCGTGGCCTGTGGTACAAGATGAATTTCTTTGAGCACTCCGCCCGGGTGCCGCTGGTCATGGCCGGGCCCGGCATAGCTGCCGGCAATGCGCGCAATGCCTGCTCGCTGGTCGATCTGATGCCGACCCTGGTTGAAATCGCCGGTGGAGATGACAGCATGTTCGGCGAGCCCATCGATGGCCGCAGCCTGATGCTGCTGGCTCGCGGCGAGCCGGATCCGGTCGATGAGGCAATTGGTGAATATTGCGCGGAGATGACGCCGTGGCCAGTCTACATGATCCGGCGCGGCGCTCTGAAATACATCCACTGCGATCCGGACCCGCCGCAGCTTTATGATCTGGCCGAAGACCCGCGAGAGCAGACCAACCTCGCAGGCGATCCGCGCTACCATAACGCTGCCCGAGATTTTGCCCAGGAAGTGGCTGAGCGCTGGGACAGCAAGCAGTTGCGCGCCGATGTGATCGCAACCCAGAAGTCGCGCCGGGCGCTTCACGCAGCCAGGCAGGCCGGGGCCGGCGAAAGCTGGGACTACAACCCGCCGTCCGATGCCAGCCGGCAATATGTGCGCAATCACATGGACTGGACGGTCGCCGCCGAACGCTACCGTTTCCCGCCCCTGAGCGGAGAGGAGAATTCGTGATGCCATCAATGCTGACGCAGGACGACTATCGGCGCCTGTCGCGCGGGTTTCACCAGGATCCGGCCCGGTCGCTGTCCCTCAATGCCGAGGCCTATACGCGGACCGAATGGTTTCAACTTGACCAGCAGGCCATCCTGACCCGCAGTTGGCAATGGGTTTGCCATGTTGAGAAACTGAAAAATCCCGGTTCCTACTTCACCACCGAAATTGCCGGAACACCGATCGCGCTGACCCGCGACGGCGCTGGCGTACTGCGGGCGTTCTACAATGTCTGCAAGCACCGCGCGCATGAGCTGCTGTCCGGTGAGGGCAATGCAAAACGCATCATGTGCCCCTATCACGCTTGGGTCTATCGGCTGGACGGGCAATTGGTGCGCGCGCCACACACGGAAAACCTGTCCGGCTTCAGCACCGAAGACATCTGTCTGGATCAGGTGCAGGTGGAGGAGTTTTGCGGTTTTGTCTTTGTCAATCTTGACACCGGGGCGCCTTCACTGAGTGCACAGTCGGGCGACCTGGAAACCGAAGTCCGCTTCTGGGCGCCTGACGTCGACCAGCTAACCTTCGGCCATCGGCTGAGCTATGAAATCCGGTCAAACTGGAAGAATGTCGTTGATAATTTCCTGGAATGTTATCATTGCCCCACGGCCCACAAGGATTTCTGCGACCTGGTGGACATGGACACCTACAAGGTGACCACCCATGGAATCTATTCCAGTCACATGGCAGAGGCCGGCAACAGCCCCAACAGCGCCTACGATGTTTCCAATGCCACGGTGCGCACCCACGCGGTCTGGTGGCTATGGCCCACCACCTGTCTGATGCGCTATCCCGGCCGGTCATCGATAATCGTGCTCAATCTCATTCCTGTCGGGCCGGACAAGACGCTGGAAACCTACGATTTCTTCCTGGAAACACCGCAGCCGGATCAGATGGAACTCGATGCCATCCGTTATCTCGATGAAGTGCTGCAGGTGGAGGACATCGCTCTGGTCGAAAGCGTGCAGAAGGGCATGAACACGCCGGCGTTCCAACAGGGCCGTATCGTCCACGATCCGGGCGGGTCCGGTAAGTCGGAACATGCGGTACACCATTTTCACGGTCTGGTTCTGGACGCCTACCGGGCGCGGGTGTCGCCATGATGCTGGAGGGCAAAACCGCGCTGGTGACCGGCGGCACCGGCGGCATTGGATCGGCCATTTGCGCCCGGTTCGAAAAGGAAGGCGCAAAAGTCATCGCCGCCGATCTCGCCGACAATGCAGGCGCGGGAACGTTCCGCCCCTTTGACGTGACCGACGAAGCACAGATCATCGAGACGTTTGACGATCTGGCCGCGCAATGGGGCAAGCTCGACATCCTGGTCAATGCGGCCGGCATCGAGATTGAGGAAACAATTGAAAACACGACGCTTGACCAGTGGAACAGGATTTTCGCGGTCAACGTCACCGGCATGTTTCTGACGTCCAAATATGCACTGCCGATGCTGCGCAGGTCCGACGGGGCCAGCGTCATCAATTTCGGTTCCTATGACGGTTACATCGCCGACCCCGGTCTGGCTGCCTATTGCGCCACCAAGGGCGCCGTTCATGCGCTGACGCGCGCCATGGCCTGCGACCACGGACCGGAGGGTATACGGGTCAATGCCATCTGTCCCGGTTATGTCGACACGCCGATGCTGCAGAGTTTCTTTGAAGGAGAAGGATCAGGCGGTGGCGGGGCAAACATCGAAACCCTGCAACAGGCTGTCCGTGACGTTCACCCCACGCGCACCTATGGCACACCGCAAGACATTGCCAATCTGGTCAACTGGCTGGCCAGCGACGAGGCCCGCTATGCCAGCGGCCAGCTTTGGGTCATTGATGGTGGGTTGTCCGCACAGGTTCAGCAGATGAAGTTGTAGGAGGAACCGGTGCCGAAACCTGTCATAATCACCTGCGCTCCCACCGGGGGCATTCACACCCCGACCATGTCGCCGCATCTTCCGGTTACTCCGGCAGATATCGCCACAGCATCGATTGAAGCGGCCGAAGCCGGGGCATCGATCATTCACCTGCACGCCCGAGACCCGAAAACCGGCAAGCCCGATCCTCGGCCTGAGACCTTCATGCAGTTTCTGCCGGTCATCAAGCAGGCAACCGATGCGGTGGTCAACATCTCCACCGGCGGCGGGCTGGGCATGACCATAGATGAACGCCTGTCAGCGGCGACCACCGCCAGTCCTGAAATGGCGTCCCTCAACATGGGGTCGTTGAATTTTGGCATCTTCCCGATGGCGGACAAATACGACAACTGGAAGCATGATTGGGAAAAGCCGTTTCTGGAAATGACCAGGGACTTCATATTTCCCAACACCTTCAAGACAATTGAATATGCGCTGAAGCAGCTGGGCGACGGCCACGGAACACGCTTCGAGTTTGAATGCTACGATCTCGGTCATCTCTACAACCTGGCCTGGTTCGTTGATCAGGGCATGATCAAACCGCCTTTCTTCATTCAGATGGTGTTCGGGATCCTGGGTGGGGTTGGCGCCGATCTCGACAACCTGATGCATATGCACACCATCGCCGAAAAATTGTTCGGAGCAGAAAACTACGAATGGTCGGTGCTTGCCGCCGGACGGCACCAGATGCCGTTTGCCACACAGTCGGCAATGCTGGGCGGTAATCTGCGGGTAGGACTGGAAGACAGCCTTTATATCGGCAAGGGTGAACTGGCCAGGTCCAACGCCGATCAGGTGCGCAAAATCCGTAGCATTATAGAAAATCTCGGGCTGTCGGTGGCCACGCCTGCGCAGGCCCGAGACCGTCTCGCTCTGAAGGGGCATGACCGTGTCAAATTCTAGGGAGGAGACGATGCACACGAGGCAGCTGATCAACGGCGAACTCGTCGCCGGTACCGGTGAACCGCTTTCGGTCGTTGATCCATCGACAGGCAGCGAAATCGTTGCTGTGGCCGAAGCGAACGATGACCAGGTGGATGCAGCAGTGGCCGCGGCCGAAGAGGCGTTTGAAACCTATTCTGGAACGACGCCGGCCGAGCGCTCGGCTCTACTTCTGCAGATTGCCCAGGTCCTGGAGGACAATTCCCGGGAACTCGCCGGGCTGGAAAGTCTGGACGTTGGCAAACCATGGCCGTCTGCCCTTGACGATGAAATGCCGCTGACCATTGATACCTTCCGGTTTTTTGCCGGAGCGGTCCGCACCATGACCGGTTCAGCAGCCGGAGAATATGTCGACGGCCACACCTCGATGATCCGCCGCGATCCGGTGGGGCCGGTCGCCGCGATTGCACCGTGGAATTATCCGCTGATGATGGCGGCATGGAAATTGGCCGCCCCGCTTGCCGCCGGGTGCACGGTGGTCCTGAAACCTTCGGAGATCACACCGCTGTCGACGCTGCGGGCTGCCGAACTGCTAGCCGATATCGTTCCCAAGGGCGTGGTCAACATCATCCACGGACGCGGCCCGTCAATTGGACACCGCCTCGTCAATGCCTCGGGCACAGAGGCGGTTACGGTGACGGGCTCACCGGCCACCGGCATGGCCGCCATGCGTGCAGCGTCCGACCAGATCAAGCACGTTCATCTGGAACTGGGCGGCAAGGCGCCGGTCATCGTGTTTGAAGATGCCGACATTGACGCCGTCGCTGAAATCATCCGCTACGGTTCGTTCTTCAATGCCGGCCAGGACTGCGCCCAGCCCTGTCGCGTGATAGTGCATGATAGCGTTTACGACAAGCTGGTGGCGGCAACCGAGGAGCAGGTCAGGCAGATCAGGATCGGCGCTCCAAAGTCTGAAGGCACGGAAATGGGCCCCATTGTGTCTGCCGCCCAGCGCGAACGTGTAAACGGGTTCGTGGACCGGGCGCGCGGCACTGCCGAGATTGTCTGTGGCGGGCAGTCCGGCCAGGGAGACGGCTTCTTTTACCAGCCGACACTGATCGCCAATGTCGACAATGATGCGGAAATTTCCTGCGCGGAAGTCTTCGGCCCGGTCGTCACCCTGTCACGTTTCAGCGATGAGGATGAAGTCATCCGAATCGCCAATGCGGGCCGCTATGGCCTGGCATCTTCTGTGTTTACCGTTGATGTCGGGCGGGCCATGCGGGTGGCTTCGCGGCTGCGTTATGGCTTCACCTGGGTCAATACCCACGGTGTCGGAACGCCGGAAATGCCATGGGCTGCGATGAAGGGATCCGGTACCGGCTGTGACATGTCGGTCTATGCACTGGATGCCTATACGTCCATCCGCCACGTCATGATCGCCCACTGACATGATGCTGGAGAACAAAAAGGCACTGGTCACGGGCGGGCGACAGGGCATCGGTCTGGCGATTGCCAACGCTTTCGTCGCAGAAGGTGCGCAGGTCGCGGTTTGCGGGCGCGGCGAACGGCCTGATTCCTTCCCCGGCGAAATCACCTGGCATCAATGCGATGTGGCAGATACCGCACAGGTTGCGCGCATGGCGCAAGCTCTTGGTGCCTTGAATATTGTCGTCAACAATGCCGGCGTTCAGATTGAAAAGACCGTGACAGA
The DNA here is from genome assembly GCA_051010195.1 of Anderseniella sp. Classification (GTDB taxonomy): domain Bacteria; phylum Pseudomonadota; class Alphaproteobacteria; order Rhizobiales; family Aestuariivirgaceae; genus Anderseniella. Next base: position 2,568 of record JBPCVV010000369.1, on the reverse strand, counting down.
GACAACCGATGACGACTGGGACCGGTTGATGGGGACCAATGCCCGCGGTGTGTTCAATGTCTGCCGAGCCTTTATCCCGGCAATGCCCGACGGCGGATCTGTCATCAATATCGGATCAATCTCCGGCAATGTGGCTGATCCCGGCATGGCGGTCTACAATGCGTCGAAGGCCTTTGTCCACGGCCTCACCCGTTCCGTTGCGATCGATCACGGTCCGCAAATCCGCTGTAACGCCATCTGTCCCGGCTGGATTGAAACCGGCATGCTGGATGCCGGATTTGAACTGGCCGACAATCCGCAGCTGGCAAAGTCCGATGCCCTTGCGCGCCATGCCATGGGCCGCTTCGGCCAACCTCGGGACGTCGCCGGTCTGGCCGTCTGGCTGGCTTCGGATGCAGCATCGTTTGCCACCGGACAGTGTTTCACCATCGATGGCGGCCTGACCGCCGCATCACCTCTCAATCCGGGACTGTTCTGATGACTGAAATCAACACAACCGCCGTACTTGGCGCCGGCGTCATCGGCGCCAGCTGGACGGCACTGTTTGCCGCTGCCGGCATGGATGTGCGGGTTCACGACGTTTCCGTGACCGTGAAAGATGATGTGACCGCCTATGTCGCCCGGGCCTGGCCAACATTGGTTGAGCTTGGCCTGGCGGTTGATGGGCGTGCCGGAACCATCTCATTTCACGACAGCGCTGCCGAGGCGGTTTCCGCAGCTCAGTTCATCCAGGAGAACGTGCCGGAACGCATGGACGCAAAACATGCCGTGTTTGCCGAGATTGAAACTCATCTGTCCCCCAAAGCCGTGGTGTGTTCATCGGCCTCCGGCCTGATGGTAAGCGAAATGCAGCGCGGCTGGAAAAATCCGTCCCGCTTCATTCTCGGCCACCCCTTCAACCCGCCGCATCTGATTCCGCTCGTCGAACTGCTGGCCAATGACAGGACGGATGCCGATGCCCTAGTGACGGCTGAGGCGTTCTATGAAGCTGTCGGCAAAGTGACCATACGGATCAGGCGCGAGATTCCGGGCCATGTGGCCAACCGGCTGCAGGCGGCTTTATGGCGCGAGGCAATCCATCTGGTCGAAAGCGGTGTTGCGTCGGTGGAAGATGTCGACAAGGCGGTCTGGGCCGGTCCCGGGCTGCGCTGGGCCGCCATGGGCCCCCACATGCTGTTCCATCTCGGCGCCGGGTCGGGTGGACTGGAGGAGTTCTGCAAGCGCTACACGGCGAGCTTTCACCGCTGGTGGGATGATCTGGGTGATTCCAGGTTGAACAACCGCGTGGCCGGCCAGCTTGCGAAAGGTATCGAAGCAGAAGCGGGCGGGCAGTCAGTAGAAGAACTGGCCCAGAAACGTGACGCCCTGATCACCGGAATGCTGAAAGCAAACGCACGCATCAACAGATAGTGTGAGCCGGAAGCCTGTCCCGGTCCTTACACTGCACTGTCCGGCCTGGGCTTGTCCTGATAGCGTTGCCAAATGACCCACGCACACCATCTTCAGATGATGTTGGTTTTTGTAACTTGCTGAAGTGGCGAATTGGGAAAACCTTCATGCGGACCTGGTGGAAGGCCAACGCCGTAGCGATCATGATTTCGGCATCAGCACAGTGCGCGGTGGCTCAGAATGCGGTGCCGCCCGCACGCTCGGTATGGGACTAAGGGGTGGTTTGCACCCAACAAGCCGGACGGAACAAATTCTCGGCCATATCAGCATCGCATTAACCACACTGTGTTAGACTAGGCGCATGACCGCTGACGACCAGCTTATCCAGTTCAACGCTGCTGCTGATGCCGCTGCTAAAATCGCCGCATGGGTCGGGCATCTGGGTATCGAAAAACAGGTCAGTCCACATACCCTGGATGCCTATATCCGCGACATCACCCAATTCACCCGGTTCCTGGCAGATCATCTTGGCAGGCCGGCATCCCTGCGCGACCTTGAGACCCTCAAGCCGCTTGACTTTCGTGCCTTCATGGCAGCCCGGCGCAATGCCGGAGTGGAAAGCCGCACCCTGGCGCGACAACTGTCCGCGATCCGCACGCTGTACCGCTGGTTCGACAATGAAGGCATTCTGCGCAATCCGGCCGTGGCAGCCCTGCGCTCACCCAAACTGCCGCACGCCATACCGAAGCCGCTGCAAACCGAAGCCGCCAGACAGACGGTCAACCTGGTCGAGACCAACGTGTCCGGTGGTGCCGAAGCCTGGATCATCGCCCGCGACACGGCTGTACTGATGCTGTTGTACGGCTGCGGCCTGCGCATCTCGGAAGCTCTGAACCTCAACCGGCGCGAAGCGCCGGTGCCGCCCAATGAAGACGTGCTGCGTATTGTCGGCAAGGGCAACAAGACCCGCCTGGTGCCCGTCCTGCCGGCCGCAGCGAAGGCAGTTCAGGCCTATCTGGATCTGACCACCGGTCTCGATCCGGAGGGGCCGCTGTTTATCGGCAAGCAGGGTCGCCGGCTGAACGCCCGCAACATCCAGCTTCTGATGCAGAAACTGCGCTCTGCCCTGTGCCTGCCGGACACCGCGACACCCCATGCGCTGCGTCACTCGTTCGCCAC
>JBPCVV010000368.1:0-16653 GCA_051010195.1 Anderseniella sp. | reverse complement strand
GACGCGGTGGTCCATACCAGCCACATGGACACTCCGATCCCGAAATAATAGGCCGCCGTCAGCTTGCCGTTGCGCACCCGGCGTTCGGCAAATGCCCATCCCTCGTCCGTGAGGAGGAACATGGATGCATATTTTGCCGGCCCGCTGAAATCCGTCATGGCGCGGCCGATACTGGCCCCCATCAGGACATGGCGCACATTCACCACCAGGGCGGTAAACACCAGCAGGCCCAGCGGTGCCGGGTCGGCCCACTGGTCGATAGCAACAAACTGCAAGGCACCTGCAAAAACCGTCGCGCTCATCAGCCAGACTTCAAGCGCGGACAGCCCCTTCGCGGCAGCCAGGGTACCGAACAGCAAGGCGATGGGTGCCGTGGCCACAAGCACGGGCAGGATGGCAATGGCTCCAGCAGAAAATTCCTGTGTCCTTGCTCCCATGCCTGCTACCCCAGCGCATGCCGCATGGCGACAACAACAGCCATCGCCACAACAATTACAACGGCCATGGGCGCTCTCAGCCCCACCAGTACGGCAACGCTCCCGGCAATGGCTTCCGGTAGCCCTTGTGTCAAAGCAGCCGGCGCGATGACTGCCGTCAGCACTGCCACTGGCATGGCTTCAAACGCGGCTGAGGAGACCGGACCCAGGTCGGCCCGGGCCATGACAACAGCCCCGACAGCCCGCATGGCGAACGTCGCCAGTGTCACCAGCAGAATCAGGGTCAAATTGTACGGATCCATCGTCACGGCATCTGCGCCTGTTTCGCCTTCCGCGCTGCCAGTAAACCGGCCACGGCGACGCCAGCCATGGCACCAATAAACACATACAGGGCCGAAAGCCCTGCAAGTTTGGCGGCGATGGCCACGCCACCGCTTGCCAGTGCCACCGGCACGGCTCCGCGGCGTTTCCAGAACGGCAGGGCCAGGGCAATGAAAATACCGACAAAAGCGAAATCAAGGCCCAGCTTGGCAGGGTCGTCGATGAGGTTGCCCAGCAGTGCGCCGGCAAGCGTGCCTGACACCCAGATCAGGTAGATCGGAACAGTAATGCCCGAAATAAACCAGAACGAAACCTGCCTGCTCAGATGCCGCACTTCACTCATTCCCCATGCCGGGTCGGTGAGGGTTGCAATGGTCAGCCAACGCTGCACAGGGGTAAAATGATTGATTTTGCGCTGCACTGATGCGGCCTGAAGCGCAAACCGCACATTGATCGAGATCGCTGCCAGCATCACGAGCAGCCAGGCCTGCGGCTCATACCAGACTTCCAGCGCCAGCAACTGACCGCCGCCGGCAAACACGCTGGCACTCATCAAGGTAGCCTCGAATGCCGACAGGCCCTTCTGCACACTGGTTGCACCGGTAATGAAGGAAAACGAAATCGGCGCCACAAGAATGGGCAGGACGAGCCGGAAGCCGTCAAGAAATTCCTGTTTGCCAGTGGTCATGGAGATGCTTTTTGAAGGTGAGGAACGCTGAAGCGAATTTTCATTATTCCCACGGTCTGTGCAAGGCCGAATGACGCCGGGCTGCCTGCGTGTACGGAATAACCCCCACACGCTTGCCATCCGTCTTGATACCTTTATCCTCGCGGCCGACTACAAACTTCAGAAGTTCCCCTTCCCCCGCGAACAGTTTGGCTGGAGTTGATCAATGGCCCGCGATCCCCGTTATGATGTGCTGTTCGAGCCGGTTAAGATCGGTCCGGTGACGGCAAAGAACAGGTTTTACCAGGTGCCGCACTGCACTGGCATGGGCTGGCTGCGCCCCAACATGCTGGCCGCTATGCGCGGCGTGAAGGCCGAAGGTGGCTGGGGGGTCGTCAACACCGAGTACTGCTCCATTCACCCAACCTCCGATGACCTGCCCTACCCCTATGCCAGCCTGTGGGATACCGCCGACATCAAGGCGCATGCGAGAATGACCGGCAATGTGCATGAGCACGGTGCGCTGGCGGGTGTCGAGCTGTGGCACGGCGGCAGCCGCAGCAGTAATCAGTTCACCCGCAACGTCACGATCGGCGTCTCCAGCCTGCCGTCTGCCTCCGGCGTTCCGGTCCAGTCACGCATGATGGACAAGCAGGACATTGCCGAGTACCGCCAGTGGCACCGCGATGCCGCCGTGCGAGCGCGCACGGCGGAGTTTGACATTGTCTATGTCTATGCAACCCATGGCTACCTGCTGTCCCACTTCCTGTCGGCCGAGACGAACCACCGCACGGATGAGTATGGCGGGAGCTTGCGCAACCGGACCCGGCTGTGCCGCGAACTGATAGAAGACACGATCGCAGCCGTCGGCGATAAGTGTGCAGTTGCCGTGCGGCTGTCCGTTGACGGGCTGTCGGACAACAGTGAAAGCCGGGACATGTTCTCGCTTATGGCTGAAATGCCGGACCTGTGGGACATCACCGTGAATGATTATTCCCATGAGATGGGTGTTTCACGCTTCGTCGGCGAGGCATCACTTGAGCCACTGATGTCGTTTGTGAAATCGGCAACAAGCAAACCGGTTGTCACGGTCGGGCGCTTTACCTCGCCGGACACCATGGTTGGTCACATCAAACGAGGTGTTTCGGACTTCATAGGCGCCGCACGACCATCCATTGCGGATCCCTTCCTGCCCAACAAGATTGCCGAAGGTCGGCTCGAAGACATTCGCGAATGCATTGGCTGCAATATCTGTTACGCAGGCGATAGCCTTGGCGTGCCGCTCCGTTGTACCCAGAACCCGACCATGGGCGAAGAATGGCGCAAGGGCTGGCATCCTGAAATCATCAGCCCGAAGCAATCGGGCGACAGGATACTGGTTGTCGGTGCCGGACCAGCCGGACTGGAATGTGCACGTGCGTTGGGACAGCGCGGATACGAAGTGATGCTGTCTGAGGCGCGCCGCGACCTGGGCGGCAGGGTAACGCTGGAAGCCCGCCTGCCGGGATTGAGCGAGTGGGCGCGGGTCCGCGACTACAGAACCCAGCAACTGCAGGCCATGGCCAATGTGCAGGTGTTTCCGGAAAGCGAACTGAGCGCCGATGACGTGACGCTGGTCGAACCCGATCATGTTGTCATTGCCACCGGTTCATACTGGCGCAAGGACGGATTGGGGCGGTCCAACCCGGCTGGAATTCCAGGACTGCGGGCGGCATCACAGGTGTTCACGCCGGACGACATAATGACCGGACGGCTGCCTGAGGGGCGGGTGCTGGTGTTCGACGATGACAATTACTACATGGCGGCGGTTATTGCAGAACTGCTGAAGACGAACGGTTGCGGCGTCACCTGCGCGACACCTGAAAACCTTGTTGCATCTTTCTGCGCCAAGACAGCCGAGCAACACGCAACCCAGAAGCGGTTGATGGACCTGGGCATAGACCTGATCCTGGCGCACAGCCTTGATGGCTTTGACGGCAATGAAGCTGTGCTGGCCTGCGGCTACACCGAGCGCAGCCGGGTTTTGCCGATTGATGCAGTTGTCATGGTCACCGCCAGGTCGCCGAACGAAACGCTGTACCGGGAGTTGACGGCAAGGCGTTCCAAAGGTGCTGCCGGACCGGTGAAATCCATCCAGCGTATCGGCGACTGTGAAGCGCCGGCCATCATCGCGGCAGCAGTCTACGCCGGTCACAAGTATGCCCGCGAATTCGGCGCTCCGGATGTGGACAGATATTGCACCAGAAGGGACCAGCCGGACGCATAGGACAAGTTCAATGCCATACCCCTGTCCCCCCGGACAGGTATCGACCGAATATCCGTCACAGCTTCGTCCAGCGGTTGTAACGACACAGCCAATCCCAGCCGACGACGAGCGAGTAGCCATCACCTTGACTCACCTGTTTGAGCCAAACTACTGTCTGAACGGTTGTTCAGTTAGCCACCTGCAAACGCCGGGTGGCAGTGTCCTTTTGGGTTAGCCGGCGGTGCTTTCAAGGTGTTGAAGCCCCTGTTGCAAAACTCTACTGGGCTTCTGCGAATTGTTGGGTATCATAAGATCATCAAGTTTCTGGGAGGAACCATAATGATGAAATTCACGAGTACATTGAAGGCACTGACTTGCGCAGCTGCAATTGGTGCGTTGCTGACCGCACAGGCAGTAGCCCAGGAGAAAGTCCTGAAAGTCACAAACTGGGCTGAATACATCGGCGCAGATACAATCAAGAATTTCGAAAAAGAGACCGGCATCAAGGTCGTCTATGACAATTACGAGTCGGTTGAAGCCATTGACGCCAAGCTGCTTGCCGGCGACAGCGGCTACGATGTCGTGTCTCACTCAGCATCACAGGTGGCACGCCTGATCAAGGCCGGTAGCATTCTGCAGCCTATCGACAAGTCAAAACTGGACAATTTCAAGAACATGGACCCGGCGGTGATGTCCCAGTTGTCCAGCAAGTGGGATCCGGACAACAAGTACATTGTACCCTACATGTGGGGCACTCACGGCGTGACCTTCAACAAGGAACTGGTGCTCGAAACCTATCCCGACGCGCCAATCGGTTCGCTTGATATGATCTTCGACCCCAAGCACATGAAAGAAATAGCCAAATGCGGTGTTTCATTCCTCGATTCACCGACGGATATGATCCCGATGGCTCTCGCCTATCTTGGACTGCCACCGGATTCAACAAGCAGGAAAGATTACCAGCAGGTCGGTGAACTTCTGAAAAAAATCCGGCCTTACGTGAAAACGTTTGATAATTACGCCTACCAGAGAATGCCACAGAAAGAGTTCTGCGTGTCAACAACATGGGGTCCCGATGGTCTGCTCGCGATGTCCGGTGCCAAGGAAGCCAACACGGGCGTTGTCCTCGACTTTTTCCTCCCCACCGGGGAAGGCAAGTCAAATTTCTGGGTTGATGGCTGGATCATCCCGGCTGATGCCAAGAATATCGAAGAAGCACACCTGTTTCTCAACTACATGATGCGTCCCGAAGTAAGTGCAGCGGACAGCAACACCACATGGTACGCGTCTGCCAATATCAAGGCCAAACCGATGATCGACGAAGCGGTGACTTCAAGCCCCGCCGCCTACCCGACGCCGGAACAGGTTGCGGATATGTACACGTTGAATCCGTTGCCGCCCAAGGCTGAGAAATTCCGGACAAGAGCCTGGACCGACTTCAAGGCCGGTAACTAGTCAGCAGTTGGTTGTGATGGCGGCCCCTTGGCAAGGAGCCGCCACCACACCACTGTTCAGACCGCAGCAGAAAAACGAGGTCCAATATGGCTGGTGATCCGACTGCCGGAGACGCACCATGGCTCGACACCGAGGCGGAGCCCATGGTTCGCGTCAGGGGGGTCACCAAGAAATTCGGCGAAATCACCGCCGTCAACAACATAGATCTCGATATTTACAAGGGCGAACTGTTCTGCCTGCTCGGCGGTTCAGGGTGCGGCAAGACCACCCTGCTCAGAATGCTGGCGGGCTTTGAAACCCCCACATCCGGCAGCATCCTCATCGACGGCACCGACATGTCTACGGTGCCCCCTTATGAGCGTCCGACCAACATGATGTTTCAGAGCTATGCGCTGTTTCCGCATATGACCGTTGAGAAAAACATCGCGTTTGGCCTGAAACAGGACAAGCTGCCAAACGATGAAATCAATCACAAGGTCCACGAGATACTCAAGCTGGTTGAGCTTCAGGACTTCAAGAAGCGCAAACCGCAACAGCTGTCCGGTGGCCAGCGCCAGCGTGTGGCGCTTGCCCGCGCATTGGTCAAGGAGCCCAAACTTCTGTTGCTCGACGAGCCGCTTGGCGCCCTTGACAAGAAACTGCGCGAGCAAACCCAGTTTGAACTGGCCAATATTCAGGAGCAGGTCGGCATTACGTTTGTCGTTGTTACCCACGACCAGGAAGAAGCGATGACGCTTTCAAGCCGGATTGCCGTGATGGATGCCGGCAAGCTTGCACAGATTGGTACCGCGACAGAAATTTACGAATTTCCGGAATCGCGTTTCGTCGCGGATTTCATCGGATCGGCAAACATTGTGGAAGGCAAGGTCACGGAAAACAGCGCGGACCATGTCCGGGTCGATACCGACCTTGGCGAGGTATACATTGATCACGGACAATCGGTGAAAGATGACAGCCGGGTATGGATTGCCATACGGCCGGAAAAGATCAAATTGAGCAAGACAGCGCCGAGGAAAGGCAAGGCCGCCACCAACCAGACTGAGGGAAAAGTCGATGACATTGGTTATCTGGGCAATTCTTCAATCTACAAGATCCGCCTGGACAATGGCCTGATCGTCGACGTTACAGCACCCAATCAGATCAGGCCAAAGAGCCGCACACACCAGATCACATGGGAGGACACCGTGTACCTCTCCTGGGATCCATCAAGCGCGATGTTGCTGAAGACATGAGCGATGTAACCAGGGAAACAACGGCGGAACCGACAGCCGGCCAATCAAATCTGTTCCGGCAACTTGCCAGGCGCATTCAGTCGCAATGGCGGTCCATTATCGTGTTTGTGCCCTATGCCTGGCTGCTGTTGTTTTTCCTGCTGCCGTTCTTCATCGTTGCCAAGATCAGCCTCGCAGAAATCGTCATAGCCAGCCCGCCGTTCTCCAACATGATTGAATGGACTGAAGACGGAGTGCTGAATATCCGGCTGGTGTTTGACAACTTCGTCTACATTCTGACGGACAATCTGTACTACCGGACATACTTCAACTCGCTGAAGATCTCGATCGTTTCGACAATCGCTTGCCTGTTGATCGGCTACCCGATGGCTTACGGCATCGTCCGCTCGGGACCCGTCGCGAAGAAACTGTTGCTGTTTGCCATCATACTGCCGTTCTGGACTTCGTTCCTTCTGCGCGTGTACGCGTGGATGGGTCTGCTGGCCGACCAGGGAACCATAAACAATCTGCTGATCTGGCTGGGGCTTATCGACGAGCCCGTTCGCATGCTCTACACCGAATTCGCGGTATACGTCGGCATCGTGTACACCTATCTGCCGTTCATGATCCTTCCGCTTTACGCCAACATGGAGCGGCTGGACAACACCTTGAACGAGGCGGCTGCTGATCTTGGTTCGCGACCGGCAAATACGTTTTTCAAGGTCACCCTGCCATTGACAGTACCCGGAATCATAGCCGGTTCCTTGCTTGTGTTCATTCCGGCAACCGGCGAGTACGTCATTCCCGATCTGCTCGGCGGCGGCAACGTGCTGATGATCGGGCGTCTGTTGTTCAACGAGTTCTCCGCCAACACCGATTGGCCGGTGGCGTCTGCTGTCGCCATTGTACTGCTGGTCCTGCTCGTACTGCCCATGACGATTTACCAGTACTTCCAGGGCAAGGCCGCGGAGGAGCAATAACCCATGTATGGCCAGCGCTCCAGATTTCTATCCGTAATGCTCGCCATCGGCCTGGCGTTCTTTTACATCCCGATGATTCTGCTGGTCATCTATTCGTTTAATTATTCAAAGCTTGTGCCGGTCTGGGGCGGTTGGTCCCTGCGCTGGTACGAAGTGTTGTTCAAGTCTGAGGAAGTGTGGAATGCAGTTTCGCTCAGCCTGCAGATAGCGCTTGTCAATGCCACGTTCGCGACCGTCCTGGGAACGCTTGCCGGTCTGGCGATGGTGCGCTTCGGCCGGTTCAAGGGACGGACATTGTTTGGCGGTATGCTGGTCGCACCGCTGGTCATGCCGGAAGTGATAACGGGCCTGTCACTTCTGGTCCTGTTCATTACGCTGAAACAGTTGATCGGGTGGCCCGCTGAGCGCGGGTTTACGACCATTACGATCGCGCACATTACCTTTTCACTAGCCTATGTGGCGGTGATTGTTCAGGCACGTCTGACCGGCATGGGCCAGACGCTTGAGGAAGCGGCACTGGATCTCGGCGCCAAGCCGTTCAAGGTCCTGACCGCGATTACTATTCCGCGTCTTGCGCCGGGAATGATAAGTGGCTGGCTTCTGGCTTTTACCCTGTCGTTGGATGACCTGGTCATCGCAAGTTTTGTTTCGGGCCCAGGCGCAAACACCTTACCAATTCTGATCTTTTCTCGAATTCGGCTGGGATTGCGGCCAGACATTAACGCGCTCGCGACAATCATCATCCTGTTTGTTGCCGTGTGCGTCGCGATTGCAGCATTGCTCATGTTCTATCAGCAACGGCGCCAGGAACTTGACCAGCAGATTGCCAAAAAGGGAGACGCCTGAGGGTGGCACTTCTCAACTCGTCGATCACTGGTCTTCCAGCAACTTGTCATTCAGCATTTCCAGGCCACCCCGCTCCGGTGCCTCGGGCCGGTTCAACACCGGCATCACCTGGCGCAACTGATCGTGATACTGTTTCACGCCGTACTCCAGGTCAGACAGGATAAACCCCTGAAACCCGGTAGAACGGGCCGCTTCATTGGACCAGACGGTCAACTGGATGTCTTCTGCCGCAGTATCGTTGTCGATCCGCGCCGACAGGTAGCGCCCCGCCCGCACGCGCCGGTTGAAGTCTGAACCCGCATCACCGGGCAGCGGCAGTCCATATGCAGCGCCGCGTAAACATGTCTTGTCAGTGGCCACTGGGAACTCCTGGTAAAAACCCAGTCCTTCGGGATAAAAATACAGTACCGTGTTGGGAAACATGCCGATGTATAGCCATGCTCTTCGGTGGCTTTCCGGCAGATATTCGATGTCCGGCAAAATGGCTTTGTAGGCCCGCACAGACCACAGTCTGTTGTGATCTTCCTTGAACGGGCCGAATGAACGTGTCGTGCCGTCCTGCCAGTGTTCGTCGAAATAATTGTTGCCGTAAAGGTCCTGCAATCCCGGGTGGGCCATGGGAACATGATAACCTTCATTGTCCACATCGCGGACGCACTTCCAGTTGGACATTATGTGCTGGGACCAGAAACCGTTGCCGGTCGGCTCTGCCTCAGATGAACGGTACAGCGCGACTTCTGCGTCATGGCGGGTCATGATCGCCTTCACTGTCGGCTGTGGACCCGGCTGGAACCGGACAAACACAAACCCGTGCCAGATTTCAAACTCCACCGGTACAAGGCCATGCTCAACCGGATCAAGTTCCGGCACCGACCTGGGCTGTGCAACAGTCCGCAGCGTCCCATCCAGGTTGAACGACCAACCGTGGAACGGACACACCAGTGCAGAACCGCATGTGCCAGTTTCGTTGACCACCACCCGTGACCCGCGATGCCGGCAGACATTGTGGAAGGCCCTGATCTCATTGTCCCTGCCGCGCACGATGATGGCGCGCTCTCCTGCCACGTCTAAGCAGAAATAGTTTCCAGGCTCTGGGGCGTTGCTGACATGGCCCGCCAGTTGCCAGTGGCGGCGGAAAAGCAGGTTTCTTTCCAGCTCCAGCTGCTCTTCACTGGTATAGGCCCAGGCAGGCAGGCCGCTGCGGTCCCAGTCGTCAGGAACCTTCCCTACCTGTGACTTTTCGATAACAGGTGGCGCTGCTTGAAAGCGTTCCATCCGGGTCATCACAAGGAGCCTTATCAAATTGAACGATCATTCAGTAATACATGATTTTCTCGATCCTGACAATTCGGGCGGTGACCAAATGTCCACGTAACGCAGGGTTGCCCGTAGAAATTGCTGAGAACGAAATCGCTGTCTAAGCGCCTGCCCGGACAAACCAGTCATCTTCGGAAATGACCTCGACACCGAGCTCGGTGGCCTTCTTCAGCTTTGACCCGGCCCCTGGACCGGCTACAACAAGGTTGGTTTTCTTCGACACCGTGCCGGCCACTTTCGCGCCGAGCCGTTCCGCCATGGCCTTGGCCTCATCCCGGGTCATGCGTTCCAGCGCACCGGTGAACACGATGGTCATCCCTGAAACAGGCGAACCCGTGTCGACGGCCTCAAGCGGCTGGATGTCGAGATGATCGTCAACCAGCTCCTTCACAACAGACAGGTTGTGCGGCTCAGCGAAAAATTCCGCCACGGCCCGCGCCACAACATCACCGATGCCGTCAATGTTCACCAGATCGGCATAGGCTTCCGATGCATGGTCCTGCGCTGCCGCCATGGCATCGAGAAATTGTTCTGCGGTTGCGTAGGACCGCGCCAGGGTGCGCCCTGTGGTTTCGCCCACATGGCGAACACCGAGCGAGTAGATGAAACGGTCGAGCCCGATCGTGCGGCGCTCATCAATGGCGCCAAACAAGTTGCTAGCCGATGTCCCGCCCCAGCCTTCCCTGTCCTTGAGCTTCTTCAAAGAGCGCTCATCCCGGGCTTTGAGCGTGAAGATATCCTGTGGCGACTGGATCAGGCCATCGTCATAGAGTTCCTGGATGACCTTGTCGCCCATACCCTCAATGTCAAACGCGTTGCGCGACACGAAATGCTTGAGCCGCTCGACTCGTTGCGCCGGACATATCAATCCGCCGGTGCAGCGACGCACGACGTCCATCTTGCCGGTTTTCTCGTTGACCTCGCGCACCGCGTGCGAACCGCACGCCGGGCACGTGGTCGGAAACACGTACTCCACGGCATCCGCCGGGCGCTTGTCAGGCAGATGGCCCAACACCTGTGGAATGACATCCCCTGCCCGCTGGATCGTCACCGTATCGCCGATGCGGATATCCTTGCGGACAATCTCGTCCTCATTGTGCAGCGTTGCGTTTGACACCACCACGCCACCTACGGTCACCGGTGTCAGCCTGGCAACCGGTGTCAGCGCGCCGGTGCGACCGACCTGGATGTCGATGCCTTCCAGAACCGTCGTGGCCTTTTCAGCGGCAAACTTGTGCGCCACCGCCCAGCGCGGCGAACGCGACACAAACCCCAGCCGCTCCTGCCAGTCGAGCCGGTTCACCTTGTAGACCACACCGTCAATGTCATACCCCAGCGCGGCCCGCTGTTCTTCGATTGCGTAATACTGCGCCAGCAATTCGTCGACTGAAGTGCACAGTTTCGTCAACGGGTTGACCGGAAATCCCCAGCAGCTAAATGCATCCAGGACCCCGCGCTGGGTGTCGGAAGGCAGCCGGTCTACCTGTCCCCAGGCATAGGCAAAGAACCGCAAGGGCCGGGATGCGGTGATCGACGAGTCCAACTGGCGCAGGGAACCAGCGGCTGCATTGCGCGGATTGGCAAACATCTTGCCGCCCGCCTGCCGCTGCATCTCGTTGAGCTGAGCGAAGTCCTCGTGCGACATGTAAATCTCTCCGCGGACCTCGAACACCGCCGGAAAGTCGTCACCGTTCACCTTGCGCGGAACATCCCCGATTGTCTCGACATTCCGGGTGACATTTTCACCCTCCTGCCCGTCTCCCCTGGTAGCCGCCTGGACCAGCCGGCCACTCTCATAACGCAAAGAGATGGAAAGGCCGTCGATCTTGGGTTCGGCCGTGACTTCCACAGTCTCGTCATCGGCAAGTTTCAGAAAGCGGCGGATGCGGGCAACGAATTCATGCACATCTTCATCGGCAAATGCATTGCCCAGCGACAGCATCGACACCGCGTGGCGCACCTTGCTAAATTTTTCCGACGGTGCAGCGCCGACCCGTTTCGATGGTGAGTTGGCAAGCACCAGGTCGGGAAACGCCGCTTCAATCTCGTCGTTGCGGCGGCGCAGCGCATCATAGTCCGCATCGGATATCTCCGGCGCGTCCTCGCCATGATAGGCCTCGTCGTGGCGGGCGATCTCGGCAGCCAGTCTCTCAAGTTCCTCAGCAGCTTCCAGCGGCGTCAAGGCCACAACAGATATATCCTTTGTCATGAGCTAACCGGTTGCCGACAGCAGTCGGTCTGCCTGGGCGCGGGCTTCCGATGTGACCTCGGCACCGGACAGCATGCGCGCAATCTCCTCTCGCCGACCCTCACCGGTGAGCGCTGTGACACGGGTAATCATGCGCCGCCCAGCCGCATCGCCTGCCTCTTCCATCTTGGAAATCAGCAGATGGGCGTCTGCCCGCGACGCCACCTGTGGGCTGTGGGTAACAGCCAGAACCTGCAGGCCTTTCGACATGCGCGACAGCCTCTGCCCAATAGCATCTGCAACCGCCCCGCCAACACCGGTATCGATCTCGTCAAAGATCAGGGTCGGCGCCGAGGCACGCGCAGCCAGCACCACCTTCAGGGCCAGCAGGAACCGGGACAGCTCGCCTCCGGATGCTGCCTTCACGATGGGTGCCAGCGGTGTACCTGGGTTGGCCGCGATCAGAAATTCCACCCTGTCGATGCCATGCGCGCCGGCACGGGCCTCATCTGTCTCGACCCGGGTCTCAAATCGTGCCTTTTCCAGCCGCAGCGGTGCCAGTTCCGACAATATCTCCTTGTCCAGCTTCACCGCGGCATTCACGCGCGCATCCGACAACCTGCGGGCAAGTTCATCATAGGTTGCCTGTGCTTCATCACGGGCTGTTTTGAGCTTGGCGAGCATGACCCCGCCATCATCAATGGACTGCAGGTCGGTTTCAAAGCGCTCCATCAGGCTGGCAAGATCATCCACCTGCACCTTGTGCTTGCGTGCCAGGGCACGCAGCGCAAACAGTCTTTCCTCCGCCTTTTCCAGCTCGGCCGGATTGAGTACGAATTCCCGGGCTGCTGCGTCTAGCTGGTTTTGCGCCTCGTTCATCTCGATGACGGCACGCTCCAGCGCGGCACATACCGGATCCAACCCGCCCTTTGCCTGTTCGCGACGCCTTTCCAGTTTGCGCAACGCCGTGTTCAGCGCAGAAATGGTGTCGCCGTCGGAAACCGCCTTCTGCGCCTCATTAACAACGGAAGAAAACTCCTCGGCGTTCATCATCATCTGCCGCTTGTCCGCCAGGGTGGCTTCTTCACCCGGTTGCGGATCAAGCTCATGCATTTCTTTCAGCGCATGTTCCAGAAACGCCCGTTCGGTCTCTGCCCGGTCCAGCCGGGCCTGATGGGCATCGTAGGCCTCCCGTGCTGCACTCAGCGCTGCCCAAGCAGTCTCAACCTTGCGCAGTTTCGGTTCCAGTTCGCCATAGGCATCAAGCGCCGTGCGATGGAAAGATACATCCATGAGCGCACGATCATCGTGCTGGCCGTGAATCTCCGCCAGCAGCCCTCCCAGTTGCCGCAACAGGTTGACGCTCGACGGCTGGTCGTTGATGAAAACTCTGGATTTGCCGTCCGCGCCCTGGATACGGCGGACAACGATGCCTTCTTCCGCGGTCTCGATTTCCGCATCGGCCAGCAGCCGGAATGCAGCGTGATCGGCGGCGGGATGGAAGCTGGCGGTCACACTGCCTTTGTCACAGCCGGTGCGCACCAGCGAGGCATCGCCGCGCGCACCGAGCGCCAGACCGAGGGAATCCAGCAGAATCGACTTTCCCGCACCGGTCTCACCGGTCAGCACGCCAAGACCTTCCTCAAGATTGATATCCAGCTTCTCGATCAGGACGATGTCGCGTATGGCAAGATGTGTGAGCATGGCGGGCACGTTTATAGCGCAGTTTTGTAGAATCGGGCGAGAGTTATAGCATCATCCGTGCATGGTCAGGCCGCCCGAAACGCTGATAGTCTGGCCGGTGATGTAATCGGCATCTTCACTGGCCAGAAAGGCGATGATGCCCGGATAGTCTGACGGCTGCCCCAGGCGGCGCATGGGGATGGCACGGATCAGGCCTTCGACCAGCTTCCTGCCTTGTTCTTCGTCGCCGGCAAAACTTGCAAACAGCGGCGTGTCGGTCGGACCGGGACACACCGTATTGATCTGTATGTTGTTACGGGCAAGCTCGCGCGCCAGAGTTTTCGAGAACGCGATAATACCGCCCTTGCAAGCCGAATAGACCGCTTCGCCTGACGAACCGACCCGGCCGGCGTCAGACGCGACATTGATCACCTTACCAGCCCCACGCCTTGCCATACGCGATACCACGGCGTGATGCAGGTTAAGCGGACCATAGAGATTGACGTCGATTATCTTTTTCCACAATCCGGTATCCGTAGCCAGGAATGGCCTGGCTTCATCCCAGCCAGCATTGTTGATGAGGATATCTATGGGACCGAGATCGCTTTCAGCAGCGGCAACACCAGCTTCCACTGCATCATAGTCTGAGATGTCAGTCTCAAAGGTCAGGGCACGGCCGCCTGCATCAGAAATCAGCCCGGCTGTTTCTGCCGCGCCATCGCCGTTGATATCGAAAATGGCGACGAGTGCCTGTTCCTCGGCGAACCGCTGGCATACCGCCCGGCCAATACCACTGCCGCCACCGGTCACAACAACCACTTTTCCTGCAAGACCTCGCATATGCAAAACTCCGTTGATTGAAGACTCAGTTCGTCTGATCCTGACCCACGCGCGGATAGATTTCGCTCAAGGGGCGGGATTTGCCGTCGGCCTGGATCAGACGAACGTGATGGCGTTCGAGAGCCCGAGCATGCGGCATGCCGCAAGCATGCGCGATCAGGCCCACTCCATAGTGTATCTTGGCGGCATAGTTCTTCACGCGCACCGCCTTGTCTTCCGCATCCAGCCCGCGCTGCAGGTGACGCTGATGGGTCGTGATGCCGGTCGGACAGGTATTCCTGTTGCACTTCAGTGACTGGATGCACCCGAGCGCAAACATGAACCCGCGGGCCGAATTGACGAAGTCGGCACCGGCACAATAGGCCCACGCGACTTCCGCCGGCGTGATCAACTTGCCCGCGCAAATAACCCGAATGCGATCCTTGAGCTTGTGCCTCTCCAGTACATCCACAACCATCGGCAGCGCTTCACGAACACTCAGCGCAGTATTGTCAATCAGCGGCATGGGAGCGGCGCCGGTTCCGCCATCACCGGAATCAATGGTGATGAAATCAGGGGCCGAAGCCCTGCCGCGCTTGATGATAAGCGCACAAAGATCCTCGAGCCACTCCACACCGCCCATGGCGGTTTTGAACCCGGTCGGCAAACCGGACACTTCACGCACCCGGCCTATGAAATCGAGAAGCTCTGCACTGCTTGCCACTTCCGCGTGCCGGTTCGGGGACAACGATGCATGGCCTTCGGGGATACCCCTGATACGCGCTATTTCTTCCGTTACCTTGTCAGCCGGCAGAATGCCGCCCTTGCCCGGCTTGGCGCCCTGGCTGAGCTTGATTTCCACCATCTTGACCTGCGGCAGCGCAGCAATTTCCGCCAGCTTGTCTTCGGAAAAATTGCCGTCGTCGTCCCGCACGCCGTATTTTGCCGTACCGATCTGGAAAATGATGTCACAGCCACCCGACAGGTGGTGATCCGACAGTCCGCCCTCCCCTGTGTTGAGCCAACATCCCGCCAGTTTTGCACCCTTTGATAAGGCCCGCACCGCAGGTGCCGAAAGCGAGCCGTAACTCATGGCGGAAATGTTGATCAGCGATGCTGCCTCATAAGGACTGCGCGCACTCTCACCTATGATGAGTGCCGGCGGATCAGATGCTTCTTCATCCAGGGGCGGATAAATCCCGTTGGCATAGATCGGTGAACCAACCGCAGTAATATTTTGCGTCGAACCGAATGCCACCGTGTTGTCGACCCCTGCAGCGGACCTGTAGGCCCATTCGCGCTGCGCCCGGTTGAACGGCATCTCCTCGCGGTCCTGGGCAAAGAAATACTGCCGGAAAAACTCGCCCAGCGTGGAGAACAGGTGCCTGAAACGCCCGATAACCGGATAATTTCGCCGGATGGCATCTTCCCGCTGGCTGATGTCGATGATGAACATGACGACAACGGCCAGGACGAAAAGCCCCACTGCGAACACGAACAGGGTCGCCAGCAGCGACAGTGCCTGAGCGACAAGACTTCCCACAAATCCCATAACCGACCCTTTTTGATTGGCAGCCGCGCCGGCGTTGAGACAGCCCGGCAGGTAAAAGAAACCGATGTAGCGGCTGCGGTCAACTGACCTTCAGCCTGAGCCTGCCGTTATCGGGGATTTCGTCAATCTGATCATTGTCACCCAATTGTCATGTCCTCCACGTATCGCAGGGACAGTCCGAACGGGGAGGCTGCGTAATGGCCGAAAAGACTTACAATGTGTTGTTCCTTTGCACGGGCAATTCCGCGCGCTCGATATTGGCGGAAGCGGTTTTGGGCCGCCTCGGCCAGCAACGTTTCAACGCGTATTCTGCAGGATCTCAGCCCAAGGGCGAGCCCCACCCTCATGCGCTCAAACTGCTCGGTTCTCTCAGGTATGATACGTCGCTTTTCAGGTCAAAGAGCTGGGACGAATTTGCAAGACCCGGTGCACCGGACCTGGATTTCGTGTTCACGGTATGCGACAACGCGGCAAACGAAGTATGCCCTGTTTGGCCGGGCCAGCCCATGAGTGCCCATTGGGGAGTGCCGGATCCGGCGGCTGTCGAGGGTTCCGATGCGGAGATTGCGGCCGCCTTTGCCGAGACCTATCGCCTCATGAACAATCGTATCACGGCTTTCGTGAACCTGCCGCTTGAGAGCATTGACCGTTTGAGCCTCACCAAGCGACTGGAGAAAATCGGCGATCAGTAGCGGCCCGCTCTCTAAGCAGGCCGGACAAGCGCGTTCAGGATCCGAAAATGCCAGACAGCCAAGACCCAGAATCAGCGACCGGGCTCAGGCCACCGTCCTGCAGCAACCCGAAGGCGTCCTTGTACCACTTCGAATTCGGGTAGTTGTGCCCCAGCACCGCAGCCGCGGTCTGCGCCTCGGACCGGATCCCCAATTGCATATAGTTTTCCGTAAGTCTGTACAGGGCTTCAGGCGTATGGG
>JBPCVV010000367.1:0-5756 GCA_051010195.1 Anderseniella sp. | reverse complement strand
TTCCGTCGTAGTCCGGGAGGGCGTTGAGGTTCTTGTCGAAGACATCGATGTGTTTTGTCGCAGGCGGTGCATCGGCCTGGGCAAGCGGGTAGATCTTGATCTTCTTCACGAGGGCGACGGCCTTCGCCAGGTTCTCCGGGCTCGCGTCGGCAATGATCGGCCGCAGAAGCGAGTACCCCTGATAGGTCTTTTGACGCAACGGGTAGTAACCGTTCATCGGCAGCGGTCCCCGGTAGGTCGGCGGCATCACGAGGTACTTGCCACCGCGTCCCCCGTCTTTCCCCTTGGCCCCGACATCCTCCAGCGGTCGCTGCCAGGAGTCCATGAGCGGCCCAAAGAGGCTGACACCGTCAGCACTGGGGGGAATCTCGATGACGACGGGACCGTCCTTGGTGTCCCAGAAGAACAACACGTAGGGCGTGGTGTTGTTCGGCGTCGTGATCTGCAGCTTCCAGTTCTGGACCTGGGAGTTGTAGCCCACTTCGTTGAAGCCGACCCCGCCATCTACCTTGTACCCGTCGCGCATGGCCTTGTAGCTCATGAGCGGCAGGCTCCAGATAAGGGAGTCGATGGCTCGAGACTGCGTCAGACGTTCTTCCATGGAAGCCGCCCAGGACGCTGCCGTTTGCATCGCGAGAAATGCCAAAGCCAAGGCTATGGCGTAGAATTTGCGGACCGGGTTCTTCATGAAACAACCTCCTTCTCAGCCTCAGTCAATTTGCTTGAGACGCTGATTTGCCATTGGATCAAAGATGAATGTAGCCTCTCAGCCCCTGCGGCACTATCCGATTTGCGCAAAAAACTCCTGCGGGAAGAGTTCAAGGACAAACCGGAGGTCGCTCCACCGGGGACACAGTCGGTCATCGAGCAAGGGAAACGACTCGCGTGCCAAAGGCCTTAGCTCTAGAGCCTTCTTGTGATGGCTTCGTAAATGGCTTGGCGTTCGTGCTGATTTATTGCGAGCGCGCCGGCGACATCGCCCAGCAACTCCGCTTCACTATCTACCATAAGATCGCGCCGCATTCTCGAAGGTGAGACACTGACCTTGATCAATGACCGGTCGAATCTCATGCTATTTGATTGAATTGTATTTGGCTTCAGGGAGCGACGTCGATGACATTGCCGATCAGTCTCGTCAAAGAGGAGTTTCTCGACTTCGATCATTTCCGCGACGTTTTGTTGGGATGGGACGTTGATGTTACTCAGGTCAGTGCCGGACCGCTTAAATTTGTGTGGGAGCAAGTCGCTTATGACGGCGAGTTGACCATTGCTCACCTCAAAGACAATCGCCGCCTCATCCCGAGAACGGTGATCGAGGAAGGCAGAAACAGTTTTGTAGTAATTTTTACCCCCATAATTTTCTGCGGGTTGGAGGCTTCTGAAGGTTCGTTGCTGGTTTTCGGGCCGGGACGGGAGTACCGCAGCATTTTGCCCGAGGGCTTCGAGTCGCTCGAATTCTGTGCATCGACGGACTATCTGACAAGCATGGGGCTGACCATTGGCGACGAAAGCTTCAACGATCTGGGTCCGGAACGGAGTATCTTAGGTCTAAGCGCCGATCAGGTGAGCAAGTTTCGCCTGGTATCGCAAACACTCGACAGTCTTTTCGCCCACCAATGTGACCCTGACAATCAACAGTTGTGGGCTAATGCTGCTCGTGAGCGGGGGATCAGCTTAATTGTAAGCGCGTTACAGCAACACGATCGACAACCGGTTGAAACCCGCTCAAGCAAACTTTCAGAATGGCTGCTGATGGAGAGGGCGCTAGATCATATTGATGAACTAGGCTCGCACGGTGAATCCATCGCCGCGATTTGCGAATCGGTCGGCTGCAGCAACCGCGCCTTGCAGTACGCGTTTAAAAATACGTTGGGGATGACGCCTTTGCAGTACCTTCTCGCCCGGCGATTGCAGCACGCCCGGCACGACCTATTGACCATGCATCGCAATCAGCTGAACGTGACGGAGATCGCCGTAAAGAACGAGTTTTTCCACTTTGGCCGCTTCTCGCAGTATTATCAGGATTTGTTCGGGGAACGCCCGTCCGAGACTTTGAAACAAGTACGTCACCAAAGTTTGCGGCTGCACTGAGCTTTCAAACTCCCAAACGTCGGCGACGACGGATGCCTCAAGGGAAACCGCTCACGCGCCAAACGCCTTAGCTCGAGAGTCTTCTTGTGATGCCGTCGTAAATGGCTTGGCGTTCGTGCTGATTTATTGCGAGGGCGTCGGCGATATCGCCCAGCAACTCCGCTTCACTCTCTTCCAGCGTCCGATCGGATACGCTGACCAGGAGAGCACCCGCCAGAATATGCTCTTTGGATGCGCTACTCACCCCGCTCGCCTTGGATATTTCGGCCAGCGCAGACTTTCTGTCACTTTGAACAAGCTCAGCAGATTCGATAACCGGCCCGTAATCCAGCTTGTTTCCGGTCATCTGGCCGAAGAGATCCGCGACAGCTCTTATCTTGCGAGGATCTATGCTGCCATCCGGCGCGGCCTCCAGGAGCATTGCCATCCATAGCGCATGGTGGGTCACCTCTATCTCGTGGGCCGCCAGTTTCGACGCGTCATTCAAGAGATTGGAGGCGAGCGCAGCACGCTGCTTGTCGAGCATGCCTGGTTCGACCGGTTGAAGGGATGCTGGATCAGGAAGTACGGACGCGTTTCGGCGGTGCCGCAAATAGTTCCGTACTCCTGCAAGACCAAGGGCCGCCAATGCGATGACAACAATTGCCGCAATCAGGGTCACAGCACTGTCTCCGGTTCATGCATCTGAAGTTGCTTCCTGGGCTTGGCGGCTCACTGTTCGACCGCGTCGAGGTTAACCTGGAGACCGGGTACCAATTGCAGCTCTGGATTCGGAAACACCGCTATTGCCGAAAGCTCACCGGTCTCGGCATCCAGATCAAAAGCCGCCGCAACGAACTTGCCGAGTGTTCCGTAGTAACTGCCGTCGGGAAATTTGAGGCGAAGCTTGACGTTTTCTCTTTCGAAATTTTCGGCCCGAGCCCCGTTCTCCCGCAGCCGCCTGGCGAGATAGGGATAGGTCATGGAGTAGCGAACGTAGATAGGATCCAACTGAACGATTTTCGCAATCTCTGAGCTCTCTCCGACTTCGAGATTGGTGTTCTCACTATATCTCGATGCCGACATCTGGCCGTCAAACGGTGCATAAAGCTTCTGCTCTGAAAGAACCAACTCGGCTTTTTCAAGTGTGATTTTTGCCAGTTTTTCATCTGCAGCAGCTATCTCCACATTGAGCTGAAGTTCCCGGTACTTCGATAGCGAGACAACGCTTTGGGTCTTGAGTTTTTCGCTTCGAAGCAACCGATCCTGCTCCAGCTTGTGATGCGCCTGCGCGCGTTCGTAGCTGGCTTGTGCATAAGCGACCTCGAGCTCTTTTTCCTCGGTGTCGAATTCGACGAGCAGATCGCCCTTTTTTACCAACTGGCCAGAAATGAAATGAATTCGCTTGATCTTGTTATTGATTTCGGGGGAGATATTGTAATCCTTCGCCACAGCGATAACGCCTTTGAAAGTGGCAACGACTTTCTGTTTATCTCCATCGTCTTGGGCATGCGCGGGCGCAACGAGCATAGTCCCTGAAAGGGTTACCATGAGATACAACATTATGGATTTCATGGTGATAAACTCCTCATTTGATTTAGAATTCGACTAGGGATCAGGGCGCCGGCAAGAACGCATTTCTGCTTTGCTCATGCCAGAGAAAAATCCGGCGCTCATTTGAATCCGCCGCATGTCACCGAATGAGCAAGCAAGCCCCTACGTTACGCTATCCTGCTACTAGTAGCGGCCGGCGCGGGAGCGCATTCGCCTGCGATGGCGTTTCCGGGATTTCTTCGCTCCGCCGATCACACCGCCCATGATAGCATCCGCGACAGCTCCGCCGCGGAATTCAGCTCACATGACCTGAGCGCAACTCATGAATGGCTTTACGTACCTTGTCCCATTGTGCTGCTTCATCGGTCTTGCCGGCGGCTTTCAGGGTGGACGCCTTCTGAGCGGCTTCAGCTTCTGCCTTGTCCCCATGTGCGTCCAGCAGCGCCCTGGCTTGTTCGGCAATTCTTAAAGTGTCCAATTGATCAACCCTCCTGTTGTTATGCGGTCGGGGTGTCATGATTGATGAAACAGCTCATGTCTGCCTTGACTATGGTCA
Source organism: Anderseniella sp. (assembly GCA_051010195.1). GTDB lineage: Bacteria > Pseudomonadota > Alphaproteobacteria > Rhizobiales > Aestuariivirgaceae > Anderseniella. The sequence continues at coordinate 1,576 of JBPCVV010000367.1, read as the reverse complement.
AAAGCGTGTGGAACGGGTGCCGGTACAGGCCTTCAGGCTGGTGTTTCGTCATCAGGGCCTGCCCACTCGCTGCCCTTCAGTGCCTTGTCGCGCGCGGAGAGATAATCGTTTACGCCTATCAGGCTCGTGTAACTTCCGTCCAGGGGATAGTCGGGCTTGTTCAGCGCGATATCAAACAAGCGGTATCCGCTGCTTCCATCCTTCTGCAGTTCAAGTCCGAAGCGGTCAAGAGCATGGTGCCTGATACGTCGCTCACGTTCCAAATTGAAATCAATTGTAGTCATGTAGTTCCGCTCTCACCGCAACAGTTGACATTCGGATATTCAATCCTGGTCAGACTTCATCGGGCCTGTAATGAGGCGACAAAATTCACCAACGATTCAATAAGCATGTCTGCCGCTGCCTCACCTGACGCGTCGGCCTGCTTTCCCGTCATACCGCCGGCATCGTGGTTGAGGCTGAAGCGTAGTCCCCAGACCGGCATGTCGGGTGTGCCGTGTGCTGCCACATTGAGGCGGCCATCGATTGTCTGGCGCACATAGTCTGCCGGGAACTCGTCCGAATAACGCTTGGTGAGGTCATCCAGCTTGGGAACACCGTCTTTTATTGTTGAGGCGACGGGGCCATCTCCCGCGCCAAGTTGGCCATGGCATGGTGCGCATGCTGACCGAAACAGCATGTCGGACCGGAAGTTTTGTTTCTCGTCGGCGGCAGCGCTATTGCCCAATTGACAGACCACTGCAACAACCACCGCGCCAATTAGCGTGAGACCAAGACTTGTCATCAGAAACAGCACCAACTTTGCAGACTTTCTACAACAGTGCAGCATCCGGGACTATGCGCCTTGATGTAGGTCAAAAACTCAATTCTTCACATTCCAGGGTTGGTAAACCACCCGCATGACCTGGACAACGTTGTGGCTTTCGTTGTTAGCCTCAAGACAGGCAAACCCTTTCCAGGCGGGTGATGGGTGCGGTGATTGACCGAGGTCAACCTAACATGCCGATCAACCGGGTACTCTGAAACCATGGGTTGGAGATTCGCATTGTTGACAGTGGTTGCAGCGGTGTCCTGGTTCGCTGCCAGTGATACCGGCAAAGCTGCCGAGGGCGAGCAGGACATTGATGCATGGTTTTCGGCTTATGGCGCCGCCGCAAATGCGGAAGGCAAGGAGAACTTCGACGCAGAAAGCCTGTACCTGTCAAGCTGCTCGCCATGCCACGGCGTATCCGGTGATGGCATGGGACCGTTGGCCGCATCGCTGAAAGGCAAAGTACCGGCGCTCAACAATCTTGCAGTCCGCTACAGCGGTCTTTATTTCCCCGAACGTTTCCTGATTGAAGTGATAGACGGGCGCAAATACATGGGATCACACGTCAAAAGGGACATGCCGATCTGGAGCGAACGGTTCGGACTGATAAAGGGTACACAGGCCAGTGGTGGTGGGCCTGCCACAAGTGATGCTGCCGCGCGGCAGAAGGTAGAGGCACTGGTTGAGTACATCCGATCGATCCAGATCAGGTAGCTCAGGCTTCACGCCCGTTCGGGATTCACCCGGCTGGCGTCGGGTACGGAT
>JBPCVV010000366.1:0-14082 GCA_051010195.1 Anderseniella sp. | reverse complement strand
CCGGCCCTGCCGCACGATAGTGGCCGCGCCGCGCACCTGCATGAATTTCTTGAGCGAGTACCTGAAACTCTTCTGGTTGCGGTCCGCACGGATCGTCTTCTTGGCATAGCGTGCCTTATTCAAGGCCGAGATCGCCCGGTTGTTGATGCCCCGGGCCTTTGCCTCGGCTGCGAATTGCTGCTTCCAGCGCTCGAATCCCGCGCCGGTGTTGCCACATTTCGCTGCCATCGCTGGCGCAGTCCATGACACCACCGTGATGGCCAGGCCGATGAAAAGCCAGTTGAGAACTCGCATCATGTTTCTCCACAAGATGTATTGCACCGGACCGGTTTTTTTGCATTTTGGCGCTGGTTTGTCACGGTTTGCGATCAAGAAGCCTTTACCCTTGGTAGCTCCTCAGGTGCGTGCACGTCTTCTATAGCCTCAACGTTGCCATTTGTAGAAGCTGGGCGAAAGTCTTAAAAGGGCTCGGTGCAGTCGTTGGCTACACTGCCTCGATGATATTCTGGCTCAAGAACAGACGGCCAGAGGAATGGAGAGAAGGCTATCAGCACACAGTCGTCGATGCGGACGAAATAACGAACGAGCAGTTGGCAAAGCAGTTAATGTTCACGTTCAGGCAATACGCAGAGGAAGGTGGAGACGTCAACGAACTGATGGCGGGGAAAACACAACTGAAACGAGATTAATAATGCAGCCAAGATATCCGTCTCCGAAGCGGATATTGTCCAGATGCTGGACCGGAACAAGGTCTGGGCGAGGCCAGATGCGAGGCCGCAGTACCTGGGCGAAGAACCACGACTGGCCCATCCAACAAAGACACATAGTGGAAATGGAAGTGGGGAAGAATACTGACAACTTCAGTATTATACAACAATAACAACAACATGTGAGGTATAACTGGCGGAGGGGGAGGGATTCGAACCCCCGGGACCGTGAAGCCCAACGGTTTTCAAGACCGCCGCATTCGACCACTCTGCCACCCCTCCGCAACGAGAATGTGGATGGTCACATGTCCAATGTCGAAAGTGTTTAATCGGCCCGGTGCCGGTGCGCAAGACTTTAAAACCGGCCTTTGAGATGTTTTCATATTACGTTCACCACATTCGTCCAACTGTGGCCACAGATCAATCGTAGTGGACTTGATCGACAAGGTATTAAAAAGCGGCGCTGTTACGACGATGAACAAGTTTTGGCTAGGTTTGGTATTGTTGCTCACCTCAGGACTGCAGGTTGCCGGTGCGCAACCCGTCCAGCGGGCATTGGGCATCTGGGCGGATGAGGACGGTCGTTCCAATATAGAAATTTCCCAGTGCGGCGGCGACTTGTGCGGCCGGGTGGTCTGGCTCAGGGAGCCCAATAATGCAAACGGGCAACCCAAGACCGATATCAACAATCCCGACGCCGCCCAGAGAAGCAGGCCATTGCTGGGACTGACAATCATCCGCGGCTTGCAGCCGGATGATGATTCCCAACTCAAGGGGCTGGTGTATAATGCCGAAGACGGCAAAGTCTACGACCTCTATCTGAAACCGAAACGCACCACCATGAAAGTGGAAGGCTGTTTTGCGCTCATCCTGTGCGGGTCGCAGACCTGGACAAGAGTCCAGTAGACGCCTGACAACCCGTGCAGGTTAACACCGGGGCTGGCCAAATTGGGCACCTGCATGTAACAAGGCGATGTTATCAGGGCACATTTGGGGAGAATGATGAAAGAATTCACGAAACTTGCAGTTGCGGTCAGCGCAATGGTTCTGGCCGGCCTGTTGTCATCGCCCTCCTGGTCGCAATCCGTTGATACCGATCCGCTCGTTGAAGTGCCTCAGGATGCCGTGGATCCTCCTCCCACATTCAAGGAGAAGCTCAAACTGGCGGAAGAAGGCGATATCGACATCCAGATATCCCTGGCGAAAGACTATTTGTCCGGCGAAAATAAAACTCCTGTTCGCCCGGTGAGCGCGGCGCGCTGGCTGACGTCGGCGTCGGAGAAGGGCAATGCGGAAGCACAGTTTCTGTTGGCGAACCTGCTGCGCGACGGTGCAAAGGGACTGAAAGCCAATCCCAAGAACGCCGTCACTCTCTATGCCAGCGCCGCCGACAAGGGGCACGTCGAAGCGGCTTACTGGGCCGCCGATGCCTATCACTACGGCAAGGGGGTCAAGGCGGTGGCGGGTAAGGCGGTCAGCTTCTATGGAAAGGCTGCAGACCTTGGCCATGTCGCCTCCAAGAACAATCTCGGGCTGATGTATCTGCAGGGAAAGGGAGTTGACCGTGACCTGCAGAGCGCCTTCCGGCTGTTCAGCGATACGGCAAAGTCCGGCAATTCATGGGGCCAGAACAATCTCGGCGGCATGTATGAAATGGGCTGGGGAACCGTGAAGGACACCAAAAGGGCACTGCAACTCTATCAACTGTCAGCTGCCGCCGGAAACATCCACGGTGCCAACAACATGGTGAGATTGCGGGCGGTGCTCGAGGTTGCCGCCAAAGCGGAACCAACCGAGCCGGAAACCAGTGCCCCATCAAACGCAGCGGCCGATGCGACACCACAATCTGATGAGACGCTTGAGGTCGGTGCCAGCAATCCGCCGGCGGAAACCGAAATCCTCGGCGGATCAACTGTCGATTGAGGCAGTGTTGTCGATTACCAATTGAGAAAGATCAGGCACGTCACCGGACTGAGGCATGGCCAGGATGGACTCTATCAGGTTGTCCGGGTCCGGGTGACCGCCGTGAACCAGCAAGCCTCGCGCTTTTGCCACCATGTCATCGTGTGACAGCGGCAATTCCGGGTCGCCGCGCGCGTCAGACACTTCGTGCGAGACGACGAATCCGTCGTTCAGTTCAACCTCTACCCGGCTGCCCCAATGCACAGGGTAGGCCGACTGGTACCGGTCCGCACAGGACACCGCGGTCCTGGAGCGCAGATCGGCGGTTTCCAGGCGCGCTTCTGCTTCGAAATTGTCGAACACGACAGACCCCCTGATCAGTGCCGTTGCTACACAGTGTTGCAGGGAAAACTTGGCCGCATAGTCCGTCTCGACTTCCGCCCGGTCACACAAATCGAGCGCGGCCTGATAGGCGAAAACCCTGATCGCGCGGACACCAGCATAGTCGGGCAACTCCTGGTGAAGTGCCAGCGCACACTCTATCGCAGGGTGGGTGTGCCGGCACGACGGCCATGGTTTGATGGACGTCTCGTGGAGTTGCCATGTTTCTTCTGGTGCCGGCAGAAGCCGCGTCGGGTCCGGGTCGGGGCAAGTCGCCTTGTAAAACCCGCGGTCCCCTTCAAGAATTTCAGGTGCGCCGGTGAACCCCTGTTGAGCCAGCGTAGCTGCAACAAGGCCGGCCTCGGCGCCGCGTCCGGCGTGCAGATGCTTGGTTTCAGCACCGGTATCGAGAAACTGCCACAGTCCGGCGGACTGAGATCCGGCATTGCCGAGTGCGTTGACACAACCCGCTTCATCAAGGCCGAGCAGACTGGCAACTGCCATGGCAGACCCGTACGGTCCGCAAGTGGCCGTGTTGTGCCAGATCTTGTAGTGCTCAGGCCCGACGCTCATACCAACCCGGCAACAGGCCTCAAAACCCCTGAGGATGGCGGACAGGGCCGACTTGCCGTTTTGGCCGGACGCAAACGCGAATACGGCAGGCACAACGATACACCCGGGGTGCACCACCGACGCGCGATGCAGGTCATCCACCTCAAGAATATGGCATAAGCTTCCGTACAAGAACGATAATCTTGCCGTGTCGATGGCCCGGTTCGAACCCCCGGACATGGCGCGCTGCCAGGCCAGCAGTTTCCGGCCCTGTACTGAATTGCGGCCCGCAACAATGTTGGCAACGGCATCCAACGTAAACAACGCCGCAGCCTGCAGGTCCTGATCCGAAACTGGCCGCGCCATAATCGCGCAGCTCAGCCTTGAACTGAGTGAGGAGGACATGCCGGCGGGAGAGGGGATCTGGTTCATGAGGCGGACTATAGGTTGGCTGCCTCTCTGGTGAAAGTGGCAAGGCTTCATTAACCGTGTTCCTGAACCTCGCCTTTACCGTCATTGCTGCAAACTCATTAAACATTTAGCCAACCCATTAAGGGTGCGCGTACCGGAACACGGCATTTAGATCAGGAAAACTGCGATCATGACAGATCAGAATTTGCGGCTGCCAACCCGCCGGAACAACGGATACTACTTTCTCGGCGCGGGCGTTCTGTGCGCCGTTGCCATTGCTCTTGCGGGCTGTTCGGGTTCCGGCAAGAAAGATCCCTTCGCCGGTGTTGGCTCTCCCATATGGGATGACGCGAAAGGCCCCATGCCCAAGGGGGGTGGCAGGCGCCATGTCGGCAAGCCATACCAGGTTGCCGACAACTGGTTCTATCCGAAACATGAGCCGAACTACAGCAAGTCGGGCATGGCATCCTGGTACGGCCCGAAATTCAACAGGCGTATGACGTCGAATGGCGAGTGGTTCGACATGGAGCAACTGACCGCTGCCCACACCACCATGGAACTGCCAAGTTATGCCAAGGTTACCAACCTGGAAAATGGTCGTGAGGTGATTGTCCGGGTCAACGACCGCGGTCCATTCGTAAACGATCGCATCATCGACATGTCCAAGCGCTCCGCCGATCTGCTCAGGTTCCGGGGCAGGGGCAAGACCAAGGCGCACGTACAATACATCGGCCCGGCGCCCCTGAAGGATCCGACCTATGGCCATCTCGCTGCAATGAACGAAGAGCTTAAGCGCCGTACGCCATTGAACGAGATGATCGCCGGCGCCAACCTGCGCGATGGCCGTTACGGCGGTGAGCAACCACAGGTGGGTACCGCAAGCGCAGCAGCGTCAGCCTATTCTGGAGGAGGTGGTTACTATATTCAGGTGGCCGCTTTTTCTGACCCGGGTAACGCCTGGCGCACCAAGGAAGCCCTGGCTGATCTCGGCAGTGTCCAGATCAAACCTGCCAACGGATCATACGGCCCCTTGTATCGGGTTCGGGTTGGTCCGCTTGATAACCATGCAACCGCTCAGTCGGCGCTGGAGCAGGTCCGCGCCCGCGGTCATCATGACGCTGTTGTGAATTCCGCAATCAACTGATTGGCCCGGCATGCTGTTGATTGCGCACATACGTGCGGGTAATGTGTGGAGAATCCAGCAACTTGAAAACAACGGCGGTCACCATGCTAGATAAGGCAAGGTACAACAGTAACGCCCAAGCCCGGTTCCTCCTGGCTTGTGCGACGATTGTCGTTTCATTGCTGGTTTATGTGCCTTGGAACACCGCGGCGGCCCAGGAATTCGAAACCATTGCCGACTATGCCATTGTCATGGACAGCAGGTCCGGCAAGGTGCTTTTTGAGAAAAACGCCGATGAACTGGTGCCTCCGGCCAGCATGAGCAAGATCATGACCATGATCATGGTGTTTGAGCGGCTCAAGCAGGGTCGTTTGAAACTTACTGATGAATTCACCATTACCGAAGACGCGTGGCGCCGGGGAGGGGCTCCGTCGCGAAGTTCCACCATGTACGCCGAGGTGGGGTCGATAGTAAGTTTGGAGAATCTGATCAAGGGTGTCGTCGTTCACTCCGGCAATGATGCGGCAATCGCAATTGCGCAGGCGATCGGCGGTACCGAAGACGGCTTTGCCGACGACATGACCAGACGCGCACGCGAGTTGGGGTTGCCAAAGTCCACCTTCAAAAACGCCACCGGCCTGCCCGCGGAAGGTCACCTGACCACCATGCGTGAACTGGCCAGTCTGACTCGCTACATTATCGAGGTGTTTCCGAAATACTACAAATACTACGGCATACGCGAATTTACCTGGAACAACATCACCCAACAAAACCGCAACCCGCTGCTGGGCAAGTATCGTGGCGCCGACGGCGTCAAGACCGGTTACATCAGGGATTCCGGCTATGGCATGATCGGTTCCGCCGAACGTGAAGGCAGGCGACTGATTGTTGTCGTCGGCGGCATGAAATCCAGGCGCGACCGGGCCCAGGAAACCGAACGCCTGCTTGACTTCGGCTTTCGCAAGTTTCGTGCGGTACGGCTGTTTTCGGCGGGCGACACTGTTGGTCAGGCCCGTGTCTGGGGCGGCGAAGAACCATCGGTCAAACTGGTTACCAAGAAAGATATACTGACCCTGTTGTCAGAAGAAGAGCAGGCCACCGCCGAGGTTCAACTCGTCTATTCCGGTCCGTTGAAAGCGCCGATCAAGGCGGGTACGGCCATTGGAGTGGTTCGCATCCTGAGTGATGGCAAGCTGGTGTATAAAGCTCCCGTGCACACCAAAAACAGCGTACCGGCCACCGACAGTATCTGGAAGAAGGCTATCGATTCAGCGCTGTTCATGGCTCTCGGCGGCTGATAAAGCCTTCTAGACATGAAACGGGCAAAGTTCATTACATTTGAAGGCGGGGAGGGGACCGGCAAGAGTACGCAAACCGTGTTGCTCGCCGACCGGCTGCGCCAGTCAGAAAACCGGGTGGTGGTAACCCGTGAACCCGGCGGATCTGCGGACGCCGACGCAATCCGGCAGTTGCTGGTCAGCGGCGAAACCGGCCGGTGGAGCGCCACGGCGGAAATACTGCTCAACTATGCGGCACGGGAAAGCCATTTGCGGCAGACCATTTTGCCCGCACTGGATGTTGGCAAAACCGTAATTTGTGACCGGTTCGCCGATTCAACCCGGGCATATCAGGGATATGCGGGCAATGGGGACAGGGAACTGATCGAACAGCTGGACCGCGAGATCGTAGGCGACAATCAGCCGGATCTCACTGTGGTATTCGATCTTGATCCGCGTATCGGTCTTGAAAGAGCCGGATTGCGCGGCGGCGATGACCGCTTTGAACGCAAAGGCCCGGAGTTTCACAATCGGCTGCGCGAAGGATATCTGGTTGTTGCGAAGAAATTTTCCGACAGATGCAGGATCATTGATGCATCCGGTTCAATTGAGGAAACCGCGGCCGCGGTTTGGCAGGCCGTGGCGGCTTACCTTGAGGATGCCTCCGCATGAGTGCGAAAGACGACGAACTGGTCGACCCGCGCGAAACCGAACTGCATCCCCGCCATTCGCAAAACCTTGTGGGTCATGATGCTGCCGAGCGGCATCTTCTGGAAGCCTACCATTCCGGTCGGTTTCATCATGGCTGGCTGATCACCGGGCCACAGGGAATTGGCAAGGCAACCCTGGCTTATCGCCTTGCACGCTATCTGTTGCGTTATCCCGATCATGAAACGGCGCCTACCGATACACTTTCGGTACCGTCCGACGACTTTGTCGCATCCCAGGTGTCGGCACGGTCTCATCCCGACCTGCTTGTTGTGCAACGCCAGGTGGAGAAGGGGAAGCTCAAGGCTGGCATAACCGTGGAAGCCAGCAGGAAAGTAACAGATTTCTTCGCCATGACCGCGGGTGCTGGCGGATGGCGCATAGCGATTGTCGATGTTGCCGATGAAATGAACGCGGCAGCAGCCAACTCGATTCTCAAAACCCTTGAAGAGCCACCGGAAAAAAGCCTGTTCATCGTGTTGTGTCATGAACCGGGAAAACTGTTGCCGACGATCAGGTCTCGATGCATCGAACTGCCACTGCAGCCGCTGTCACTGGAAGAAACCGCGTCTGCGCTTGAACAGTTGCCGGGTGGGTTGGGCAAGGTGGCCCTGCCACATATTGGAATTGCCAATGGCCGGCCCGGTCTTGCCCTGGCCCTGGCCGAAACCGGTGCCGGGGCCATCTTCGGCCGGTTCACAAAAGCAGCGGAAGCCGGCCGGCTGGACATGAAAACCCGGATGACCATTGCCAATGCCTTGCATGGCAGGGGCAGTGATGACCGATTTAATGCATTTTGTGCGTTGCTTGACGGCTGGATTACGTCTGTAGCGGCCACCGCAATCAGGCAGCCGGCGGGCAGGGGGCAGGGCCATGCCCTTGCAGAGGCCCACCAGCTCATCGGGCATTCCATTCGTGAAACAAATGCCCTAAACCTCGACCGGCGCCTGACGCTTCTGCAGGCCTTTGACCTTATCGAGCAAGCCCGCAAGGCATGAAGATCTACATATGACCGAAAAGCCTACATTCTACATCACCACGGCCATCTCATATCCGAATGGCGAGCCGCATATCGGGCACGCCTATGAAGCACTGGCGACCGACGCCATGGCGCGCTTTAAAAGGCTGGACGGGTACGATGTGTTTTTCGTGACGGGCACGGACGAACACGGACAGAAAATACAGCAGACCGCGCAGCAGCAGGATCGCACTGCTGCCGAGTTTGTCGATGAAATGGCGCCGAAATTCGAGGCCATGGTCAAGGCGTTGAACTGTTCGAACGATGATTTTATTCGCACGTCCGAACCACGCCACCACGAAGCCGTGCAGACCATCTGGAAAAAGATGCAAGCCGCCGGCGATATCTATCTCGACAAGTATGCCGGCTGGTATTCTGTCAGGGACGAAGCTTTCTATGGCGAGGAGGAACTTGAAGACCGCGAAGGCGGCAAGTTCGCAATCAAGACCGGCACGCCAGTCGAATGGGTGGAGGAGGAGAGCTATTTCTTCAAACTGTCCGCCTACCAGGACAGGCTGCTAAAGCTCTACGACGAACACCCCGAATATATCGGTCCGACGGAACGCCGCAACGAGGTGGTGAGTTTCGTAAAGGGTGGTCTGAAAGACTTGTCGGTGTCGCGCACCACGTTCGACTGGGGAATACCTGTCCCCGACGCACCCGGCCATATCATGTATGTCTGGGTTGATGCCCTGACCAATTACATGACCGCCACCGGGTATCTCACCGATGATCCGAAGCTGGCGAAATACTGGCCGGCGGACGTTCACATCATCGGCAAGGACATTGTCCGCTTTCATGCGGTCTACTGGCCGGCGTTCCTGATGTCTGCAGGTCTGCCATTGCCGAAACGGGTTTTCGGACACGGTTTTCTGTTCAACCGTGGAGAGAAAATGTCGAAATCGGTCGGCAATGTAGTCGATCCGCAATCGATGATCGACCAGTATGGTGTTGATCAGGTGCGCTATTTCTTCATGCGTGAAGTGCCGTTTGGCCAGGACGGGAATTACAGCCACGAGGCCATTGTGACCCGGGTAAACGCCGACCTTGCCAATGACCTTGGCAACCTGGCGCAGCGGTCATTGTCGATGATTGCCAAAAACTGCGAGGGCAAAGTGCCATCGCCGGGAGACCTGACATCAGACGACAAGGAGATCCTGAGTGCGGCTGATGCGCTGCTGTCCAAGTGTCGTGAGCATCACGAGGTGCAGGCGTTGCACAAGTCGCTGGATGCAATCTGGAAGGTCGTGGCAGACGCCAACCGTTATTTTGCCGGCCAGGAACCCTGGGCACTGAAGAAATCCGATCCGGACCGCATGGCGAGCGTGTTGTATGTCACCGCTGAAGTCATCCGGCAGGTGGCCATCCTGGCGCAGGCTTATATGCCGGCATCGGCAGCCAAACTGCTCGATCTGCTGGTGGTGCCGGACCAAGCCAGAAATTTCGCGCAGCTGGGAGAGGCCGGCCGGCTGCAGTCCGGTGTTGATCTGCCGAAACCGGAAGGTGTGTTTCCGCGTTATGTTGAAGACGACAAAGCCTGAATAAAGAGCGCGACACCAGATGAAACCCGCCATCGTGGACAGCCATTGCCATCTTGACTTCGATGTCCTGCACGATGACATCGACGGTGTCATCTCGCGCGCCCACGATGCGGGTGTTCACATGATGGTGTCGATTTCAACCAGGGTCAAAAACTTTGACGCCGTACGCGCCATTGCCGAAGCGCATGACGAGGTGTTCTGCACTGTTGGAACACACCCGCACAATGCTGCTGAAGAACCGGATGTGACGGCCGACGAACTGGTCGCATTGGCACAGCATCCCAAGTGCATCGGTATCGGCGAGGCAGGACTGGACTATCATTATGACAATTCACCGAGGGATGATCAGGCCCACGGGTTTCGAACCCATGTAGCAGCTGCACGGAAAACCGGCCTTCCGCTCGTCATTCATTCGCGCTCGGCGGAAGCTGATACGGCCAGCATCCTGGAAGACGAGATGGAGAAGGGCGCCTTCAAACCACTTCTGCATTGTTTTTCTTCAGGGATAGAACTGGCCGAACGGGGACTGGCGATCGGAGCTTATCTCTCGTTTTCAGGCATCCTGACCTTCAAATCGGCAGAAGCCATCCGTGCCGCTGCCAGGTTGTGCCCGCTGGACAGGATGCTGGTGGAGACAGATGCACCCTACCTGGCGCCCGTGCCGCACCGTGGACAAAGCAATGAACCGGCCTATACGGCCCACACACTGGCCCACCTGGCAGAGGTTAAAGGCGTCAGCGTCGAACAGATGGCCAACGCCACATCAGACAATTTCTTCCACCTGTTTAACAAGGCGCCAAGGCCGTCCGCTTACGGAGCGGTCGAATGAGCCTGACCTTGACTATCCTGGGTTGCGGGTCTTCAGGCGGCGTGCCGCGCGTCGGAAACAACTGGGGACAGTGCGATCCTAACGAGCCGAAAAACCGCCGCAAGAGGTGTTCGGTGTTGCTGGACAAGAGGGAAGGGGACGCACACACGCGGGTCCTGGTAGACACCACACCGGATCTCGTCTCACAACTCAACAGCGCCGGCGCCGCAACTCTGGACGGTGTCTGGTTCACCCATGAACATGCAGACCACACCCACGGCATTGATGATTTGCGCCAGGTCGCAATCAACATGCGGTCGCGGGTCAGCGTTTGGGCGGAGCGTAATACGGCCGACATGCTGATGTCCCGTTTCAGCTACTGTTTCGTCACACCGCCAGGATCGTCCTATCCGCCGATACTGGAAATGAACGGTATCGTACCTGATCAACAGATTGCCACAACCGGCGAAGCCGGTGAGCTCACCGCAATGCCGTTTGCCGTACACCATGGCGACATAGATGCCCTCGGGTTTCGCGTGGGCAACGTGGCGTATACGCCGGATCTCATCAAGGTGCCGGATAACTCAATGCACTACCTGGAAGGCCTGGATGTCTGGATTGTTGATGCGCTCAGGCGCACGCCGCATCCCAGCCATTTCAGTCTTGATGATGCGCTGACATGGATTGAGCGCGTAAAACCGAAACGCGCCATACTGACCAACATGCACATTGACATGGACTACCAGACATTGTGCGGCGAACTGCCGGAAAATGTCACACCGGCCTTTGACGGAATGGTGGTGGAGATCGGCTGATGAAGGCTCTGCTGCAAGCATATGCCAGTGCCTGGTCAAAAGCCGGCCTTCCGCATATCGCAGCGCTGGTCGGGGCAATAGACACACCGGAACACCTTGCGGTTGCGGACCACCAGGTTCCGGGCGCTCTTGCGGAAGATTATGACCGCGCAATAGCCTCGCTGACACGTTTTCCAGTATTGCAACGCCAGCTCTTGCGTACAGGTGGCTCGCTACCCTGGATGCAGGGCAACATGCAAATGCCTGAAACCTTCCAGGGCAGGTTTGCTTATGTCGAACTGGCAGGCCCGAAAGGCATGATTGCCAATGCCGACGTCCGCTTTGGTCTGTACCTTCAGCAACACAATACGGTTTATCCAAGTCATTGGCACCGTGCGGTAGAAGATTACCTGGTGCTCAGTGGCACTGCCCTTTGGCAGGTCGACGACGGTGCATTCATGGCCCGGCCTCCGGGTGCCCATATCCAGCATGGGTCAAACCAACCGCACGCCACGACGACGCGCGAAGACCCGCTCCTGGCCATGTGGTTCTGGCAGGGTGACATACGCGTCAGCACCTATCGCATTGTAGGCGTCGACACGTGATCTGCTACCATAGTGGGTTGGCGAGAAATCAACCGTAAGTTGCCGGCATCACCCTGGACGGAGTTTGCCCGGTGGCCTTGCTGAAGGCTGCTGAAAAGGCACTTGGGCTGCGGTAGCCATGCTGCATGGCAACGACAGACACCGGCACGCCCTGGGATAATGCCTCAAGCGCGCTCTGAAACCGAACCCGCTGGCGCCACTGAATGAAGCTCATGCCGAGGTCACGCACGAACAATCTCGCCAGGGTCCGCGCGGAGGCGCCCGTCACTTCTGACCAACTATCCAGGGTTTTCCGGTCCGAGGGATCTGCAAGCAACTCCGCGCACAACTTTTGCAATCGGGAATCGTGGGGCAGGGGCACGTGCAGCGACAGCGCCTTTGTCAGCTGAATTTCCTGTTCGATCAGTCGGGCAATGAGGCTGCCGCGACTGTCAGGACCGTACGCAACCGGCTCGTCACCGAGGGCCAGGATCAGCTCCTTCAACAAGGCCGGTACAGCCACAACACTCAACTGGTCCCGGCGTTTTCGCACTGTATGCGGATCAATGTACAAAGTGCGCATGTCAACGTCTCCATGCATGCTCACCGAATGGGCAAGCCCGGCTGGTATGTAGGCTGCACCGTCCGGTGGCACGATCCAGGCGTCACTGCATGTGCGCAATCTCATTACACCACTGACTGCGTACAGAAACTGATCGCGTTGATGTTCGTGCAGCTGAATTGAGAAACCGTCAGAGAATGTCTTGGCCATCACCACAACCGGTTGCGGAAGGTTCTGGTAATCGGCGGGATTGGTGCTGCGAACGGCGGCGGCACTCATAAGTTCCTCCTATGCAGGGCAAGTTCAGGCATGGCAGATTTTCGACGAATTGTGGCATGACATCGAGAAATGGACAAACCTATTATGTGGCCACAACCGGCCTGAAAGAGGTTTCATCACCGTGACAAGAGATCGCTGCTACTTCCTGCTGCTCAACATAGGCCACTTTCTCGATCATCTGTTCACCCTGGTTTTCGCAACCGTCGCCGCGCTGGCGCTGCACCGGGAGTGGGGGGTCGGTTATGCAGAACTGCTAGTTTATGCCACGCCGGGCTTTTTTGCGTTCGGCCTTTTTTCGCTGCCCGCCGGCTGGCTTGCCGACAAGTGGAGCAGGGACGGTATGATGGTTGTGTTCTTCGTGGGCATCGGCCTGTCCTCGATTGCTACAAGCTTTGCCACGACGCCGTTGCAGATCGGTTCCGGCCTATTCATCATGGGTATGTTTGCCGCAATTTATCACCCGGTTGGTCTCGCCATCGTTACCATGACATGGCGCAACACCGGCATGCGTATTGCAGCAAACGGCGTTTGGGGAAACCTCGGCGTGGCCAGCGCTGCTTTGATCACCGGATATCTGATCGACAATGGCGGTTGGCGCATGGCATTCGTTCTGCCGGGCGTTTTCTCTATTGCCATCGGCGCGGCGTACTTTGTCCTGCGGCGTGACACCATTCGATCAGACCGACATACCTCCAAGGCCAATACGCACAGCGGACAAACCGTTAAAACACCGGCACATCGGTCATTGCTTGTGCGCGTCTCGGCAATCGTATTCTTTACGACTGCGGTTTCTTCCATCATCTTTCAGTCGACAACGTTCGCGCTGCCGAAGATCTTCGACGAACGCCTTCAGGGCCTGGCCGGCCAGCTGTCGGCATTAACCGGCACGCTTGGCGAACCCGGCCAGGACGGTGTTGCAACCATGATCGGATCGCTGGCATTCCTTGTGTTCGCAGCCGCCTCCATCGCGCAGCTCGTTGTCGGCAGCATGCTTGACCGCTACGGACCGAGATTGGTGTTCATGACGGTGGCAACGATGCAGCTGGTGTTTTTCTCGCTGATGCCAGGCTTGACTGACGCCATTGCCTTGGCCGTTGCTCTCGGTTTCATGCTGGGTGCGTTCGGTCAGATCCCGATTAACGATTACATGATCGGCAAGATGGCCAGCGGTCCATACCGGGCGCGCATCTACGGTGTCAGGTATGTTATTGCGTTTTCGGTGCTGGCGGTGTCATTGCCGTTGATTGCTTTCGTCTATGACACCTGGGGTTTCGACATGCTGTTCCGCATCCTGGCCGCCACGGCGCTGTTGATCCTGTGCGCTGTTGCAGCACTGCCACGCAGGTTGCCGACGCCTGAAACTTCCAATGCCGCGGCGGAATAGGCCTGGCGAAAGTCTATACACCAAGAATTGGCCCGGAAACTGCCTTCCAGC
>JBPCVV010000365.1:0-16155 GCA_051010195.1 Anderseniella sp. | reverse complement strand
GTAGACATCAGGTGGCTCATGCGCGTCTTCGCCACGCCAACCGCCTGGGCCGTGACTGCGCAGCACACCCAGCCAAGAATCACAAAAAGCGCTGCAACCAGCGCCGAACGCACACATACAAACATCCCATTTCCCCGAAAGACTTTTTTCGGAGATTGTAACTTCGAGTCGTAAACATATTCTTTAACTCAACCTGGAGTCGCGACAAGAACCGCAGAATTGAGTCATTTCAAGCGGTTAGGGGCTAAATAACCGCAGTCACAGTTTCTGTGGCCAGCTGTCCGGCCCGGGTCGTAAGCCGATGTCCCAGCAGTGCTGGTCAGACATCCTTAGGTGCTCAATCAATAGAGCAAATCGATGGGAAACGTAGTCACCCCCCGCGCGGCGGTGTCCATGCTCCACTTGAGGTCAATCCAGGCACGGCAAGCACCATGCTGCAGGCGCCATGCCTTGCCGGCAAACGCGAAAAATCGGCTAAACAAGTCAAAAACCACTTCCCTTGGCATACGTTCCCGTTCATGGAGACGCCATGAACACAACAGCAAAAGGTTTCTGCGCCGGAACGCATCGGGCCGTCAGCCCGTCTGAAACCCTGGCCCGGGCACAGCCCCTTCTTGCAGCCATGGGCATCACCAGGATTGCCAATGTCACAGGGCTGGACAGGCTTGGCTGTCCGGTCGTCAATGTGTTCAGGCCAAACTCGCGCTCGCTGTCCGTGGCCCAGGGCAAAGGCCTGACACTGGAGGCGGCCAAGGCCTCTGGCGTGATGGAAGCCATCGAAAGCTTCCATGCCGAGCGCATAGAACTTGCCACCGAAACCGGCAGCTACAACGATGTCGCTCCCAGCCGTTCAATTGTGGACCTGGACGGCCTCCCCCGGCTTCAGGGCACCCGGTTCGACGCCGACCGCCCGCTCACCTGGATCGAAGGTCAAAACCTGATGAACGGCGCATCCGTGTGGCTGCCGTACGAGACGGTGCACACCAACTATACGTTGCCAAAACTACCCGACGCCGGTTGTTTCGTTGCCAGCACAAACGGGCTGGCGTCGGGCAACCATCGCCTGGAGGCGATCGGACACGGTATCACCGAGGTCATGGAAAGAGACGCCAACACGTTGTGGGACCAACTACCGGGCGAGGCAAAAACCGCAACCATGCTGGACCCGGCAACCATAGATGACGACGCCTGTCGCTCACTCATCGCAAGGCTTCGCGAAAACGGGATGGCGGTGGGCATCTGGGACATGACCACAGATATCCAGGTTGCGTCGTTTTACTGCCTGATCCTGGATGAGCGGCTTGATGGCGCTCATTCCGGGGCCGGTGCGGGATCGCACCCGAGCCGCGAAATTGCCCTTTTGCGGGCCCTGACCGAGGCGGTTCAGGTCAGGACCAATTATATTACGGGCGCGCGTGACGACCTGGCCCGCGAGGAGTATCAACCCGACGGAGTTGCCAGGAAAAACCGCTACGCAGAACGCCTGATCGGCGCGATGCCGGCTACGCCGGTCGACTATCGGACAATTCCCACGCAGTTCTTTGAGACCTTCGAGGAAGAGACCGACTGGCTGCTGCGGCAGTTGGCTGATACAGGCATTGGCGAGGTTGTTTGTGTTGATCTCACCCGGCCCGAGTTCGAAATTCCGGTGGTGCGCATGGTTATCCCAGGACTGGAGGGCCCGCACGATCATGACGACTATTGCCCGGGCGCCCGGTCTCATTCCCGGTTGAAGGCTATGTCATGAGCATCGTGATTTTCGCCGGTCCGACGATAGCGCAAACCAGCATCCGGGACAGGATCGATGCGGTTGTGCTGCCGCCGGTCTCGATGGGCGATGTCTACCGCGTGTCACAGCAGCAGCCCACGGCGATAGGCATTATTGATGGATATTTCGACGGCGTACCGTCGGTCTGGCACAAGGAAATACTGTGGGCACTGGATCATAACATCCCGGTTTTCGGCGCCGCCAGCATGGGTGCGCTGAGAGCGGCAGAACTGCATCCGTTCGGCATGATCGGTGTCGGGCGCATCTTCGAGGCGTTCAGGGACGGCGAGATTGAGGACGATGACGAGGTTGCCGTGCACCATGGGCCCGGCGAAGTGGATTATGTCTCGCTGTCGGAGCCGATGGTGAACATTCGCGCGACACTTGCCAGAGCCGTTGAGACGGCGACCATTGATCAGGCCCTGGCCGATGCCCTGATCCGCCGCGCGAAGGACACAAGGTATCCCGATCGCAACTGGGACAGCCTGCTCAATCATGCATCAAAGCCGGCATCTGCCACGACTGACCTGGCAGCGCTGCGCGACTGGCTGCCGGACGGGCGGGTTGATCAGAAGAACAAGGACGCGGTGGCGATGCTTGCAGCTATCAAGGAGCATCTGAGCCGTGAGCATGAATGGACGCCGCCCGCGTTCGATTTTGAGTGCACCGTGATGTGGGACCAGCTGGTCAAACAGTCGGCCGGCCCGCAGCAATCGCTGCACACCAAACTGATCCTCGATCAGGTCAGGCGCGACCCTGAAAAGTATCAGGAACTCAGGCGTCGGGCGGCGACCAGCCTGTTTGCATCAGGCCCTGCCAGACCGGAAAAGACCGTTGACCCAGGCGAACTGAAGCGGGCGTTGACCCGGTTCAGGACCGAAAAGGGTTTGTACAGCAAACGCGCGCTCGATGACTGGCTGGCGGAAAACCATCTCGATGAGAACGGACTGGAAGACCTGATTGCGGACAAGGTTCGACTGGGAGCAGACATCGCAGACTCCATGGAAGACGTCTTAAGGCGGATGCTGGAGACGCTTGAGCGTGATGACCACTATGGCGAGCTTAAAGAAGAAGCCGAACAGATGGCGAGGCTTCTGCAGCGGTTTGGTTCCAGCAATCCTGAACCCGGCGATCTCGGACTGAGCACCACCCGGCTCGTCCTGTGGTATTTCGAGAAGCTGATTGGAGTCCCGGTACCGGATGATATCGATGCCTTCATTAAGGCGAATGACTTTGTCAGCCGGGCAGAGTTCGAGCAGATGATGGTGCGTCAGTACATCTGGTCCCAGCACAAGCTGGAAAAATCTGAATAAGCGCTTGTTGGTGCCGACAGTGTTCCGGGATAGAGTAAGTTACCGGCAATGGGGAACACGATCGCGATGACAGGTTTTGTCGAAACCGAACACAAAGGCGGCACCCGTTTCCGGCTGTTTCCGCAATTGCCTACGCTGGATCAGCAGGGCGAACCTGAAACTGTCTGGGTGACCTCTCCCGCCGGCTCGGTCATGCCCGGTCCCGCCGATCATCGCATGTATGTCATTGATCCGGTCGGCAAGGAGCGGGCGTATGGCTATTATCCCAATCCGGATGGTTCCACGTTCCATTTCCGTCCGCCATGGGACGGTATGATCCTGCCCGCCGCCCAACCCAGCGAAGGGGGCCATTTCGATCATCTCGAATTTGACACCTATGAATTCCAGCAGGCCCATGCGTTCGGCTCGATCCGTTTTTCCATGGATATCTGGGAACGGTACTTCGGCAGGCGGCTGGAATGGCATTTTGACAGGCATTATGACCGGCTGGAAATCCTGTTCCTGCGTGGACTGGACAATGCGTTTGCCGGCTACGGGTCCATTGAAATCGGATCCTATGCACTTGACTCTGGAGACCTGGTCGAGTTTGGCCTCAGCTTCGATATCCTGTCGCACGAGTTCGGGCACCTGATCATCTACAATGAAATCGGCCTACCGGGCACGCGCGATGTCAACGGAGAGTATTTCGGTTTCCACGAATCCGCCGCGGACATGGTCGCCCTGATTTCGCTGATGCATTTTGATTCAGCTGTCAGCGGGCTGCTCAAGGCCAGCCGTGGCAACCTGTACTCATACAACCGGCTCAACCGCTTCGGCGAGGTATCCGACTTCGGTCAAATCCGTTCGGCCTCCAACATGGTGACACTTTTCGATTTTGCCGATGGCTGGGTCTATGAGCATGACCTTTCACAGGTCATGACCGGTGCCCTGTTCGACATCTGGGTCGACATATTTCACGAGACCCTTCTAGAGGACCGATTGATCTCCGCAGAGGTCGAAGACCTGTCCGACAGGCTGGAAGAAGATCCAGACTATCAGGTGGTGATTCAACCGCTGTTCGATGACGCCTATGCGCAGAACCCAAAGGGTTTTGCCGATGCACTTATCTCGTCAAGGGATTACATGGGTTTCGCACTGGCCAGTATCTGGAAGCGCCTGTCCATCGAAACGCTGGACTATGCCGATGTCTTTGAGACCTTCATGGAAGTCGACCAGCAGATGACCGGAGGGCGCTATCATCGCCTGATCCGCAACAACATGCTGAACCGCGGCATCGGCGTTATCAGCGCCGGGCCGCGGCTGTCGCCGCCCGATGAAAAAAGCCATGCTTTCTCGGCCCGTACCTCGGTACCGGAGGACACGGATCATCACCATTGCCGGCGCGTGGCTTACAGTGTCCGCATGGCCAGGGCCCGGGCCAGTTCGCCCAGGGTCCGGACCCGTTAATCTTGTGCAATTCTGTTTGAAGGGCGGACCCTAGATAGTCTGTGGATGATACGGCTGACGCCCCGGGAGAATTATGTTAACACTGAGCGCCAGGACAGGCGCTTATCGCCGTCGAGAGTTGGGAGGCAACGAATATGGCAGACAATCTGCTCAACATTTCCACCATTTTGCTATTCGGTCGTGAACTGGAGGATATGAGTTACACTTACGGCCCCAAGCCGGGCACAGCGGCAAGAGCACCGGCGGCCGGAAGAGCGCGCCAGGCGGGATCTGCCAAAAAAGCCACGACAAAGCCACTCCAGACGGACGCCAACAGTTTGCTGAATGATCAAATGGCCGCCAAAGACGCCAGATTTGCCAGGATTTTCGGGTTTAGTTACGAAGGCTACTATTATGATCTTGCCCGCCCGCAAATTTTTCTCGTGCATGGCACAGGCACGCCCGCTGAAGATGCCGACGCCGTTGCCAAGCGCAGGCGCGGCACCGTCGACCAGGCCGGATTGTCGAAACGCAACTGGACCTTCGCCGATGATCTGATGGTCTGGGCCTATGACAAATCGGATTTTTCCATCCGGTTTGACCCGGACGTTGGTCCGCTTGAGCAAATTCTGCTGGAAGCCGAACTCAATGCGGAAGCTGGCGGTGGTTACAGCGGCGGCAAGGCATATAGCGGTGGCAAGGCCTACAGTGGCGGCAAGGCATACAGCGGTGGCAAGGCCTATAGCGGCGGCAAGGCGTATGGCGGCAACAGCGACTAGCTTGTGTTTGGCCCGGCCTCGATGGCACGACACATGTGATACTTGGTTTCATCTTCACCGGTGAGATGAAACCCCAGCCGCCTGTACAGGTGAATTGCGGGATTACCCTTGACGAGGGAAAGAGTTACACTCTTTCCCCGTACAAACGCCTCGTCAACAATGTTACGGATCAGCTGTTCGCCAACGCCGCGGTTGCGCACCTGTTCAACCAGGTGAATCTGATCGAGACAGAGTTCCGTCTGCGTACTGGAAACCTGAAACCACCCGACATCTTTTCCGTCCAGCGTGACGACGCTTATCTCATCGACAATAAAATAGCTCTCGAAAGCGGCAGCGGCCCTGTCGGCATCCCAGGCATCAAGCGCGCTCAACAGTGGCTGCATTGAATTCATGTAAAGAGTGCGTGCAAAACCGAAATCACCGGCTTTTGCCGGCCGCAGTTGAAATGCAGGACTGGTTTCAACCGATGTTGAAGATGGCCCGCAAGGCGCGTTCACTTCAGCCCCGCCTTTCTCAACCCCTCGATCAACCGTTCGCGCGGTTCCGGGTTGCGGTCGGGAGGCACATTTGCCCAATGTGCGATGGTGAACTCCGGATGGGTATTCAGCACCTGTTCGGCATATGCCTGAGCCTCCTCCATGCGGCCCTGCAATGCACTGCTCGCAGTCAGCATCCGGTAGGCTTCTGTCTTATCGCGCATGCGGTTCAGGGTGCGGATCGCTTCATCATAATCGCTCATGTCGAAGTAGGCTTCGCCGAGATGCCAGAGATACCAGTCGGGATAAAACGGATTGAGCAGCATGGCCCGCTTGATCAGATCAACAGCCCTGTCGGCGTCGCCGCAAACGCCCGCCGAATGCCCAGTCTCAGCCAGAATGTCGGCGTCGTTCGGGTTGAACTGGACTGCGCGTTCGTACGACGCCAGTGATTCATCATGCATGCGCTTGTACATGCACGCATTGCCAAGCGCCGCATAACCGCGCGCGTCATCCGGATCCAGGCGCACCGCCAATTCTGCCTTGGCGATGGCATCGTCCAGAGCCTGTTCCGGTTGTTGCGCCCAGTTGAACCGCCATGCATCGTTGGAGGTTCTCGAGATGCTGGTGTACGAGACCGCATAGGCCGGATCGACTTCGGATGCTTGTTCGAAGAGCCGCCGGGCATGCAGGTTCAGTTCCCGCCGCGGCTGCTTGTAAACCTCACGGCCGCGCAGGATCAGCCCATAAGCCTGCAGGTCAGAAGGAGCCGACCTTTGTTGACGCTGGCGTTCGGCAAAATCGATCTTGATCGAGAGACTGGAAGCGATAATCGCCGTAGCCTCATCCTGAAATGCGAAAATATCCGCTATTTCCCCATCGAACTTTTCCGACCAGATCGACCGGCCGGACGCAGCTTCCACCAGTTGCAGCCGAACCCGCAGCTTGTCGCCTGCGCGCTGGAAACCACCAGACGTCAGATACCGCACCCCCAGTTTACGGGCGATCTGATCCGGCATGAGGCCCTGGTTTTGAAACACGCCGGAAGATTGCTGCGCGATGACGTGCAGATCATGAAATCGCGTCAGATTGGAGATGACATCGCCGGTCACACCGTTACACAGATGACTGTCTTCAGGCTGGCCGGACAGGTTTTCGAGCGGCAGCACTGCGACAGAGCTGTCAGGAATTTGATGCCGGTCGTCATCGCGCTGTATCACCAGCGGCGCGGCCGACAACTCGGTATCTGGCCCGTCGGTCATATCAATTGCAAAAACCTCAATGGCTTCGTCAATATTCTTCAGATCCGGGGTTCCAAGCGACGTCAATCTGGCATCGCCAATGTCTCTGGCTACCTGGGTGACGGCCTTCGTGATGCAGATTCCCCCCGGCCGGGCCAGGCTTTGAATGCGCGAGGCAATATTGACCGCATGGCCCTGAATACCGGAGTCGTCTTCGCGGATATCGCCGACATTGACGCCAATACGAAACACAATCGGATCGGCACTGGAGTTCCAGACCGTGTCCCTGGCAAACTCCTTCTGCATCTCGATGGCAAACTTCACACAAAGCGACGCACTGTCGAAGAGGGCCAACACCCCGTCGCCGGCGACATTCCTGACCTCGCCACCGTAATCGGAGATCAATTGCCGGATCAGATTGACCGCACGGTCAATACGCCGGGCGGTCACTTCCTCGTTCCTGCCCATCAGGCGGCTATAACCATGCACGTCCGCCATAAGCACGGCCGTCAGCCCATGGCGTTTAACGGTGGAGCTCTCCACTGGATTCTCACTCTAAAAGGGGCGATCCATTTGCTTACGCGGGACCTTGCCGTATCATTCTAAGTGGAGACTAGTCTTACCGGAGTCGTGAATCAACCGAATGGCAGGCTTAACAGCTGGACAGCTGTCAGGACGCCGTCAATTGCGACTAGATGCTGTCACGGGCGCAATGCAAAGCAGTCCGGCCTGCCGGCCATGCTGCAGCAGTTTACGAGGGCAAATTCATTGCCGTAAGCGTCTGCATCAAGTCATGCTCCCTGAAGCTCTTCCACAATCGGTTTTCGACAGGACGTCACAGAACCGGCGCGTTGAATGATGAACGCTGAATGGTATGATCGGCCAAAGCCATGGCCGCTTCGGTGTAAATTGTGTGCGCCAACTTGGTGCCGGGAAACTTCTTCAACCCATGATCGGACAAGTCATAACCATATTCGGCCTGCCTCTTTCGGAAGAAGGGGCGACCAGGTGCATTGAGACCGGACACCGCCACGGGGTCACTGTCGAAACGTTCGCAGCCGTCAACAAGTACCGGGCGGAAAAGCTCATGCATGACATGGGTCTGTTTCCAAACCCGGATACCTATTCACGCATCTGCGATGACCCGATTGGTGACAGGGCCACGCAGCAGAAGGGCCAATGGCATCTGACAAGTCCCGAACTGGGCTGCGCGCTGTCGCACTATCTGATCTGGTGCAAGGCGGCCAAGGCAAACGAACCGACACTGGTCCTGGAACACGACACTATTCTGATTGCCCCGGTTCCAGAAATGCCGGCAGAAGCGCTTGCAGTGAACTATGATGCTTCAAAGGCGCCGGGAACAGCCGGTTACCTGCTGACTCCGACTGCCGCCAACCTGGCCGTGGCGCAAACCAGGAGGAGGGGCGTCGAGCCTTCCGACGAACTTCTGTGGAGATCCGCCTTGCGCGGCCTACCGGTACACCAGGAGCAGCGCCCGGTCATATCAACTGATAACGGTGGCATCTCGACAATTCAGTGGACACGGTCGGACACCATTCATAGCCATGTTGTCAAGCAGGATCCCTGGGCGGATTTTCAGGAACCGCCGGCAGACCGACGATACAGAGGCACCTGAAGGTCTTCACTCAACCCAGGCCTGTGCCGGCAGTTTGCAGGTCGGCCGCGTGCAATGCTGCGGCGTCATGTTGCGTAGGTCAGAACAACTGGCCCTGGTAGCCCCTGGCCTTTTCGTGGGTGAGCAGGAAGTGCTTTACTTCCACACCGCCGCCGAAACCGGTCAGCGAACTGTCGGCGCCTATGACGCGGTGGCAGGGTGCAACTATGGGTAGCGGATTGGCGCCGTTGGCGGCGCCAACGGCACGGCTGGCCTTGGCGTTGCCCAGTTTTGCCGCCAGCGCGCCATAGGACGTGGTTTCGCCATAAGGGATGTCGCACAGGGCGTGCCATACGGAATTCTGAAACGGCGAGCCGTCAAACAGCAACGGCAAGCTGAACTCTCTCAACTCACCTGCAAAGTATGCGCGCAACTGGGCGGCAGTCTCCGGAAACCAGGCATCATCGCGTCGCCATCCGGCCTGAGGCTGCTGTTTTCTGCTGCCATTGGGAAAACTGATGCCGCGCAGATGATCTGCGTCTGCGACGAGCAAGAGGTCGCCGACCGGGCTCCCAAGGTAGCCATAAACCAGTGGCTGGGCAGGCTTGCTCGTCACGACGTCGCCCTCCTTCAGGCTTCACTGCAAGGGTGTTGCCCCACTATAACCGCCTCCCAGCCGCCGGTCTCCTGACAATCAGATGACCCACGACACGGTATCCAACTTGCGCCGAATTGCGGCCGGCTCTGATGCAGGGATTTTTCAAGTGAGATATAGCGTGAATTGAGCCCAGCGTCTTGCCAGGCTTGTGAAAACCATGCAGGAATTTGCAGGTTAAGACATCAAGGTAACGCTGATGAATGAACTCGCATCCAGATATCTCACCACAAGGGAACTGGCCGACCTCCTGCGCATCAAGGAACGCAAGGTTTATGAACTGGCGGCTTCGGGAGAGGTTCCCTGTTCACGGGCCACGGGAAAGCTGTTGTTTCCGCGCGACCAGGTGGATGCATGGCTGGCTGACAATTCGTCCGGTCCCAGTGTTTCAGTAGCTGCCATGCGGCCGGCGGTGCTGCTGGGCAGCCACGATCCGCTACTGGAATGGGCCATGCGCGAAAGCCGCTGCGGCCTGGCGGCCAATTTCGACAGTTCGCTTGACGGCCTTGAGCGGTTCGCCAATCTCGAAGGGCTGGCGGCAGGTCTGCATATTCCCGATACATCAGGCGATGGCTGGAACCTGGAAGCGGCAAAACAAAAGCTCGACGGCCAGCCGGTCGTCCTGGTGGAATGGGCCAAACGGCAACGCGGCCTGATCGTGCCAGCGGGCAACCCTGCCGGCATCACAACCTTAAGCGACACAAGGGGCCGACAACTTGTGGCCCGGCAGCCCGAGGCCGGCAGCCAGATGCTGTTTGCAAAACTGCTTGATCAGGCAGGCCTTGCCGTCCCGGACATCAACTGGACGGCGCCGGTGCGCAGCGAAACCGATGCAGCCCTGCTGGTGCAGGACGGCAGCGCCGATATCTCCTTCGGGCTGTCGGGTGTTGCCGCGCAGCTGCGACTGGACTTCGTGCCGGTCATGCAGGAGCGCTATGACCTGGCGATTGACAGACGCGCCTGGTTCGACCCGCCGATGCAGACCCTGGTGGCGTTTAGCCGGTCACCTGCCTTTGCGGCCCGGGCCGCCGCCCTTACCGGCTACGACGTCTCCGGGCAGTTTCGTGTACACTATAATTCGGCCTGACAGGTGACACTTACGAGGCGCCTTGTCTGGCAGCGTTGGCAAAAAACAGTTGCTGGCCATCGAACTTGTACGCGGCGATGGCGCTTTGCCCTTCCTCGGTAATGATCCAGTCAACAAAGCTTTTTGCGGCATCCGCCTTCACGTTCGGGCAATTGCCAGGGTTGACTTGAATGATACCATACTGGTTGAACATCGCCTGGGCGCCTTCGACGGCAATCTTGAACTCAGCCTTGTTCCTGAAGGCGATCCAGGTGGCCCGGTCGGTCATGGCGTACGCGCCCATGCCGACGCTTGCGTTCAGCGTGGCCCCCATGCCGGAGCCGGTTTCGCGATACCAGGTTCCGCTTGCGGTCGCGACATCAATGCCGGCCTGTTTCCACAGGCTGAGCTCTTTCTTGTGGGTGCCTGAATCGTCACCGCGCGACGCAAAGACGGCTTTTGCGTAAGCGATTGCCTTCAATGATCCGGCAGCATCCTTGCGGCCTGAAACCTCGGCTGGGTCAGATGGGGGACCGATAATGACGAAATCATTGTACATGACGTCAAAGCGCTTCACGCCATAGCCGTCGGCGACAAACTTCTCCTCGGCCGGCTTTGCATGCACGAACAACACATCGCCATCGCAGTTGCGGGCATTCTTGATGGCCTGTCCGGTGCCAACTGCAACAACATTCACCCTGATGCCGGATGCCTTTTCAAACATAGGTAGAATGTGGTCGAACAGACCGGAATTCTGGGTCGATGTGGTGGACTGGACGATGATCGATTTGTCTTCAGCATGAGCCGGCACGGCCAAAACCGTGCTGGTGCACAGTGTGAGTGCCGCGAGAAAACGGTTGTTTTTCATCTTCATGTCGATGGCCTCCTTTCCCGGCTAGATGACCAGTTTTCCAGCGAGGTAGTCGCGCGCGGCCTTGCTGGCCGGTTGTTTAAAGAACCCATCCGCGCTTGTGTGCTCCACCACGGCGCCGTGATGGATGAACACAACTTCATCAGCGAGCCGGCGCGCCTGTCCGGCGTCATGGGTCACCAGGATAATTTTCACACCGCGCGCGCTGGCCTCAGCAATCGCGGTTTCAATGACCTGGGTCGATGACGGATCCAGGCTGGCGGTGGGCTCATCCAGAAACAGCACGTCGGGATCGCTGGCCAGTGCGCGTGCAAGTGCCAGGCGCTGCTGCTCGCCGCCCGACAATGCCCGCGCCGGTTGGCCTGCCTTGTCAAGCAGGTTGACCTGCATCAGCAACTGGTTCAGCCGCTCCCGGTTTGCAGCACGCTTTAGCTTGAGGACAAATTCCACATTGGCTGCAACGGAACGGCGCAATAAAACGGGTTTCTGAAATACCATTGCCTGGCGCAAGCGCGTCGCGGCACCACAGGCCTGGCCGTTCCAGGTGATGCCGCCTGATTGCGGTTCGATCAGCCCGTGCAGCAGGCGCACCAGCAGGCTCTTGCCGGCCCCGTTCGGCCCCATCACCACGGTGATGCCATGACCGGTCAGAACAAGGTCAAGCCCGTTGATCAGCCTTGCGCCTCCGGCGCTAAAGGCAAGGCCGGTGACGGCGAGCGGCATCTGATTTCCCGACGCTGCAAGAGGCTGGTCAAGCATGGGCCCTGCCTTGCGCGCCGGCGCGCAAACTCATCACGGCGGCATTGACCACCAGCGCGATTGCAAGCAGCACGATGCCGAGCGCCAGCGCCAGAGCCAGGTCGCCCTTGGAGGTTTCCAGGGCAATGGCTGTGGTCATAACCCGGGTCAGGTGAGCTATGTTGCCGCCGACAATGATAACCGCGCCGACTTCGGCTATGGCGCGGCCGAAACCTGCCAGCAAGACTGTCAGCAACGGGTATTTCGCATCGCTTATCAGGGTCACGATGCGGGTGTGCCAGGGCACCGACAGGGAGGCAAATTGCTCTGCATATTCAAAGTTCATCTCTTCGATGATCTGCCGGGTCAGCGCCGCCACGATCGGGGTGATCAGAATGGACTGGGCAATGATCATTGCCGCCGGCGTATACAGGAACTGCAGGAAGCCGAGTGGTCCGGCGTTCGACAGCGCCATGTAGACCAGCAGGCCAACCACCACCGGCGGCAGGCCCATGAGCGCATTGACGACGATCACGGCTGCGCTGCGGCCGGGAAACCGCACCGTGGCCAGTAGCGCGCCGAGAGGCATGCCCAGAACGGCGGCAATGAACACTGCCGTCAGGCTGACGCGCAGCGACAGGCCGAT
Organism: Anderseniella sp.; assembly: GCA_051010195.1. GTDB lineage: Bacteria > Pseudomonadota > Alphaproteobacteria > Rhizobiales > Aestuariivirgaceae > Anderseniella. The sequence goes on along the minus strand of JBPCVV010000365.1, from coordinate 3,562 downwards.
GATCTCAACCAGGTCAGCATCCATCGCGGCCACCAGGCCAAACGCCAGACGAAATGCTTCTGCAAAATCCTGCATAATTATGTTTTTTTCTGTGTTTCTTCGAGATCAACAAATTAGGAAAACCAACCGCCGGATGCAACACTGATTTTCATTCTCCGGTTCCCGCATCAAAGTCGGAGGTCAGGGTCAGCAAGTTGACAACCATTATTTTCTGTTTATGTTAATTAACATATTTAGAAATCAAAGGCACGCTCTCCATGATCCATGACACGTTTGCCGCACTGGGCGACGCAACGCGGTTTGCGATTGTCGAAAAACTGCTCAAGGAAGGTGAAATGCCTGCCGGCAGCCTGCAGGAGGTTGGCACCCTTTCGCCGCCAGCCATCTCGCGCCACCTGAAAGTCCTGCGTGAGGCCGGTATTATCGAACAGCGCATCGACAAGCAGCGCCGCATGTACTCGGTCCGCCCGCAGGCCATGCGGTCCATCGGTGAGTGGGCAATGGACTATCGTGAGTTCTGGCAGACCAGCCTGGACAGGCTGGAAACGGCCATGCTGAACCAAGGTGATGATCAATGAGTGTGCTGAAAATCGAACGCTCATTCCCGGTGGCGCCTGAGAAGGTCTTCGCCTTTATCACCCAGACCGAACACCTGCTGAAATGGTGGGGGCCCGAAGGGGTCAGCATGAAGGAGCACAATCTCGACCTGTCGCGAACCGGCGCCTGGTCGTCGACGCTGGTCAACGCGCAAGGCGCCCAGCACAAGATGAGCGGTGAGGTTGTGGCGATAGATCCGCCGAATTCGGTTGAGTTCACGTGGGGCTGGCATGACGACGAGGACCGGCGCGGCTACGAGACCCACGTCATATTTGAGGTCCGCCCGGACGGCAAGGGTGGTACCGTGTTCGTCCTGACCCATTCCGGTCTCAAGGACGACGAGGCTGCTGCCAATCACAAACTGGGGTGGACGTCATCGCTCACGAAACTGGAACGGTTTCCGGACCTGCAAAACTAGCCCCCAAAACAGGAGAAAGACGATGCCACAGTTCATTTTTGCCTATCACGGCGGAACAATGCCGGAGAACCCGGAAGAAGGCGCAAAACTCATGGCCAGGTGGCAAGCCTGGATGCAAGGGCTCGGTAAAGCCATGGTCAATCCGGGCCATCCTGTGGGCAAGTCCAGCACGGTAAGTTCAACGGGCGTGACAAATGACGGCGGATCAAATCCGCTGTCCGGCTTCTCACTGGTTGAAGCGGACACGATCGAGGATGCCATCGAAATGGCCAAGGGCTGTCCTCATATCGAGCACGGCACCATCGAAGTGGCAGAAACCGTGGAAATGTAGACGGCGCGCATTACCTGGACCGGGCACACTACCTGTACTTGGCGGCGGTAATGAACTCGCCAAAGGTTTCACACCAGACCACCACTGTCGAGTACGAGCCGATATCAACACCTTGCGGCACGTCCAGCAGAAAACCGTCGAAGGTCTTCACGTCACCGATCAGTTGCGCATCCGGCTTCAGTTTCACAAACTGCGCCTCGTCTTCGACAAACTCACTGACAAGGTAGAGCTTGTAGTCCGGACCCGGTGACAGCTTGCCTTCATGGACAATCTTGTCCGGCGTCAGGCTGACACTGCCTTCGCCCCAGTGCAGGAAATCGCTGCCCTTGAGATCGCGGGTAAAATCAGCCTTGAAAACAGCACTCTTCGCGGTAGCTGCCAGCATTTCACTGTCGGGGCTTTCCGGCGCAGTAAGAATCGGCAGTGTGTACACACCGAGTGCAAATCCTGCCAATAGAACTGCGATATGAGTGGCGGACAACAAGATCCAGCGCATGAACGGCTCCCGGTTCGCTTCACGATTTTCCGCAATGCGGTACCATAATGGCCTGTGTGCCACAATCACAATGCAGCCTGGCCATGCGAGTGTGTATCGGCATAATGCGGCAGCACATCGGCGGGGACCCGTCCGGCGCCATTGCGGACAAGGCTGCGTTTGCTATGGTCCGGGCAGGGCAATTGCGGAGGCGGAACAGTCCACTGAGCGACCGTGACAACATACAACAGCTGCTTGGACGTATCGCGTTGAAGGACCGGGCGGCATTCCGTGAGCTATATTCCCTGACCAGCCCGAAACTATTCGGCATCTGCCTTCGTCTATTGAAAGACAGGGGCGAATCCGAGGACGCGCTGCAGGAGGTTTATGTGAAGATCTGGCATGGTGCCGGGTCGTTCAGCCAGCGCGGCCTGAGCCCGATATCCTGGCTGGCGGCAGTCACCCGCAATCATGCCATCGACATATTGCGGGCCAGGAAACCGCAGGCAGACGAACTCGATGAGGGCAAGGATGTTGAAGCGCCGGACATGTCGCCGGAAAAGGCGGCCGTTCTGGCGTCGGAAGGACGCAGGATCGATGAATGCATGGGAGAACTCGACCCGCAACACGCCCATGCCGTACGCCAGGCATATGTAGAAGGCTATTCTTATGAAGAACTGGCGCAGCAACTGGATGCACCCTTGAACACGGTACGAACATGGTTGCGTCGCAGCCTTATCAAACTCAGGGACTGTCTTGAACGATGACATCGGGAACCGAAAACATGAACAGCCCGGCCGAGCGCGACGACGCGCTTGCCGCGGAATATGTTCTCGGCGTCCTGCCGGGGCCTGAACGCGAGCAGGTTGCCGCCCGTATCGCCGACGATGAGCAGTTTGCGCGGCTGGTTGCAGCCTGGGAAACAACACTGGCGCCGCTGGCTGGAGACGTAGAACCTGTGCTTCCACCCGACCGGGTGTGGTCCGATCTTGAAAATGCCCTGTTTGAACCATCGGCCGCGCAGACCTCAGGGAGCGGATGGTGGTCGTCACTTGCGCTATGGCGTGGCCTGGCGTTCGGTGCGGTGCTGCTTGCCGTTGGCTCGCTCATCTATCCGCAAGTCGCCGACCGGGGCACCGACGACGGGTCACGGCTGACAGCAACTTTGCAATCGGATGAAACGGCGGACAAGTTTGTTGCCGGGTACGACCGCGGCTCGCACGAACTGGTGCTGACAGCGCTCAACCAGGTCCCGGAACCTGGGCGCGACTATGAACTGTGGCTCATTGAAGGTGATGCAGCGCCGGTTTCGCTGGGCGTGGTGCCCGGCGGCCAATCCGCCCGGGTTGCCGTGCCCGAACCTCTTCGTGCCAAGCTGGTGGCCGGCAATCTGCTGGCAGTGAGCCTGGAACCACAAGGTGGCTCAACAACCGGCGCACCGACCGGGCCGGTGGTCGCAGCGGGCAAAATCAGCCGTTTGTGAATGGCAGTGTGTATGAGTTGCACCGGAGCCGGACGTGGATTCCAGTGGCTGTCACAGTCGTTCCCGCGTGAGCGGTGAGAGCGGGATTGGTGCTGAATTATGGTTCGCTTAACCGCGCCTGTTAGGGCCTTGTTAAGCATGAGTTCAACAATGCCGCCGAAGCAGGTTAATTACAATTCGAATTTACCTCTTAACAAAGGATTCACGACACTGTGTCCGGGAATTTGGCGATCATGGCAACTTGTCCATAACGCCCAG
>JBPCVV010000364.1:0-12590 GCA_051010195.1 Anderseniella sp. | reverse complement strand
GGCGACATGAAATACGCACATGAACGTGCCGCAGTTGGAAAACTGCGCTCAATTGAACGGGCGGAACAATATCTGATTGCCCGGACCTATGCGGAGATCGGGCAAACGGCGGGTGATGCGCCGGTTGAGAATTTTGCTCAGGCAATGTACCGGCCGGTTCTGGCTATCGGATTGACAACCACTTTCATCTGGTTTTTGCAGATCGGCGCGGTCAGCGACTTCCTGGCTGCAACCGTCTGATCTGCGGTCAGAGGATATTGTCTTAACGGTTGTTGCTTAACCTCTGTTCCGGCGCGTTTATTCGCTCCGGTCCACGCAATGACGTGGGCAGGGGTCGATCGCGGAAATCAATAAATGTGCGATTGAAAACCCGTCCTTCGCGATCTACCTCTATGCGGGCGCAACAGTTGCGGTGAAAAAACCTCAGGTGAAACCCGCCTTGGATGCTCGTCAACACCGGATTCGCACAGTGTCCTGATTGTTCCCTGTCCAATCCGGTTCGAAACCTCATCCGCAGGGATATCAAGCAGGTCAGAAATCGGTTCTGCATCCACTACGGGACCATCATCATCGTTTTCAACGTGGTTTCTGCCCGTTTTACCATGGGTGTTACCATCCACGGCGGGGCTGTGTTGTGCGAAATGATATAAGATGTATATAAAATGTATCTAATGTAACGGCATGGGTTGCTCAATAACCTGATTTGCACGATCCCCCGAGTAACACTGGAATTGTCACACCAAATTCGCTGATTGTCCGGTAACCTCTGCATGGTATGTATCACGCAGGCGAATTCATTCGGGATGCGAACAAGTTATGCCGGAACTGGTTGAAGAGCTGGGAATACACGACAATGACGGCGCCTTGCGCGCCGAGTACGTCCGTGCGGTTGCCGATACCCTCGATCAGGACGATGCCCGTCAGCTGCGCAAGCTGATCAAGGAGCTCCATGTCGCCGATATCGCCGACCTGATCGAGTTCCTGCCCGGTGACGACCGCATAAAGTTTATTGAGCTGCAGGGCCGCACATTCGATTTTGAAGTCCTGCCGGAGCTTGACGAGTCCGTCCGTGACGAACTCATGGACGCCCTTCCCAACCAGTTTATTTCCTCTGCGGTCCGCAAACTGGACACAGACGATGCCCTGTACCTCATCGAAGACATGGATGAGGGAGATCAGCAGGAAATCCTCGCCAAGGTTTCGCGTGAAGACCGCACCGCGCTGACCCGCGGCCTCGAATACCCCGAATATTCAGCCGGCCGCCTGATGCAGACCAGTTTCGTCGCGGTGCCGTCATTCTGGTCGGTCGGCCAAACGATCGACTACATGCGCAATGAAGAAGATCTGCCGGAAGATTTTATCGAAATATACATCGTCGATCCGGCCTATCACACCGTCGGCTTTGTCCCGGTCAGCCTGGTGCTGCGCCATCCCCGGGCTCAACAGATTTCAGAAATCATGCGAGACCATGATGTCATCTTCACTGTGACCGACGAGCAGGATGACGTGGCCTACAAATTCGAGCAATATCACCTCGGTTCGGCGGCCGTGATTGATGAAAACCAGCGCCTGGTAGGCTCCATCACCATCGACGATATCGTGGAAGTTATCCAGGAAGAGGCCAGCGAAGATATCCTGCGGCTTGGTGGCGTCGGTGATGAAGAAATTACCGATACGATCTGGTCGACGACCCGCTCTCGTTTTGGCTGGCTGGTGTTGAACCTGGCAACCGCAGTTCTGGCGTCATGGGTAATTTCGCTGTTTGATGCGTCCATCGAGCAGATGGTGGCCCTGGCAATCCTGATGCCGATTGTGGCCTCCATGGGCGGCAATGCCGGTACCCAGACCATGACCGTTTCGGTGCGCGCCATCGCACAGAGAAACCTTGGACCGGTCAATGCCGCGCGTGTCGTGATCCGGGAAAGCACCGTCGGGGTGCTCAATGGCGCCGCGTTTGCGGTCATCATGGGATTGTTCGCCTGGTGGTGGTTCGGTTCGGATCAACTCGGGATCGTGATTGGCGTGGCGATGATCATCAACATGTTCGCTGCCGCCGTGGCCGGCATTCTCATCCCGTTGGCACTGGATTATTTCGAAATTGATCCGGCAGTTGCCTCTGGTGTGTTTGTCACCACCGTGACGGATGTGGTCGGCTTCTTTGCATTTCTCGGTTTGGCGGCCTGGTGGTTGCTGTAGTAGCTCTAGACGATCCACCAGGCTTTGACGTTGCCGGCATAATCGGACCAGGTCCGGCCGAATTTCTCCTGAAGATGGATCTGTTCACGCACCACCGCCAGATAGTGGGTGGCCAGCGCCGCGAGCGGTGTTGCAATCAGCAGCCAACCGTTCAGAAGGGTCAGTCCCAGCCCGAAGGTCGCTATCGTATTGCCCACATAAATCGGGTTGCGCATGAGGGCGAACGGGCCGGAAGTCACCAGCCGGTCCGCCGCCCGGTGTGGTAGAATGTTGGTGTGTGCCCTTGCCATGGTCGTCATCGCCCAGATATCCAGCATGATACCGGCCGCCAGCGCCGCATAACCCGGCCATACCAGTGTCGCCGGCAGCTCAATTGGTTGCACTTGTTGCAACAGTAATCCGGCAACAACGAGCCCGCCGAAAATCATCGGCGGCCAGGGCAGGGTGTTCGGTGATTTGTCAGCCATCTGCGGTTGCTTTCTCCTACGGTTCAAAGCGAAGATGCCATCCGGAACACGTAACCCGCAAAGAGGCATGAAGGCGCATGAAAACCGTATCCGCGAACGGAGCTGATATTCCCGCAATTGGTCTCGGCACCTGGGAACTGCGTGGCGAGCAGTGTGCACGCCTCGTCGAAGCAGCATTGATAGCAGGCTATACCCACATTGACACGGCGCAGATGTACCAGAACGAAGCGGCAGTGGGCGCCGGCATCCGGGCATCGCACATGGACCGCGACAGTCTTTTTGTCACCACCAAGATCTGGCCGGAAAACTATGCCGCCAGTGACTTTGACCGGGCGGTCGATGAACGCCTTGACCTGTTGGACTGCGGCCCCGTGGATCTGTTGCTGCTGCATTGGCCGCCGCGCACGGTGAGCATGTCAGAGGCCGTCGCCGGGCTGAACAGGGCAAAGCGGGCCGGGCTTGCCCGTCATATCGGCATATCCAACTTCACCGTGTCACAAGTCGAAGAGGCTGTCGCCCTGTCCGATGCGCCATTGGTGTGCAATCAGATCGAGTATCATCCGCTGATCAACCAGGACAAGGTGCGGGCGGCCTGTGCACACCACGGACTTGCCGTCACTGCTTATTGCCCCATTGCCCGCAACAAGGTGGCCGAAGAACCGGTGATCGCCAAAATCGCACAGCGTCATGACGCCAGTCCGGCTCAGGTCGCGCTCGCGTGGCTTGCCGGCCACGGCGATGTCATATCAATTCCGAGATCTTCCAGGCCGGAACGGCTCGCCGACAACCTGAAAGCACTGGCGATTTCGTTGAGTGAAGACGAGATGGCCGGGATCAGCGCGTTGGGTACGCGTGATCTGCGTCTCGTGGACCCGGAAGGGGTTCGACCGGATTGGGATACCGTCTGAGATGGATTACGCAGCCTGGTTCTGGCTCAAGCCCCAGCCTTTGGAAGTGCCGCCGAGTTTTTGCGCCCAGGTCTGGAACACCGTTTCAATGGCGTGAATTTCTTGTGGCACCGGCGTCATGCACAAAGTGATTGCGACGGTCCAGATACTGTCGTCGACAGGTTGGGCCTCCGCCGACAGGCAGTTTTGCGCACCTTGAGAAATCGACACGATTTCGTCGGCGCACTCTCGCGTTGGCACTTCTGCAAAAAACTGAATGCCAACCGGAGCAGTATTCGGTGATTGCGGGACTTGTTCCATGCCGGCAACAGGCATTTCAGGTACACTCAAGTCGGGGCTCGGCACTGCCGTGCTGGCTCGGGTGCCGGTGGCAAGGCCGATGCGGGCCAGGCTCGCCTGTGAGGCTGCACTATCGACCGCTCCGTCAATGTCCGATGTTGTTTCGCGCGACATTACATCCCGCAACTTGCCAAAGAGACTTTCACCCATGTTCTGCAGATCCCGAACAACTGAAAATTTGATGCCTTGTAAGGATACCGGGCTTTGACTAACGAAACGTTGCGGTTCTGACCCGATGTCACAAACAGGTCTTGACCGGTCCGGCGTATCGATATGAAACTGCTGTGATATTCCCGTACCAGCCAGTTCACCAGCATCGGAAACAATACACATGCCACAGGAAATAACGACCGGTATCAAGGATTTGCTTGCCGAGGCTAAAGCGGAAATAACCGAGGTTGATGTAGCCGCAGCACGTGAGTTGATCGACAGCGACAATGCCCTGTTGGTCGACATACGCGATGTCCGTGAATTGTGGCGGGACGGAAAAGTACCCGATTCCAGACATGTGCCGCGCGGCATGGTGGAATTCTGGATTGCGCCTGACAGTCCCTATCACAAGGACATTTTTGCAGAAGACCGGCCGTTCATATTCATGTGCGCGGGGGGGTTGCGATCGGCTCTTGCTACCCAGATTGCCCAGCGCATGGGCCTCAAACCGGTGTATAATCTGATCGGCGGTTTTGGGGCGTGGCGCGACTCAGAAGCTCCGATAGTGCCGCACGAGAAAAAGTAACCGACAAGCTCTACGTCATTCGATCGGCTGAATCCTGTGCACACTTGACGGTTCGACATTGCCTGTCGCCGGATGGATGCGGAAGGTGGTCCTCATGGCTGTGCACATCCTGAAACTGTGTGTCGGAGTGACCGATATCCCGGAACTTGCCGAATGGCAGGAGCTGCGCATGCGCACGGTAGGAAAAATCTGGCATATCACCCGGATGATGCCAAAACGCGCAGACGAGATAGTTGCCGGCGGTTCATTGTACTGGGTGATCAAGGGCATGATCTCGGTGCGCCAGCGCATCGTCGACATAGAACAGTTTCAAGACGATGAGGGCATTTCGCGGTGTAAGTTTATTTTCGATCAGGATCTGGTGCCGGTCCGGCCACAACCGCGGCGGCCGTTTCAGGGCTGGCGCTATCTGAAAGACGAAGATACTCCGCAGGACCTGCCAAAGGGTGCGGCCGCAAACGACATTCCGGAGAAAATGCGCAATGAGCTGGCAGAACTCGGTTTGCTCTGAACCGGGATAATCAGCCCGATCTAGACTGCGATATTGTCGATCAAACGGGTCTTGCCCAGCCAGGATGCGGCCAGGATCCGCAGCTCGGTTTCTGATTTTGATTTCACCGGCCCCAGTGTTTCTGCAACACGCACCTCCAGATAGTCGGTCTTGAACCCTGCCTGTTTCAAGCGCTTCTTGCCGGCAGAGCACGACCGGGCAATGTTCTTGCCGGCACGCACGTCGGCGGCGACGTTTTGCAGGGTCTGGTGTAGCAGCGGTGCGGTCGCCCGCTCGTCATCCGACAGATACTCATTGCGTGACGACAAGGCCAGGCCGTCGGCTGCGCGCACTGTCGGAACGCCGATTACCGCGGTCGGGATCGACAGATCACGAGCCATTCTGGTGACAACCTTCAATTGCTGGAAATCCTTTTCTCCGAACATGGCATAGTCGCAGTCGGCGGCAATGAACAGCTTGGCTACGACAGTTGCAACGCCGTCGAAAAACTGTGGACGATACTTGTCTTCCAGGTTCGCCGTTGCCGGCCCGGCAAGGGAAACCGAGGTGCAGAACCCTTCCGGATACATTTCCTGCAGGGCCGGTGCATAGACCAGGTGCGCACCGGCGGTGCGCAGTTTCTCGACATCGGCCTTTTCGGTCCGGGGATAGGCGTCCAGATCTTCACCTGGCGCGAACTGCTGGGGATTGACAAAAATGGTGACCACAACCCGGTCTGCGGTGCGCAGGCCCATTTCCACCAGCCGCAGATGTCCGTCATGCAGTGCGCCCATGGTGGGCACGAGAGCGGTCCGCATGTCCTGCCGCCGCCACTGGGACACCTGGGCTCTCAGGGTTTCAACGGTTCGAACTGTTCTGAGTCTGTCCGGCATCATTCAGGAATCAACTGGTTTGGTTGCACCACAGCCTATCATTGTTTTGCGACTGGCCGCACAGGCTTCAGGGGCAAAGGCGTGCCGTCTTTCACCTCTTCCATGACGAAATACGAATGCGTGCCCTGAACCATCGGCAGCGAACCGATCTCGCCGCCCAACAGTTTCCGGTATTCGGTCATTCCCGCAACTCGTGCTTTCAACAAGTAGTCGAAATCGCCGCCGACCATGTGACATTCCAGCACGTTCTTCACGCGGCCAATGGCGGCATTGAACGACCGCAAGGTGGCTTCGTCGGTTTCCTTCAATGTGACCTGGATGAAAACCAGCAGGTCCAGCCCCAGCGCGTGGGGATCGACAACTGCCTTGTACCCGGAAATGTAGCCGTTCATTTCCAGTTTGCGTAGCCGCTGTGCGCAAGGCGTGGAAGATAAATTGATCTGGCGCGCCAGATCGCTGACACTGATGCGGCCGTGAGATTGCAACACATCCAGCATCTTGATGTCGTGAGTATCGATTGGCATTGCTGTGAAACCCATGTTTAGCAGGTGAATAACCTGTCGACTGGCCAAAAATAAGTGAATAACACCATATGAGTTCAATTACATAGCCAGAAAGTGTTTTCAAGAAGGACCGTGCGTCATGACCGCTTCATCACTTCCGTCCATGGACAAACTATCCGGCCAGCTATTCGCTGACGAGACCACATTGGTACGCAGGTTGGCATCACAGGCTGAACTGGACGGTGACGCGGCGGATGAGACGCAAAAGTTGGCCAGGGAACTGGTAGCCGCCGTTCGAAAGGGCCGGAAGCAAAAAGGCGGTGTTGACGAATTCATGCAGGAATATTCGCTCTCCAGCGAGGAGGGCGTGGTGCTGATGTGCCTCGCCGAAGCATTGCTGCGGATACCCGATGACCACACGGCAGACAAGCTGATTGCCGACAAGATCGGCGGCCGCGACTGGCACAAGCACGTGGGCGCATCGGATTCGCTGTTCGTGAACGCCTCTACCTGGGGCCTGATGCTGACCGGCAAATTCGTCGGCCTGGGCGGTGAAGCAACCCAGGATCCCTCGGGATACTTCTCGAAGATCGTAAAGCGGTCCGGCGAACCCATTGTCCGTCAGGCCATGCGCCACGCCATGCGCATCATGGGTAAGCAGTTCGTGCTCGGCCGTACCATTGCCGAGGCGCTGGATGTGTCAGCGCCGTTCAAGGACGAGGGCTTCCGGTTTTCCTATGACATGCTGGGCGAGGCGGCTCGGACGATGAAGGATGCCAAACGCTACTGGCAGTCCTACAGCGATGCCATCAGCGCCATTGCCAAAAGTGAAAGGGCCGCCGCCAAACGCCCGATCCACGAATTGCCGTCGATTTCGGTGAAGCTGTCTGCCCTGCATCCGCGCTATGAGGCGCGCACCCGGACACGCGTCATGGACGAGCTGTATCCACAAATCCAGAAGCTCTGCGTGCAAGCCCGCGATGGTGGCATTGCCCTGACCATAGATGCAGAAGAAGTCGACCGCCTCGAATTGTCGTTCCGGATTTTCGGACGGCTGGCCCACGACCCGGCGTTAAAGGACTGGAACGGCCTGGGCCTGGCCGTCCAGGCCTATTCACGACGCGCCATGCCTGCCCTTGAGTGGCTGGCCGAACTGGCAGAACAGACCGGCCGGCGGTTTCCGGTCCGCCTGGTCAAGGGCGCTTACTGGGATACCGAAATCAAGCTGGCCCAGATTGCCGGGTTCAAGGATTTTCCGCTGTTCACGCGCAAGGTCTCAACCGACGTGTCCTACCTGGCCTGCGCGCGCTACCTGTTGCGCCGCCGCGATGTTTTCTATCCGCAGTTCGCCACCCACAACGCCCACACGGTTGCTGCTGTATCGGTCATGGCCGGCAATGACCGGGAATTCGAGTTCCAGCGCCTGCACGGCATGGGACAGGCTCTCTACGATGCGGTAACCGCAGATGAAGGAATTGCCCAGCCGTGCCGTATTTACGCGCCGGTGGGTAGTCATGAGGATTTACTTGCCTATCTCGTCAGGCGTCTGCTGGAAAACGGTGCGAACACCTCGTTTGTCAACCGGCTGGCAGACGATGAAGCGCCGGTTGACGACATTGTCGAGGATCCGGTCGCGGTCGTGCACCGGCTGGATGCCCTGCCGCATCCGCGCATCGCGCCGCCGGCTGAGCTTTTTGCGCCGCGCCGCAACTCTGCCGGAATACCTTTGTGGGACGACGCCACCCGGGCTCCGCTATTGGCGGATATCAACAAGGCGCTCAAGACCCAGGTCAAGGCCACCGCCTTGGTGCCGGGCAAAGAACCAGGCGAAGCCTTGCGCGAGATTACCTCGCCACATGACCGGTCGGTTATTGTGGGCCAGGTGTCAGAAGCATCCGACGCGCAGGTGGCAGCGGCGATGAAACACGCATCAGCGGCGCAGGAGGCCTGGGATGCGCTAGGCGGTGACCACCGCGCCGGCTGCCTGGAGCGGGCTGCCGATCTCTATGAGGCGAATGCAGCCAGACTGTTTGCTCTGCTGATCCGGGAAGCCGGCAAGACGCTCGACAACGCACAGGCAGACCTCCGTGAGGCGGTTGACTTCCTGCGCTATTATGCCAGCGAAGCCCGGGCTAGGTCCGGCAGGCCGGATGAACTGCCGGGTCCGACCGGCGAGACCAACCAGATGGTCCTGCGCGGCCGTGGTGTGTTCGCCTGCATTGCGCCCTGGAACTTCCCACTGGCGATTTTCACTGGCCAGATGTGCGCGGCTCTGGCTGCCGGCAATTCTGTGATGGCCAAGCCTGCCGAACAAACGCCACTGATTGCCTTTGAGGCCGTGAAGCTTCTGCATCAGGCAGGCGTACCGCAAGAGGTGTTGTCCTTGTTGCCCGGCGACGGTGCGCGCATTGGCAGACAATTGCTGCAGCATGACAGGTTGGGCGGCGTTGCATTTACCGGCTCGACCCAGACAGCTCATATCATCAATAGAAGCCTGGCGGCGCGGGACGGAGCAATCCTGCCGCTCATTGCCGAGACCGGCGGTATGAATGCGATGATTGTCGACTCGTCCGCCTTGCCGGAGCAGGCAGTTCGCGACCTGATCCTGTCGGCATTTGATTCCGCCGGCCAGCGCTGTTCCGCAGCCCGTTTGCTGTTCGTGCAGGATGATGCCGCAAAGCGGACCATCGACATGTTGTGCGGGGCTGTCAGCGAGTTGAAGCTCGGCGACCCGCTCGATTACTCAACTGACGTGGGCCCGGTAATTGACGAAGAGGCTCGCGAGCGCCTGGAAGCTCACAAGGCGCGTATGGTACGCGAGGCGCGCACGCTGGTTGACCTGCCGATGCCGGCAGAATGCAAGGCAGGCACATTTGTGACGCCCGGCGTCTATGAGCTCAGCTCGCTGGCGCCATTGCACGAAGAGGTGTTCGGACCCTGCCTGCATGTGGTCAAATACAAGGCTGACAAGCTGGACCAGGTTTGCCAGGCACTCAATGATACCGGCTATGGTCTGACCCTCGGCGTGCACTCGCGCGTTGAAGACACCATCGAACAAATCCAGCGTCAGGTCCGCGTCGGTAACATGTATGTCAACCGCAACCAGATCGGTGCGGTCGTCGGTTCGCAGCCATTTGGCGGCGAAGGACTGTCCGGCACCGGACCGAAAGCCGGGGGGCCACACTACCTTGCCCAGTTTGCCACCGAGCGGGTGGTATCCATTGACACGACGGCATCCGGCGGCAATGCGGCATTGATGAGCATGGAGCCTGCACGCTGACTAACTGGCGCCAAAGTACTGCTTGAGCGCTGCAATCATTTTCAGATTGAGTTGGCTCACCTGTGGGTCGAGCGGCATTGGCCGGGAAGACAGTTTCGCGATGACCAGTTGCCGGTCGGGGATCACATAGAGGTTCTGACCATGGATGCCGATACAGAAAACCATCGGGTCGTCGCCGCGTTCCACGTACCACTTGTTACGGTAGTGCATGGCCCTGCCCGGGAAGTACTCGGCGAAGTCGCCGGATCCCCAGGCTGCCTGATCACCATTGTTCATCACGTCGTCAATCCAGGCTTCCGGCAATACCTGAATGCTGTCGCGCTTCCCGCGATTTGCGACCAGCAGACCCATTCTGGCAAGGTCGCTCAATGTGACGCACATGCCGCCGGCGGCTCTCGGCGCGCCCAACCTGTCAACGGTGATATAGGCGGAAGTTTCAGCCCCCATCGGTTGCCAGAGGTGCTCCGACATCAAGTCCGCATAACGCCTGCCGGTGGCCCGCTCGATGACCCAGGCCATCAGGTCTGTGTTCGGCGACACATAGTGAAAGCGCCCGAGATGCGAGCCGTCGGTGTCGGTGACCTGGCTGAAAAAACTGCGCAGATCGGAAGCGGCTTCGCCGGGTTCCAGAGGATTCCATCCGGTTGATTTCCGGTACTCGATGATCGCCCCGCTGGTTGCGTCATAGTCTTCGTCGAAACGAACCCCGGCACGCATGTCCAGCAGGTTCTGGACACTGGCTCCGCTCCAGGCGGTGTTGGTTGTTTCCGGGACGTATTCTGTGACCGGCATTTTGGTGTCCAACATGCCCTTGTCGGCAAGAATGCCCGACAACGCGCCCAGCATGGATTTGGACACCGACATCAGGATGTGGGGTCTGCGGGGTCCGGACGCAGTACGGTATTCCTCGGCAATAATGTTGCCCTTGTACATAACCATGAATGCATCGGTAAACGTGGCGTCCAGATAGGCGTTCAGGTTCAAACCATCGTCAACCGGCAGGTCAGTGAGATCGTGTGGATCGGAACCCAACTGCCAGATGTCATTCGGGTTGTTGGGAATATCGGCTGTCCCGATGATTTCGCGGACATGGGAAAACGCCCATGAACTGAACGGACCGGTACGCCAGTTGGCTAGCGTGACCTGGGCGTCTCCGGCAGGTGGAAAATCTCGCATCAGATTGTTCATGGTCTGGTATTCAAACTCCTGCTTGCTCTAGTCTGGCCATGCAACAAGACCAGAGCAGAAGCAGGGATACAAGCCAATGCAGCATTATAAGGCAGGTACGAGACCAACCAAGCAGGCGCCAGCCAGCTATTTTACCGGAACCGTCTGGCAGGACCCGATTGTCGAGGCACCGGAACCTGCCCGCATTCGTGCCTTGCGGGTCACATTTGAGCCAGGCGCGCGCACCGCCTGGCATACCCATCCGCTGGGTCAGACACTGGTGGTGCTGTCGGGCCTTGGGTTGTTTCAGACCGAGGGTGGGCCGGTGACAGTGCTGAAACCCGGTGATGTCATGTGGATTTCCCCCGATGAAAAGCACTGGCATGGGGCCACGCCGGACAATGGCATGGTGCACATTGCCTTCCAGGAGGCGCTTGACGGCGCCCATGCAAACTGGCTGGAGCATGTTACCGACGAGGAATATCTTGTGTCCCCATCTGCTTAGGAGATCACTTGAGCAGGTGCTATGATTTGTATTTGGCGCAAAACTCCCTATCTCTTTGAAGACAACGTTTTTCGGGGGACATGCATTTGGCAAGGAAAGATAACGGCAAATCTTCCAAAAATCCGATTGTTGATCAACAATCGGAGCGCTCACCTGTTGCGAACGATGATGTTGACGGTTTTCTCGCACAAGTGAAGGCAACACCGCTGCCGGCAGCAAGCGGAAACGGCAAGCTGGTGTTTGCAATGGACGCCACCATGTCGCGTCAGCCCAGTTGGGACGCGGCGCTTCAGACCCAGGCGGAAATGTTCCGGGAAGCCGGCCGTATCGGCGGGCTGGACGTGCAATTGATCTATTTCCGCGGCTTCGGCGAATGCCGGGCGTCGAAATGGGTCTCGGATGCCGAAGGATTGGCCCGGCTGATGACGACAGTGGACTGCCGCGGCGGAAGTACCCAGATCGAAAAAGTATTGAAACACGTTCGCAGGGAAGTCCAGGCCGGCAAGGTCAATGCAGTTGTGTATGTGGGCGATTGCATGGAAGAAAACGTTGACAGACTTTGCCAGCAGGCCGGTGAAATCGGCCTGCTCGGCGTGCGCATGTTCATGTTCCAGGAAGGCAATGACCAGGTCGCCCAGAGTGCATTTCGGGAAATTGCTCGCCTGACCGGCGGCGCCTATAGTCGGTTTGATTCAAGTTCGGCAAGTCAATTGCGCGAACTGTTGTCAGCCGTTGCCGTTTACGCCGCGGGCGGACGGGCTGCACTTGAAGATTTCTCCGGCTCCAATGGAAAGGGGCCTCGCGGACTGCTGGAGCAATTGAACTGATGCCGTACGCAATCGCCGTTATCGCATTGTTCGTGATGGTCGTTCTGCTGTTGCCGCGCCTTGCCAATGTAAACCCCGCAACCCTGGCACGCGCCGGCCGTGGGACAATTTCCGGAAGTGTTTTCACCATGGCTGCATTTCTTGCGCTTCGCGGGCTGTTGCCTGTCGCCGTACCCCTGTTTCTGTTTGGCCTGTTTCTTCTCGGCGCCCAGCGGGGCTTCAACAGAACAAGTAAATCGCCGGGACAGAAATCCAGTGTGCGCACGTCAGTTTTGGACA
>JBPCVV010000363.1:0-8800 GCA_051010195.1 Anderseniella sp. | reverse complement strand
TGATGAGTTTGCGCGTCGCTGATGCGGTCATCGACGAGTTGCCCCCGGTTTCAAGTTCGATGCCTGCTTCCGCGTCATAGCAGCGGCGGTCAAACCGGGGCAAGCCGGATTATATCCAATGGGCGCCTTTTCCGGCCGCAAGAAACCTGGCGCACCGACCGGGAGAGAATTTGCGGATTCAAGGTCGGCGCGCCAGCAGTTGCCGCATCCAGGTACGGATGTCAGTCGGGTACAATCATGATCATGGTTTCAGCACCGGATAGGCATAGGAGTAGACCAGGTCCCGGTCGCGCACCGGTTCGTGGCAGGCAAGACACTCAGCCTCGTAGTCCTTTGTCGTTGTCTGCTTTGTGTTGTCCGCACCAAAGAATGCCCAGCCCCATCCGTCACCCCACAGCGGGCCGGTATTCTTGCCGGCAGCATCCTTGACCATGACGAAATACCCGGCAACCTCGGCAGCAGATGTTGCGCTTCCTGTGGTCAAATCTTCGGTCTTGCCTTTGAACAACTCCTTTACCAGCACCGCGCCATCAGGAAACTTGCCGGTATTCCGGTAGGCTTTCACGGTGCCGGGTGAGGCATATACAATATGCTGACCGACTTCGCCGCCTGTATCGGCATCACCGGAAACCGCCCAGGCACCAAGGAACTCGTAACCGGTACGAAAATTTTCCGGAAGTTTGATGGTTGTGCCGCTTTGGGCGTTGGCCTGCCGGGAAACCGGCGGCTCACCCAGAACAAAACCTGCCAACATTGCCAGTCCAAGGATGCTGACACCGGCCTGAACATTGGACATTCTCATTTCTGTCTTCTCCGATATCTTGATATTTGAGTTGAGTGTTCAGTTGTTCAAGGGGCCGTAGAACCGCGTGAAAACCATGTCTTTTGTGGCGTTATCGATATGGCATTGCGCGCAATTCTCGACCGGTGCTGCCGCTGCGGTTTCGGCATAGGGAGGAGCGTGGTGACCGAAATTGAAATAACCCCAGTTATTGCTTTGCGCGAAACGGCTGGAGTCTTTCACGGCGATATCAATGCCGTTGAACGCACCGGGGAAATACCCGCGCCCGGAAACTTCGGTGCGCGAACCGTCGGGCTCCTCGCCTTCCATGGCAAGCTGCAGTTCCTTGAGCATGATGGTGCCTTCCGGAAACTTGCCGCTTTCCTTGTAGATCCTGTAGGCCTGCGGCTGGATGTAGACATTGTGGTATTCCGGAAAACCGGCCTTGCCATCATTCAACGCATTGGGTGTGAACGGCGATCCCAGATAGACCCACTCCCTGTAGCCTTTGGGCAGCTGCAGTTTTCCGTCACTGGTCCATTTCGGACCCCAGTCAGCCATCTGCGCGGTGGCGGTGTGGTGCAGGCCGCCTGCGCCCAGCGCAGCGACGGCACCAGTCAAAGCAACAGCCAAAACAGTATACATCTTCATGACAAATTCTCCTTGGACATCTGAAGGCACTATGGCCAGTTGCCACGCAGTGTTGTGGTAATGGCGGTTTTCGGCCAGCACTCTGCGTTCGAGAATTCTTGCAGATCGTACAAAGCACGCAGATTGACATTGGCAATTTGAAACGACAGAGGTAGGTCCGTTGGTCATGGATACAATCAGCAAAATTCTGGACATGATCCATGTGCGCAGCACAGTGTACTTCTCCAAAGCGTTGATGCCGCCCTGGGGCATGGAAGTCGCCGAACAGACGGACATTTGCCGGTTTCATCTCATCATTGCCGGTTCGACCTGGATCAGGTTGTCAGATGGCAGCGAGGAGATTGAGCTGCATGCGGGTGATTATGTTGTTGTACCGCGTGGAAAATCCCATGTGCTGTCGAGCACGTCCGGCCTCGTGGCGGATTCGACGCACAATGTGCCGGGTACGGAAACCCTGCCGGCGCCGATATTCGAACCACGGCCCGCCCCGGAACAGTCAACTCAGCTGTTGTGCGGTTACTTCCGCATATCCTCATTTGCCCCCAACCTGATACCTGAGCAATTGCCTGGACTTTTGGCGGTCCGGACCAGCGGATCAGTACGTCCCGGGTATGTCTCCAACATTACTTCACTGATACAGCACGAGCTGGATAGCATGGGCCCTGCGTCGCTCATCATACTAAACCGCCTGACAGAAGTGCTATTCTTCTGCGCACTTCGGGAATGGTTGAACCGGTCATCAGTTGAAGGTGGAGCGCTAGCCGCTTTGTCCGATCAAAGACTGCAGCGCGCCCTCGGTGCGATACATGACAGCCCGGAGCGAAGCTGGACAATTGAAAGCCTGGCCCAGGTCGCGGGACAGTCGCGCACCGCCTTTGCCCTGGGTTTTCGCCAGGCCATGGCCACAACTCCAATGGGCTACGTCACCCAGTATCGCACGCTGTTGGCGCGCCGCATGCTGAGCGAAACCAGTCTGGCTCTTGATGATATTGCCAACCGCACCGGATACTCTGATACCAACGCATTCAGCCGGGCATTCAGGCGCGTCATTGGTACCTCACCGGGCGCTTTCCGGAAATCTTCACGAAACTAGACTCCATCACATCTCTATACAAATAATCAACTAATTTGTTGACTATCAACAAAATCGTTGATAGTTGTTCAACATGACACAAACTCAACCTGCCAACGTAACCGATCTGGCCGAGCATCGTCTGAATGCGGTGTTTTCCGCCCTGTCTGACCCTGTGCGACGCTCTATTCTGGAGATGATCGCGGACCGTGAATTGCTGGTGTCCGAGATCGCATCTGCCTTCGACATTTCGCTGCAGGCGGTCTCCAGGCACATCCAGGTACTGGTGCGGGCCGGCCTGGTGCAGCAACAGCGCAGTGGCCGCATCAGCCGCTGCCGCATCGAGACCGGTCCGCTCTACGACGCAGCCGTGTGGCTCAACAGGTACACCCAATACTGGCAGGACCAGTTCGACCTGCTCGCCACGCTGCTGGACACAGGCCCTGCGCCAACCCGTGAGGAGAAGAGATCATGAGCATACACAAACCCGATCTGCAAAAGCTCGGCGATCTGCACAACCGTATCGTCGAGCTTCGCAAGCAGATGACCGAATTGATGAAGGCGGGACCTGTGGAAGTGGCCAACTATACGTTCATGACACTCGACGGTGATGTCTCACTCGCCGACCTGTTTGGCGGCAAATCGGATCTCCTGATGGTGCACAATATGGGCACCGGATGCACGGGTTGCACTTTGTGGGCCGACGGTTTCAACGGCATCTACCCGCATCTGGCAGACCGCGCCGCATTTTGCATATCCAGCCCTGACACCCCGCAAACCCAGAAGAAATTTGCTGCATCGCGCGGCTGGCGCTTTCCGATGGTGTCCCATGAAGGCTCCAGTTTCGCCGAAGACATGGGCTATCGCGGCGAAGACGGCGGCTGGCATCCCGGACTGTCGTCCTTCCGCATGGACAACGGCAAGATCACCCGCATCGCCACCACACCGATGGGACCGTTCGACGATTATTGCGCCGTCTGGCACATGTTCAACCTGCTGCAGGACGGGCCGGACGGATGGCAGCCGCAGTACAAATATGACTAGCGGCGACAGGGACGAAAATGGCGTAAGTCGCCCGCTGAACTCGTTGACCTGTTCGCCTCGCTTCTGCCCGATGAACCGGCAATCGAAAAACGTCAGATGTTCGGTTATCCGTGTGCCTTCGTGAACGGCAACATGTTCACCGGCCTGCATCAGGAGGCACTGATTGTGCGGCTTGGCGAAGAGGATCGGAAAAGGCTGATTGAAGAGGTTGGCGCCAGCCAGTTTGAACCCCTGCCGGGCCGGCCGATGAGAGAGTATGTTGCGTTGCCCGAAACGGTGCTCATTGACCGGGAACAGCTCACTGAAATCATCCGGTCAGCCAGGGACTTTGCGGCTTCGCTTCCACCAAAAGTCAAAAAGCCGCGTAAAAAGAAAACTGTCCGACCGAGTTGAGTAAACTGCTCGCTCTGACGTGAAAACCGGGCCACGGTCGCAACCGGGCCCGGTTTCAGGCACGTTATCTGGGCTTGTTTTTAGCAGGGATAGCCGGGCAAGCTGCCCGGCCTTCGTCGAAATGTGAGTAAATCTGCGTTCAGCCGTATCAGGCCGAAATCACGCTAGTTATCCAGGAAACTCCGCAGCCTGCGGGACCTGCTTGGGTGTTTCAGCTTCCTGAGCGCCTTGGCTTCAATCTGGCGAATACGTTCGCGTGTGACCGAGAACTGCTGGCCGACTTCTTCCAGCGTGTGGTCGGTATTCATACCGATGCCAAAGCGCATGCGCAGCACACGTTCTTCGCGCGGTGTCAGCGAGGCCAGCACCCGGGTTGTCGTTTCGCGCAGGTTGGCCTGAATGGCTGCATCGATCGGCAGGATGGCGTTCTTGTCCTCGATGAAATCACCGAGGTGTGAGTCTTCTTCATCTCCCACCGGTGTTTCCAGACTGATCGGCTCCTTGGCGATCTTCATCACCTTGCGGACTTTTTCCAGCGGCATGGACAGTTTTTCCGCCAGTTCTTCCGGTGTCGGCTCGCGGCCGATCTCGTGCATCATCTGCCGCGACGTGCGCACGATCTTGTTGATCGTTTCGATCATGTGCACCGGAATGCGGATAGTGCGAGCCTGGTCGGCGATGGACCGGGTGATCGCCTGCCTGATCCACCATGTGGCGTAGGTCGAGAACTTGTAGCCGCGGCGGTACTCGAACTTGTCGACCGCTTTCATCAGGCCGATATTGCCTTCCTGAATAAGATCAAGGAACTGCAGGCCGCGATTGGTGTATTTCTTGGCAATTGAAATCACCAGGCGCAGATTGGCTTCGACCATTTCCTTCTTGGCGATGCGGGCTTCGCGTTCGCCCTTCTGCACTGCATGAACGATGCGGCGGAACTCAGGTATCTGGAGGCCAGTGTCGGAGGCCAGTGAATGGATTTCCTCGCGAATATCCTTGATCGTGTCCTTCTCCTTGGCCACGAAATCTTTCCAGCCGTGCTTGGACAGCCGGGAGATGCGGCGCAGCCAGTTGGGATCAAGTTCTTCGCCCTGGTATTCCTCCAGGAAGATCTTGCGTGGCACCTTGTGGCTTTCGGCCAGTCGCAACAGTCGACCTTCCAGCGAAATCAGGCGACGGTTGATATCATACAGTTGCTCGACCAGCGCTTCGATACGTGCCGCGTTCAGCGACAGGGATTTGACATCCTCGATGATTTCTTCGCGCAATTTGCGGTAGCGGCGCCCCTGCGAAGGAGACAATGCCGTCTTTTCGGACACTTCCTGGTCCTGAAGCTTGCGCAGGGACTTGTAGGTCTTGGCAATACGGTCGAAGGTCTCAAGAACGTGAGGCTTCAGTTCCGCTTCCATAGCGGCAAGCGATACATTTGCCTCTTCATCCTCGTCATCCTCATCATCGTCTGGCTGTTCTGCAGGCTCGAAATCGTCTGCCGAAAGCACATCATCACTGGCGCCGCGGCGTGAGCGGGACTTGGCGCGCATCTCTTCCGCCGCCTTTTCACGCTTGTCAGCTTCCGCCTTGCGGGCTTCCTTTTCCTTGCGTTCACGCTCTTCCGGGGTCGGCGCTTCGACCTTCTTGGCATCCGGCCCGGCATAGGTGGCCTCAAGATCGATGATGTCACGCAGCAGAATCTTGCCTTCGTTCAATTCATCGCGCCAGATGATGATGGCCTGGAAGGACAACGGGCTCTCGCACAGGCCGGAGATCATCGCCTCACGGCCGGCCTCGATGCGCTTGGCAATGGCAATCTCGCCTTCGCGCGACAACAATTCGACCGTGCCCATTTCACGCAGATACATGCGTACAGGGTCATCGGTACGATCAGCCGACGCCGGCGTGTTGGACGCCGTCTTTACAATACCGGTCTGCGCGGTTTCGGCGACTTCGGTGGTGTCTTCAGTTTCTTCTTCCGTCTCGACCACGTTGATGCCCATATCGGTGAGCATCGCCATGATGTCTTCGATCTGCTCAGAGGATGTGTCGTCGGACGGCAACACCTCGTTCAATTCGTCATAGGTCACAAACCCGCGTTGCTTCGCGAGCTTGATCATGCGCTTCACCGCGGCGTTGCTGAGGTCGAGTACTGGCCCGTCGGCAACGGTCTCGGTTGTATCGGCGTCGTCAGCCGATTTGCCGGTTGCATTTTTTGCGGATGATGCTGCGCTGCGTGCCTGTGCTTTCGCCATGCCTGTACGCTCACTTTTCTGTTTCACACTGCACCGGCTCCGTTTTGGCAAGAGCTTTGACAGCACTATTGATTCGCTCGTTCCGTTTGCATGTGTTTATGCGGGATACCCCGTTAAACATGCCTTAATCATATTCGGCCTGCCGCGATTGGCCGCTCATCTGCCTCATTCGAACCTTCTTTTGAGCTGGCAAGGCGGGCTGGAAAGCTGTTCCGTCTACCCGACGGGATTTGCCGTCCGGCCGGAAGCCTCTCCATACCCGTCGATTGTTGCCTCTGCCCCTGACATGGAATTCAACTGGTCCCTCACCTCATTGAGATGATTGAGATTTTCTTCCGTAGGGTCTTCGGCAAGGCGCATTTCTGCGCGTTTCAGTTCCTTTTCCAGCGTCACCAATTTCCGGTTCATCACCACCAACTGCTTTAAGCCGGTTCGAGCGTCTGCATCCGCAGCGTCCGCACCGGCAAACCAGCAGTCATGATGCCTTGCCTGGGTATCGAGTGCATCAAGAACTGCGCCCATCCCGGTCTGGATTAAGTGGTCACGCAGGTCGTGCTTTTCAAGGTCTGCCCCAGAGGCGCATGTATCTATGATTCGTCTGCGCAAAGAGTCAAGCTCGCTTGTTGGCACTTCCATGGCCACAACATCGTCGATCATCTCCTCCGCAAGCTGCGGATGGTTTACCAAAGTGAGCAATATCAACCCTGTCCGGCGGCGCGTCGCCGTATCGTGGACCGGCCGGCCGGCCATGGCCCGCAACTGCGGCGAGGCCGGGGTTTCAATCTCCCACGGTTCCTTTTGCCAGTGCCCCCGGCCGGTTGATGACATGCGCGCACTACCAAATTGGCGTCCGCGAGACTTCTGCCATCTGCCGCCGCCTCCGGAGCCGCGCAGCACAGCTGACACCCGTTCGCGCATGTCGTCGGCATAATACTTGCGCACTGTCGGATCGGCGATCGAATTCACCGTCTGCATGAGATCAGATTCAAAGCGGGCTTTTCGTTCCGGCGTGGAGCGATCATTGCGCAGCAAAGCGCGCCGCCACACCATGCCGGCCATGGGTTCTGCCTGTTCGATGACCTTTTGCACGGCATCCAAACCGCCGGAACTTAGAAGGTCATCCGGGTCTTCGCCTTCCGGCAACATGGCAAACCTCAGCGAACTGCCAGGGGTCAACCGCTCCAGCGCCAGGTCAAGCGCCCTGTAAGCCGCCTTCATGCCGGCATCGTCACCGTCAAAGCACAGGATCGGTTCCGGCGTGATCTTCCACATCATGGCAAGCTGGTCTTCAGTCAGCGCGGTTCCCAGCGGCGCGACTGCATGGGGCAGCCCTGCCCGCGTAAGGGCAATAACATCCATGTACCCCTCGCAGGCGATCAGCGCGCCTGTCTCGTAGGCGGGCTTGCGGGCCTTGTCCATGTTGTACAACACGGTGCCTTTGTGAAACAGCGGCGTATCCGGGGAATTGAGGTATTTGGCAAGTGCATCCGGGTTCATGGCCCGTCCGCCAAAGGCGATCACCCTGCCCCTGGGATCGCGGATCGGAAACATGATGCGGTCACGGAACCGGTCATAGGCCGGCTTGCCGTCATCCGGGCGGATAACCAGTCCGGCTTCCTCCATCTGGTCGGTAGTGATGTCGCTGGTTGCCAAAGCCTTCGAGAGCGCATGTCGATCGTTCGGCGCAAACCCCATGCCAAACTCTCGCTGCACGTCACCGGACAGGCCGCGGTCAGACAGGTAGCCGCGTGCCTTGGCTCCGGTCGATGCCTGCAATTGTGCCACGAAAAACGCCTGCGCCAGTTCCATGACGTCATACAGGCTGGCGCGGCGTTGTTCGCGCGCTTCTGCCTCCGGCGAAAGCTGCGGCAACTGCAGTCCGGCCTCCAGGGCCAGACGCTCCACCGCTTCCGGGAACGGCACCCCCTCCTTCTGCACGAGAAATGTAAAGATGTCGCCGCTTTCCTTGCAACCGAAGCAGTGATAGCGGCCTTTGCGGTCCTCACAGTGAAAGCTCGGTGTTTTTTCGCCGTGAAACGGACAGCATGCCCAATAGTCACCCTTGCCTGCATTGGTCTTGCGCTTGTCCCACTGCACCGACCGGCCGATGACCGAAGATATCGAAATCCTCGCCCTGATCTCGTCCAGAAATGATTGCGGAAAACGCATGCTGCACCCGTGTGTCCCGATCCACTGCCAGAAATTGGTGGGCTATCGGTAGCACAGCATACTGTAACTCAACAGTCCGTAACGCAACGGCTGGCCTCGCTCCGGCATGCCATGTCAACCCGGGCGGCCGGCCTCATCAGGAAAAAGCATGCCTTCGGGTGGATTGTGCCCGGTTCGATTCCGGCACTGCCTCAGATTTCAATCTGTACAGACCGCAATCGCCGGCGGCATTCGCTTCCTCAAACGTGGTCGGCATAGACACTATCCTGTTCCTCGACCAACAAGGCCTGAAATTCGCCGAAAACAATGGTAAATTCATTTACCCATGCCGAAAATAAATCACCAATACCGGCACACGGTATTTCACGAAGGTAATGCATTCTTGCAATTGTTTTGAGCGGTTCTAACTGAATAATATTCCCTCAACAGCGCAACACAGCCCCCTAT
>JBPCVV010000362.1:0-11889 GCA_051010195.1 Anderseniella sp. | reverse complement strand
ACCAGGTTCTGGCCGCCGCCACTGATGGCCACGGCAGACGCCTGGGCGGATACGTAGGTGCCGGCGATGTCTTCCAGTTTCGTGAGATTGTAGACTTCTCCGCGCATATTGGCGAAAGACGCGCCAACGGTCAGCCCGACCCGCAAACCGTTTATGTCGAGCTCAGCCTGCCTGCCATTGTAAAACAGCTTGCCGTCACCGCGCGATACGCCAACCACAAAGCCGATTTTGCCAATTGTCATTTCGATGATGGCATTGCTCCCGGCACTTGCGGGGGCAGGTGTCGCAACAACGGCCGACACCGACATGGCACACACCAGAGTCAATGATAAACAGAATCTGCGGATCATGAGATTAGAGCCCTTTATCGGTATAAGTTGTTGGTATCTACAATGAGTTAGACTTCAATTGCGGCTAAGTGTGGACATTGCTGCCCGCAAAAACGTGTAATCGAAAGTTGCTCTGAAGTGTTCGGGCAGTCGCAGAATCTACAGCCGTTTTGGCGAATACCGCGGATTTCCCGGCAGGAAACCATCGTCCTGGGAGTGTTTTTCTGTCCTGACGCGGCTTGTTGTGTCATTGGTAAACTGCCGGCAAATAAAGGAGGTTGTATAGCGAAATGAAGGCACTGGTTTATACGGGCAGCAAGACCATGGAATTCCGGACCGTTGACGATCCTGCGCCGGCACCAGGTGACGCATTGATCAATATACGCGCATCCGGCATTTGCGGTTCGGACATGCATGCATGGGCTGGACATGATGAGCGCAGGCCCGCTCCCCTGGTGCTCGGGCACGAGGCAGCCGGAGAGATCGTCGGCTTTGGCGGTGCCGTGCGGCGGGTAACGGTCAATCCCCTGGTGTCATGTGGAGATTGCGAGGCGTGTGCTACGGGCAGGGACAATCTGTGTTCCAGACGGCAGATCATATCCATGCCGCCGCGCGAAGGGGCATTTGCCGAGCTGCTGGCCATGCCGGAAGGAAATCTGGTGACCGTTCCCGATCACGTGGCGCTGGAAAGCGCCGCCCTGTGTGAACCACTGGCATGCGGGTGGCATGCGGTCCGGCTGGCAAGCGCCACAATGGGCGGGAACCTGGCCGGGGTGCGCTGCCTGGTGCTTGGTGGCGGAGCCATAGGGCTCGGCGCCGCATTGGCTTTCAGGGCGCAGGGCGGCAGGGACGTGACCATTGTGGAGCCCAATTCGTCACGCCGTGACCGGATTCTTGAGGTCGAGGATATGGCATGTGTCTCAGCGGCTGATGAAGATGATACGCCGCATCTGGTGATCGATGCGGTGGGGATCGCGGCCACCCGGGCATCTGCCAGCACGCTTGTGCGGCCCGGCGGCTTGATCATGCACATTGGTCTTGGTGCGGCCGAAGGTGGTCTGGACGTGCGCCGCATGACGCTCCAGGAGATTACCTTTATCGGCACCTATACCTACACAATGACTGACTTCAAGGCGACCGCAGATGCGATTTTCACCGGCAAGCTGGGCAAGTTGGGTTGGATCGAAAAACGGTCATTGAAAGATGGGGCCGAAGCTTTCGATGACATCTCGGCTGGCCGGTGCGCGGCGCCGAAGATCATTCTGCAGCCGTCATGACTTGAAACAGTTGGTTCAATACAAGCAGGAAGGGCCCGCTCTCGAGTGAGAGCGGGCCCTGCTTTTGTTTAAAGGGTTCTGCCGGCTAGTTGCCGTATCCGACATAGCTAAAGAACGGTTGTGCACCTGCTGACGACAGCCAGTCCGGCAGCCACAGGGCAAAGCCGGGCAAGATGAAGATCAGTGCCAGACCGATGACCTGGATGACCATGAACTGCATCATGCCGAAGTAGATGTCCTTGAGATCCCACTCGGGCACAACCCCTTTCAGGAAGTACGCCGACAGCGCCACAGGTGGTGATAGCCAGGCGGTTTGCAGGTTCACCGCGACCAGGATTGCAAACCAGGTCAGGTTGACGTTTAGCGACACCAGCAACGGCACTAGGATAGGTACGATGATCAGCACGATCGGCACCCACTCCAGTGGCCAGCCCAGCAAGAACACAAGCGCCATCACGAAGATCAGCATGGCGGCCACGGACAGGTCCATTGACAGCAGCAGTTCGGTCAGGAATTTCGGTGTGCCCAGGTTGGAGAACACTGCACCGAAGAAGTTGGATGCCGCAACCAGGAACATGATCAGAACCGATATTTCCAGGGTCTTGATCATGGCATCGTAGAACCCGCCTGCCGTCAGCTTGCGATAGGCAAACGACAGCGCTATCGCGCCGAATGCGCCACACGCAGCCGCTTCGGCGGGGGTTGCCCAACCGGCCAGGATCGATCCGAGCGCAAAGGCGATCAGTACCGTTGGCGGCACCAGCCCCATGAAAAATTCATACCACAGATCCGAAAAGTAGAATCCGCCCGGCTTGTTCTTGCGTGTCCATGAATAGATGAAGAACATGAAACCAAGCCACGCGATCGGCAGGATCAGTCCGCCGAGCGGTATGAAGCCGAGGCTGCCGGCCGCGCCGGCGCCGAGCAGGTATGACAGGACAACAATCGATGCCATGACCCCGATGACTTCCAGTAGATAATATGGCGAAGTCTCTGGCTGTTCGTCTTCCGGCAGGATCGGTCCAAGGTTCGGGTTAATCATGCAGCGGCCGATTGAATAAACCATGTACAAAACCGCCAGCAGGATGCCCGGTACAATCGCGGCCCGGAACAGGTCGGTTACCGGCACTTCCAGCACCGGTCCCATGACGATCAGCATGATCGACGGCGGGATCAGGATGCCCAGCGTGCCACCGGCAGTAATCGTGCCTGCAGCTAGCCTTACATCATAACCGGACTTGTTCATGGTCTTTGCCGCCATGATGCCGAGGATGGTCACCGACGCACCCACGATACCGGTGGCTGCCGCAAAGATCATCGAGACGAACAGCACTGCGATGTAGAGCGCACCGCGCGTGCGCGACATCATGAGTTGGACCGCCCTGAACAGCCTTTCCATCAGTCCGGCCTGTTCCATCATGATACCCATGAAGATAAACAGCGGAACCGCGACAAGCTGGTCGTCCAGCATGACCGAGTTGGTCTGCAGGGTCATGAGATAGAAGGTGAGTGCGCCACCGGCGCCCCACGACCCGAACGTGAAGGCCAGGAAGATCAGCGTGAACGAGATCGGAAAGCCGACGAAAATCGAAAACAGCATCGCGCCCAGCATGAACAGGCCAATGGTCGGCTTGGAGAAATTGAATATGCCCGCTGACGATGTCAGCGACGCCCACCAGTCATCAAAAGGCAACGCGTTGGGATAGAACACGCTGATGAAAATGATGGCGAGCAGAATGAAGTAAAACGGCAGGATCTTTAGGAATTGGGCCTCACGCTCCTTGCCCATCTGGTGGAAGGCGCGGAACAGTTCGGGAAATCCTTGCAGGAACAACAGTAGCGCGCCGATCGGCATTGCCGCGCGGGCAGGACCCAGCACCGGTGCCCAGGTTGAATCACTGGCACGTTCCCAGATGCCCATCGGCTTGCCCCAGCCGTTCCAGCCAAATGCGTCCGCCGTGAACTCGAGCGCAGTCCAGAAAAAGAACAGCATGGCCGGGAAGTACAGCAACAGATATAGGCTGGCATCGACCGTGGCCTGGGTTTTTTCGGTCCAGTTGCGGTACAGGAAATCTGCCCGGATATGCACGCCGCGCATCAATGCGTAACCGGCTGCGGCCATGAACAGGACGCCGCCCAGCATGCGGCTGGTGTCATAAACCCAAAGCGTTGGGCCAAGCCCGATTGAGATGGCGAGCTCGTTGTAACCGTAATCGGTGAACACGGCGAACAGCTTGCGCGAGACAACCTCGAACACCATCGCAACGATAAGAGGTATCAGCAGGAAACAGGTGATCCGTCCCGCCCACAGATTCATTACGTCGATGAATGCAGTGATCGGCCGTTGCCACGGTGTCATGTCCTCTGGTGTTTGCCCCGGCTCTTCTGCCCGCCGTTCTGCAATCAACTCGTCTGTGATATCGAGTTCGCCAACTTCCTCAGCCATCTGCCGCTCCTCCCAGAGGGTCCAGGTGTTTATATTCTTTACACAAAATTGCCGGTTTCTGCGTCCGGTCCTTTGCGTTCAAAGAAGTTGGCGGGCATCACATCTGATGCCCGCCGATCCGTCAAAGGATTACTTTTTCTTGATGCTGTCGGCAAACGCCTTGCCGAGAGCCGCGTTGGAGGCCTGCGAACCGGCCCAGTAAGGCACTGCCACAGCGGCAAAGTCTTTCTGGGATTGCCAGACCTTGGCAAAGAACTCGTTTTCAGCTGCGTTCTTTTCAAGCGATGCTTTGGCCGCTGCCATATAGGCAGGGAAGTAGTCAGCCGGTGTGTCATGCAGGATGACGCCGTCTTCTTCCACCAGCTTCTTCAGAGCCTTGCCGTTCTCGTAGATACGGTAGGACATGGCTTTTGAAAGCGACGCATTGGCCGCGACTTCCAGTGCCTTCTTCTGGTGGTCAGTGAGGCTGTTGTAGACATCACCGTTGATGTACAGATCAGCGTTCACGACAACCTGGTGAAGACCCTGCAGATAGTAGTGCTTGAGCACTTTCTGGAAACCAAACACGGAGTCGGGTTTCGGGCAGCACCATTCAGCAGCATCAATCGTGCCTTTTTCCAGTGCCGGCAGAATGTCGCCGCCACCCATGGCAACCGATGCGACCCCAATGTCCTTGTAGGTCTGGCCGGGGATGCCTGGAGGTGTGCGGAAGCGGTACTTGCGGAAGTCGGCCATGGAGTTGATCGGCTCCTTGAACCAGCCAAGTGCTTCAGGGCCAACAGGCTGCAGCATGAAGCCCTTGACGTTCATGCCCATTTCTTTCCACAGCTCTTCGTAGAGTTCCTTGCCGCCACCGAACTGGAACCAGGAAATGAACGCGATGTTGTCGATGCCGACACCGGCACCTGCAACGGGCGAGCCGAACAGCATGGCTGCCGGGTGCTTGCCGGACCAGTAGTGGGTCCATGCGAAACCGCCTTCAACAAGGCCCTTGTCAACGGCATCGAGGGTTTCCTTGACACCAACGACAGCGCCGGCCGGAAGCACTTCAATCACAACTTCACCATTTGTCAGGTCAGATACGTCCTGGGCGAAATTCTTCAGCATGACCACTTCGTCAGCCTTGGCTGAGATCACCGACTGTACGCGGATGGTGGTTTTGGCTTCGGCAATCTGCGGGGCTGCCGCAACCGTGGCCATGAGGGCGATACCGGCGGTTGCCTGTATCATCTTTTTGAAAATCGACATGGTTTTCCTCCCTTTTGTCGTTCTCGGAACTACTCCAATTCATCGCCGGTCAATATCAGTTCAACCGGCTTTCTGCTTGCAGGGACTTCAGGCAGTGGTTCACTGCCACAGGGACTGCAACCTGTAATTCTTTACGTCACGCGATCCCCATCAGTTTAAAAATCCCATAAGACGGATCCAGCAGGCCGCGGTACATCATCTCACTTGCAACGTACAACAGGACTACCAGGCCAAGCCACGAAATCCACGGATACTTGGTCAGGAGTTTCATGATCATCGTTGCGGCAAATGCCATCAGCAGGATAGCCAGGCTGAGACCAAATACCAGTTTAGTTGTGTCTCCGTCTGCGATTGCGGCCACCGCCAGCACATTGTCGAGCGACATGGAAACAT
The DNA here is from genome assembly GCA_051010195.1 of Anderseniella sp. Classification (GTDB taxonomy): domain Bacteria; phylum Pseudomonadota; class Alphaproteobacteria; order Rhizobiales; family Aestuariivirgaceae; genus Anderseniella. The sequence goes on along the minus strand of JBPCVV010000362.1, from coordinate 6,196 downwards.
CGGCAATTGTGATGGAGATAAGCGCCGACATCATGGTGCGCCTGGGCGGGCCGGTATAGCCTTGGCTTTCGTCTTCGGCAATCTGCAGTGCATCAGCAGGCCGCAGGTGTTCGCCAGGCCCTTCGCGCAAATCCTTGTACAGCCGCCAGCACACCCAGAACAGCAGGCACGCGCCAATAAACAGAATGCCGGGGATGCCGAGCAGCTTGGTGGCGATGACGGCAAACACGATACGCAGCAGCGCCGCAATGACCATGCCGAAAATAATGGCCTTCTTGCGCAGTTCCGGCGCCAATCCGGCAGCTGCCATGCCGATGATCAGGGCGTTGTCGCCGGACAGGATAATGTCGGCAATAACGATCTGGCCGAAGTCTAGGATGTTTTCCCACATTAGCGAGCATCCTCACGAATTATGTCACTCACTCGCTCACCGATCATGATGGCGGGTGCATTGGTGTTGCCGGAAACGATTTGCGGCATGATTGAGCAGTCGGCGACGCGCAGGTTGGAAACACCTTTGACCCGCAGCCGCTCATCCACAACCGCCATCTTGTCCGTGTCCGGTCCCATCTTGCAGGTGCCGGTCGGGTGGTAGATCGTGGTGGCCGTGTCACGTGCCCAGTTGAGCAACCCGTCATAGTCATCGTCTGAAATTGCCGTGCCCGGCGCATGTTCTTCGGTAATTGCATCGGCCACCGGTTGCTGCCTGCATATACTGCGGGCAATGCGGATGCCTTCGACAATGGTATCCTGGTCCAACTGGGTGGCCAGGTAATTCGGGTGAATGTCGGGGTGATCGTTCGGGTTGGAGGACTTCAGCACCAGTTCACCGGCGCTTTCCGGACGCATTTGCAGGACAGAAGCTGTGAACGCGTCAAAACGATGGGTACCCTCGGTCGGGTTGTCGGCACTGAACGGCTGGATGTGAAACTGGATGTCCGGCGTTTCAAGTTCGGGCCTGGTCTTAAGATAGCCGGTGCCTAGGCTGGCTGCCATGGTCATGGGGCCGGTCCGTTTCATCGCGTATTCCAGGGCGATCTTGGCCTGGTTCCACAATCCCCGGGTGCGGGTATTGATTGTCGGTACCGAGCATTTGTACACCGGGCGTGCCTGCAGGTGGTCTTGCAGGTTTTTGCCGACGCCTGCGCTGGCGTGCAGCATATCGATGCCGTTACCTGTCAGTTGCTCGGTCGGGCCTATGCCTGACAACATGAGGATCTGCGGTGATCCTATGGCACCGGCCGACAGGACAACTTCGTTGCGTGACTTGATGGTAATCGGCTGGCCGCCGCGTGAACCCTGGATGCCGATGGCGCGTTTGCCATCAAACAATACTTTCTCCGTCATCACGTTGGTGATCACTTCGAGGTTCTTGCGGTCGCGGATTGGCTTGAGGTAGGCCTTTGCTGATGAGCAGCGCAGTCCGCCGCGAGCAGTCAGCTGGAAATATCCGACACCATACTGGTCAGCTCCGTTGTAGTCGGCATTGTAAGGAAAGCCGGCATTCTGGGCTGCCTTCACCCATGCATCGACGATTTTCCAGTTCTTGCGCGAATGCGTAACCGATAGGGGCCCGCCCGCACCGCGAAGCTCATTTTCTCCGTCTTCCCAGTCTTCGGCACGTTTGAACAGGGGCAGCACATCTTCCCAGGCCCAGCCAGCATTGCCCAACTGGCGCCAGTGGTCGTAGTCCTGGGCCTGGCCGCGTACATAAAGCAGGCCGTTGATCGAGCTTGAACCGCCAAGTGTCTTGCCTCTCGGCCAGTTCAGTTTGCGGCCGTTGAGGCCGGGGTCTGATGCGGTCCGGTACATCCAGTTGAGTGCGGGATTCTGTATCGTTTTGAAGTATCCGACGGGAATGTGAATCCATGGAGAAATGTCGCGTCCGCCGGCTTCGACCAGAGCTACGCTGACGGACGGATTTTCTGACAGGCGCGCTGCAATTGCACAGCCCGCCGAGCCAGCTCCGACGATGACGTAGTCGAATTGCAACACACACCCCTCAAGTTCAAAAAATGAGACTTTTATTATTGTTTTTTGTAATAAGATCATTAAAGTGGCTACATCGCAAGCGAAAATTACGATTAGCTAATCAAAATATTCCGGGACAACCGGGCACAGCGAACATGGGAGATGATCGAATGAGTGTTGAAGCAGCTTCGAAGACGGCGGCGGATGCCGACAGGGTGCCGACAAATCTACGCCTGTTGATGATTGCCGAGATTGTCGCCGAAGCCGGCCAGCCGATGACACCGAGCGAGATCAACCGGCAGTTGGGTCTGCCGAAACCGTCCATTCACCGGCTTTGTCAGACGCTGCTGGCAGAGGGGTATCTGACCAGGGACTCCGATCCACGCCGTCTGAGGCCTGCGCGCAGGTTGAGGCGCCTGGCCGCCGGGCTGTTGTCGGCCAGCGATACGTCAATTGCCCGCCACCAGGCGCTGCAGGACGTGGCGCGGAAGGTCAACGAAACCGTTAATCTCGTCGTGCCGGAAGATGCCGGCATGCGCTACCTGGACAGGGTTGAAACAGAATGGCCGTTCCGCATCCAGTTGCCGGTCGGCACCAATGTGCCGTTTCACTGTACTGCCAGCGGAAAGACTTATCTGGCCAGCCTGCCGCCGCAACGCCGTACTCATTTTGTGGAAATGCTCAAACTGGAAGCTCATACCGCCAATACCCACACCACGGTAAGTGGTCTGCTTGCCGAGCTCGACAAGGTGGCCAGGCAAGGTCATTCGGTGGACAACGAAGAGTTCATGGACGGAATGGTGGCGGTTGCGGTGCCGATCTACCTACAGGGTGACCGGTACTTTGGTGCCTTGGCCTATCATGCTCCGACGGTGCGTGTGAGCCGCGATACGGCGGAAGAACATCTGCCGGTGTTGAAGGACGGGGTTTCAAAACTGATGAATGTCCTGTTTGATTGAGCTGACGCCCAGCATGAAGTGATCAGGCAAGGATGTTTGTATGACCTGGATGATGCCGCCCGAATGGACACCCCACAAACGTACCTGGATGGGCTGGCCCTGTAATCCGGAAGTGCTGGAGCTGGTTGGCTCTGAGGATGCCGCCTACAAGGCATGGGCAGGCGTTGCCAATACAATAGCCCGCTTTGAACCGGTCAGCATGGTATGCAATTCCGGCGAGGCGGCGGCGGCCGGAAAATATCTCGATGCCGGTGTCACGATTATCGAACGCGAACTCGGCGACAGCTGGATGCGCGACAGTGGACCGACATTTGTAGTTGGTGACCAGGGCGCACTTGGTGCCGTGGACTGGACATTCAATGGCTGGGGCGGCCGCACGTTTCCTGAGGCTTCCGCAGACGCACTTATTGCCGGTTTCATCGCCGAACAGGCCGGCGCCGAAAGACTGCCGTCCGTATTGGTGAACGAAGGTGGCGGCATTCATGTGGATGGCGAGGGTACGCTGCTGCTCACCGAAACTGTCCAGATGAACCGGAACCGCAATCCGAACTGGACGCGGACAGAAATCGAAGTCGAGATGCACGCTAGGCTCGGCACCAGCAAGGCCATCTGGTTACCGCGCGGACTGGTTGCGGACGCGTCGGAATCCGGAACCGATGGCCACATTGATACGCTGGCCTGCTTCGTCAAGCCCGGTGTGGTTGTTGTGCACGGCCAGTCGGACCCGGATCATCCCGACCATGAAACCGCCAGGGAAATAGAAGCCATCATGCGGGCTGAAACTGACGCCCGCGGCCGAGCCCTGGAGGTCATCGTGCTTGAAGCACCGAAGGAGCGCTACGAGCACGGTGAGCCGTTGTCCTGTTCCTACGTGAATTTTTCCTTCGTGAATGGCGGCATCGTATTGTGCGAGTTTGATGATCCGCGCGATGAAAAGGTGGCCGGCGTGTTCCGGCGATTGTTCAACGACCGCGAGGTAGTGTCGGTGCCGGCGGCGGACATTTTCAAGGGCGGGGGCGGGGTACACTGCATCACCCAGCAGGAACCCTTGTGTGCGGGTAACGGAGGATGAAGTCACATGCGTAATGTAACGATAGCGGCCACCCAGATGGCCTGTACGGACGTCGTCTCGGAGAATGTCGAACGAGGCGAGAAGCTGGTTCGCGATGCAGCCGGTAACGGAGCCAACGTCGTCCTGCTGCAGGAGCTGTTTGAAGGATACTATTTCTGCCAGGACGAACTGCCGGAATTCTATGCCCGGGCACTACCGGCAAAAGGACACCCCACCATTGAACACTTCAAGGGCGTCGCCAAAGAACTTGGCGTTGTGCTGCCGGTGTCGTTTTATGAAGAGGCCGGCAATGCGCGATTCAACTCGATCGCCATCATCGATGCCGACGGAGCCAATCTCGGGATTTACCGAAAGACCCATATTCCGCACGGGTCCGGTTACCAGGAGAAGTATTACTTCTCTCCAGGCGACACCGGCTTCAAGGTCTGGGACACGCAGTTCGGACGCCTTGGTGTCGGCATCTGCTGGGACCAGTGGTTTCCGGAAACAGCCAGGTCCATGGCAGTTATGGGCGCAGAAATGCTGTTTTTCCCGACTGCGATCGGCTCGGAGTTGCTGGATCCGTCCTGGGATTCTTCGGCGCACTGGCAACGGGTTCAGCAGGGCCATGCCGGGGCCAACCTGATGCCGCTGGTGGCGTCCAACAGGATTGGCACCGAGCCCGGGCGCAGCGGCACCGAGATGACGTTTTACGGTTCGTCCTTCATCGCCGACTTCACCGGTGAAAAGGTGGCCGAAGCCAATCGGACCGACGAGGCTGTATTAACCCACACCTTTGACCTCGATGATCTGGCCGAAAAGCGCGCCTACTGGGGAATTTTCCGGGATCGGCGTCCTGAACTTTATGACCCTGTCATCTCACTGGACGGGCGCACGTCCGCATTTGGCGCCGGGTGACACACATGGCGGTGCGTGTGGAGAAATCGGGCGCAGTGTGGACGGTCATTCATTCAAGACCGCAGGCCCGCAATGCCATGGATCCGGAAAGCGCGGATGCGCTGCACGACGCGTTCGTCCAGTTTGATCGTGACGACGCAGCGTCTGTGGCCGTGTTCTGGGGCGAGGGCGGGGCGTTCTGCGCCGGCTGGGATCTGAAATTCGCAGCCGGCCTGGAAAGCGATGACCCGCTGGCCGAATTGAATTTTGCTGATCGGCCGGAACACGACCCCCGCGGCCCGATGGGCCCCTCGCGCCTGGAACTGGACAAGCCGGTCATTGCCGCGGTTGCAGGCCCTGCCGTGGCCGGGGGCATGGAGTTGGCCATGTGGGCCGATATGCGGGTCATGGAACAGTCAGCCTATATGGGGGTCTACTGCAGGCGCTGGGGCATACCGCTGATCGACGGTGGAACAGTGCGCTTGCCGCGCCTGGTGGGCGAGGGGCGCGCCATGGATATCGTGCTGACAGGCAGGCAGGTAATGGCGGCCGAGTGCGAACGCATCGGACTGTGCGAATACGTGGTGGACGATGGCTGCGCCCGGGACAAGGCTGAGCAATTGGCCCATGATATCGCGCGCTTTCCGCAGAGTTGCGTACGGGCCGACCGTCGCTCTGTCATTGGCCAGCACGAACTGGGCGTTCGTGATGCACTCATTGAGGAATGGCACAACGGGCGCCCGGAGCTGGCTGCCGGAGGCTTGCAGGGGGCTGGCCAGTTCAGCGCCGGCAAGGGGCGTCACGGCGATTTTGGCAAGATCAGGTAGCTGCGAAATTTCACCATTGTGCTTGCCTGAGGTGGGCCGTGAAGATAAGTATCGGCGATGAAGAATTCCGTTTTTTCCCCACAACTTCGTGGCGCGTTGGCAATCGCGATCGGTGCCGGTCTGTGGGGACTGTTCTGGATCCCGCTAAGGTATCTGTCCGAGGCTGGCTTCGGTCCGTTCTGGTCTGCCGCCATGGCCATGGGCGCGGGGCTGCCCTTGGCCCTGCTGGCAGCGGCCAGATGGGGGATATGGCGGCCGGATCATGTGCGCTGGATGGTGCTTGTCGGCACCGGCATCGGCATCTCCGAAGTCAGCTACTTCTATGCCGTTGTATCCACCGATGTCATCCGGGCCATCTTCCTGTTTTACATGCTGCCGATCTGGGCCACGCTGTTTGACCGGGTGGTGTTCGGTGTCCGGCTTAACCCGTGGCGCGCCTTCGCCATAATGTTGGCATTTGCCGGACTGTGGCTGTTGCTCGGCGGCGACGG
>JBPCVV010000361.1:0-2869 GCA_051010195.1 Anderseniella sp. | reverse complement strand
GACTGCAGCACGTTGACGCCGGCATAAGGTACGCCGAGATAGTCCAGCATCTGAACAACCCGGCCGGAAAATCCGCATTGCGGCTGATCGGGGGTGCCCTTCATGAACAGTACGACGTCGTTGGTTTTGACGGCGTTGCCGATCCAGTCATTGATTGGGTTGGTCATCGTGATCTCCATGGTTCCAACGCGAAACGCGTGGGGTAAAAGTGTTAGTCCTGTCATACACGTCCCGCCCGGCAGTTTCCAGTGTCTGCAATTCAGGCAGAAGTAATCTGTGCCGGCTTCAGTCCGGCGCGCTTGTGGTCAGTGCCAGTGCGTGCAGTTCGCCGCCCATCTTTCCCTTCAGCGCAGCGTAGACCATCTGGTGCTGGCGAACCTTGGGTTTGCCGCGAAATGCTTCCGACACGATGGTTGCTGCCCAGTGATCATTGTCTCCGGCCAGATCTGTGAGTTCGATCGTGGCATCGGGAATGGCATCCTTGATCATGGCGGTGATTTCTTCGGCAGGCATCGGCATATGATGGTGTCCTTTAAGCGACTTCTGTTGCTGTGCTCATATAGTCCGGGAACCAGCCTTCATGTGCTTTACGCAACCTGTTGAGGGATATGGAGGCTTCTCCCATGACAATCAAGCCAGAGCCGGTGACCGTGCCGATGCGCGACGCGGATATGCCGGCATCTTCTGCCGCACCGAGCAGGCCGTGGGCGTCCATCGGTCTGCAGGTCACGACGTACCGTGCCTGGTCTTCGCCAAACAGGGCGGCATGGGTCTCGACTTCACGAGGCAGTTCGATCTTGCATCCAGTTCCCGACGCCAGTGCCATATCGGCCAATGCCGCCACAAGCCCGCCATCGGATATGTCGTGCACGGCCGTGGCGCGGCCCTTGCGAATTTTCATGCGCACGAAATCACCATTGGCTTTTTCCTGGTCCAGATTGACTGGCGGCGGCGTACCGTCCTCGCGGCCCAAGACCTCGCGCAGGTACATGGACTGGCCGAGGTGGGTGCCGTGACCGCCAATGAGGATAATGGCATCGCCCTCGTTCTTGAAGGCCAGCGTCGCCATTTGCGTCACATCCGGCAACAGTCCCACGCCGCCAATGGCCGGGGTCGGCAGGATGCCCTTGCCATGGGTTTCGTTGTAGAGCGACACGTTTCCGGACACGACTGGGAAGCTCAGCACTTTGCAGGCCTCGGCAATGCCCTGTACGGCCTTGACGAAGGTTCCCATGATTTCCGGTTTTTCGGGATTGCCGAAATTCAAATTGTCGGTAATGGCTATGGGCTCCGCTCCGACAGCCGTCAGGTTGCGCCAGACCTCGGCCACGGCCTGCTTGCCGCCTTCGAACGGATCGGCCTCCACGTAGCGCGGCGTGACATCGGTACAAACGGCGATGGCCTTGCCATCGTCGCTGACGCGAACGACCGCGGCATCACCACCCGGGATCTGGGCCGAGTTGGACTGGATCAGGTGGTCATACTGTTCCCACACCCAACGCCGTGACGCCATGTCCGGAGATCCCATCAACTTGACTACCGCATCTGTCAGGTCATTGGGAGCCGGGACGTCGTTAGAGGAAAGCGCAGCCTGTACTTTCGGCTCAACCCAGGGCCTGTCATATTCAGGCGCTTCGTCGCCCAGTTCGCGGATCGGCAGATTGGCGACTTCCTCATTGTTCCACAGACAGCGGAAGCGCAGGTCATCGGTGGTCTTGCCGACAATGGCAAAGTCCAGACCCCACTTGTGGAATATGGCTTCGGCCTGTTTTTCCTGTTCCGGGCGCAGCACCATGAGCATGCGCTCCTGGCTTTCCGACAACATCATTTCGTAAGGCGTCATGCCGTCTTCGCGGCAGGGTACCGCATTGAGGTTCAACTCCATGCCCAGGCCGCCCTTGGCACCCATTTCGACCGCCGAACAGGTCAGGCCGGCAGCTCCCATGTCCTGAATGGCGATGACGGCGCCAGACGCCATCAGTTCCATGCAGGCTTCCAGCAGACATTTTTCGGTGAACGGGTCTCCGACCTGAACCGTGGGGCGCTTTTCCTCGATGGAATCATCGAACTCGGCAGACGCCATGGTGGCGCCGTGGATGCCGTCCCGGCCGGTCTTCGCGCCAAGGTAAACCACCGGCAGACCGACCCCCTTGGCTTCGGAATAGAAGATTTTGTCCGCATCAGCCAGTCCGACGGCCATGGCGTTGACCAGGATGTTGCCATTGTAGCGGTCGTGAAAATTCACCTCGCCGCCCACGGTGGGCACGCCAAATGAGTTGCCGTAACCGCCAATGCCGGCCACCACGCCGGACACCAGGTGACGCGTCTTGGGATGGTCCGGGGCGCCAAAACGCAACGCGTTCAGAGCTGCGATCGGACGCGCGCCCATGGTGAAGACATCACGCAAGATGCCGCCGACGCCGGTGCCGGCGCCCTGGTACGGCTCGATGAAGGACGGGTGGTTGTGGCTTTCCATCTTGAACACGATGGCCTGGCCATCGTCGATGTCGATAACGCCGGCATTCTCACCCGGCCCCTGTATGACCCGGTCTCCGGTGGTCGGCAGTGTCTTCAGCCACCTTTTCGATGACTTGTAGGAACAGTGCTCATTCCACATGGCAGACACGATACCAAGTTCGGTCAGTGTCGGTGTGCGGCCAATGAGTGTTTCAAACCGCTTGTACTCATCCGGTTTGAGCCCGTGCTGGGCAACAAGTTCATCGGTGATGGCAACATTGTTGAGATAGGCTGGTTTGGCAGTCATGCGCGAGCGTGCTCGTTTTCTTGAGGGCCGTCAGAAAAATGTCTTTTACCGCAAGCGTGCGCCGGGATACACGACAAACTGCAAGTTTTGGACAGTGTGTCGCGG
>JBPCVV010000360.1:0-6572 GCA_051010195.1 Anderseniella sp. | reverse complement strand
GGCCACAGCGTGCCGCGCAGAATAATCGGCGCGCCGGTGGGCACGGTGAACACCCGCTTCGGCTCCGACCCATCGGTCGAAATGCCATACTGGGTGCCGGTGCCGCGATATGTGCACACCAGCCGCGCGGTCACGGCGTCGATATGAAACTTGCTGCAGGCATTGTCGTTTACGACATCCAGCCTCAGGCGCAGGTAAGAAGTATCCATAAGGGCTGCAAACACGTCTGCCAGCGCCGCAATGTCGTCGATGAGCATGTCTTGCTGTTCGCCTCCTGGCATGTCGGCGCCGCGGCAGATCAGAGACACGACATCGCGCACAGCGTGCGGCTGCACGACCACGCGCGCGCCGGGAAGCCAGGCTGGATCGAGGTTGTCAATCCAGTTCTGAAACCCGGGCTCCGGCTGGCGCCGCCAGATCACCGCAGCGGCGCCGCGCGTGTGGATGAGGTTCATGGTTTGCAGGCTGTCGGCCAGACCAACGCCAACGCCTACATTGCGGACGTGTTGCCGGTGGTAGTTCATGACGGACCTGCTCCCCACGCCGGAAACGGGTCGGGCATGCCGCTGGCGATGACGGCAACGCGCGCAGCCTTGCGGTTGCGGGGGATGTGGTTGTGAAGCGTTACTTTACCGGCGCTGAGGAAGCAGGACAGGATCGTGGCGAGGTGCATATCTGTTCCTATATGTTATTACATTACGTTGACTTGGCCGAAAACGGACGCCGTGGGCCGCCCGCAATGAATCTGTATGGGTCTGTCAGCTTGCTTCAGACAGGCACGTCTTGATCGACGTTGCCATGTTGCGGATCAGCTGGAAATACTGCTCCGGCCCGCTGTCGAGTGACGCGCCGAGCGGATCGATAACACCCGATCTTGCCTGCGTGCCTTCGGTGACCGTTGAGACCAGCTTGGGTTCAAATTGCGGCTCGGCAAACACACATGTTGCGCCCAGTTCGCGAACCTTTGCGCGAATCTCCGTGACGCGCTCAGCACCCGGCATGACTTCCGGCGAAACGGTGATCGATCCGGCCGCGGTCACGTCAAAGCGCTTTTCGAAATACTGGTAGGCATCGTGAAACACGATGAAGCCCTTGTCGTGAACCGGCTTCAGATCAGTCGAAACCTCGGTAACCAGAGTATCAAGTCTGGCCATTGTCTTTTCGGCATTGGCTTTGTATTTGCTGGCATTGTCGGGGTCCGCTGCCACCAGCGCCTCTTCGATTTCGTGAACCATTGCCTTGGCATTTACGGGATCCAGCCAGATATGGGCATCAAACTTCCCGTGTGCGTGATCGTCATGGCCGGCTTCGGCCTTCTTGTCGTGGTCATGATCGTCATGGCCGGCGTCGGCCTTCTTGTCATGGTCATGATCGTCATGGTCAGCTTCCGCTTTCTTGTCATGGTCATGGTCGTCATGGTCGGCTTCGGCTTTCTTGCCATCGTCATGGTCGTCGTGGCCAGCCTCTTCTTCGTGACCATGATCATCAAAAGCGCCGCCCTCGCGGAATTCAAGTTTGACCAGGCCGTGGGCGTCCATCAGTTCGACTGCCTTGGCATTCGCGCCAACGGTTTCCAGCGGCTTTTCGAGGAACACTTCCATTTCGTGGCCTACCCAGAACACGACATCGGCAGACTCCAGCATCTTGGCTTGTGATGGTTTTAATGCATAGTTATGCGGTGATCCGGCACCCTCGATGATCAGCCCGGGTTCACCCACACCCTCCATCACTGCGGCAACGAGAGAGTGAACCGGCTTGATGGAGGCCACCACATTGACGTCGGCCATGGCCGAAACAGCGGAGGAGGCTAACAGCGTGGAGGCGAGAAAAAAGGTCTTGAGGCGGCGCATGACGGTCTTCCTTGATCAACATGGCAGGGTTATGTGACGTTATCTCATTACAAGATTGCGTAACTGTATAACGTGTGCGATAAGGCGTGGCAATAGCCTTCGTCGCAAAGAGCAGGACATCCTGTAGGACAGCCATGCTGAAAAGACCCGATGCACTAGCCACACTGGACAATGCCGGCGTCAATCGCGCTGGCCGCTGGCTCGTGCGCGGCGTGGCTTTCTCCATCGATGCGGGCGAGATCGTCACGCTGATCGGCCCGAACGGTTCGGGAAAATCCACCACAGCCAAAATGGCACTTGGCATTCTAAAGCCCGATGAAGGGACGATCCGCCGCCGGGCAGATCTGAAAATTGCCTATGTGCCGCAGAAACTCCAGGTCGACTGGACATTGCCATTGACGGTGCGCCGTTTCATGCGGTTGACCGGCAATGCCAGCGTTACTGATGCCGCTGATGCAATGGCAGCCACCGGTGTCAGCCATCTGGCAGCCGCGGAGGTCCGCACGCTTTCGGGCGGCGAGTTCCAGCGTGTCATGCTGGCGCGCGCCATTGCCAGAAAACCCGATCTTCTGGTTCTCGACGAGCCCGTCCAGGGAGTGGATTTTACCGGCGAAATTGCCCTTTATGACCTGATCAAGCGCATTCGGGACGAGATACAATGCGGCATCCTGCTGATCTCCCACGATCTGCATGTGGTCATGGCGGCCACTGACCGCGTGATCTGCCTTAACGGACATGTCTGCTGCTCGGGCCCGCCAACCGTGGTCGCCTCGAGCCCCGAATACAAGGCTCTGTTCGGCGCGCGGGCAGCACCCACGCTGGCGGTTTACGAACACCACCACGATCATTCGCATCTACCGGACGGCCGCGTGCAGCATGGCGACGGCTCCATCACGGACCATTGCCACCCTGAAGATGGTCATCATCACCACGAAAGCTCGCCGGGCGATATCCATCCCCGTGATGACGGTGTCAGGAAACACGATGCTTGACGACTTCTTCACCCGCGCGCTTGTCGCCGGCATCGGCGTTGCCCTGGTGGCCGGCCCGCTGGGCTGCTTCATTGTCTGGCGGCGGCTTGCCTATTTCGGTGACACGCTCTCGCACGCGGCACTGCTTGGTGTGGCGCTGGCTTTCCTGTTTGAGGTCAACATTACACTGGCGGTCTTCGGCGTGTCGGCCTGTGTCTCCCTTGCGCTGTTGCTGCTGCAGAAGCGTGCAACGCTCTCTGCAGATGCATTGCTGGGGCTTCTGGCCCATTCCGCGCTGGCGCTGGGCCTGGTTGTTCTCGCCTTCATGACCTGGATTCGCATCGACCTGATGGGCTTTCTGTTCGGCGATATCCTGGCGGTATCCAGGATGGATATCGCCATTATCTGGCTGGGTGGTGTGATGGTACTTGCGGTGCTTGTGGCTGTCTGGCGTCCCCTGTTTGCGGCGACCGTCAACCGTGAACTGGCCGAAGCCGAAGGCATGAACCCGGAACGCGCCAACATCATCTTCATGTTGTTGATGGCTGCCGTCATCGCCATATCCATGAAGATCGTGGGCGTGTTGCTTATCACTGCCATGCTGATCATTCCCGCCGCGAGCGCCCGCCGGTTTGCGTCCGGGCCTGAGCAGATGGCGTTTCTGGCGGCAGGCATTGGTGCTGCATCTGTTGTCGCAGGCCTGTTCGGCTCGCTGGAATGGGACACACCTGCCGGGCCCAGTATCGTGGTGGCTGCCCTGGGTCTGTTCGTGCTGTCGGTTTTGCCGGCATTTTCGCGCGGTAAGGCAAATCGTAACGAGCCGGAAAAACGTGCAACCGAATTTCAGAAAGAAAACAGGTCATGAATGAACATGTTCACCCCTCTGCGGACCTGACCAAAAACCAGTCACTGGTCATGGGTGCGCTGACAAAGTCGGACGGTCCGCTCAGCGCCTACACCATTCTGGACCAGCTTCGCGATGATGGCTTTCGCGCCCCGCTGCAGGTTTATCGTGCTCTCGACAAACTGGTCGAGTTCGGCATGGTCCACCGGCTGGAAAGCCTCAATGCCTTTGTCGCCTGCCGCCATCCGGGTTGCGATGATCACGAGACCATCGCCTTCATGATTTGCGAGACATGTAGCCAGGTTGATGAACTCTCCGACGATGCCCTCGCCAACAGGCTTAAACTTCTTGCCAGTGACGCCAGCTTTGCGTTGAAGAAAACCACCATAGAGCTGCGCGGTATCTGTCGCAGTTGCCAGCCCCCGGTAGCAGTGCCTTAGAACGCCGTATGCGCATCAGGCCGAGCCTCGCTTGAGCCAGTTGTTCCGCCACATGGCATTCGTGTAACAGATGGCCTCGCCGCAGATTTCCTCGATGATCGAGGATGGCATCGGCCATGGCAGGCGCACCTCGCCTTGGGTTTCATCGCTGCTTGTGAAGTTCAGCTCAGCATTGTGTTTGTCAGCCAGATGCCGCATGCGGTGGTTTGACGACCGGCACCACAGCAGCACCGAACTGACGCCGCGGTTCTGCAGGGCAGCGATGATGCGGGCGAACAGGGCATCGCCGACGCCCTTGTCCTGCCATTCCGGCACAACGGAAAAAGCCGCTTCGGCCCGGATGGGCAAGCTGTTTGCCAGCAGTTTTACCTCGCCCACACCCAGCAATTCACCATCCACGAAAGCGCCAAACACCATATTGCCGCCTGAAAAAGCCGAACGGGCATAGATATCGAGAAAACTGTCGTGAACGGCGCTGCCGAAACGCATGGCCCTTGAGGCCAGATCGAGCCGGTCGAAGTGGCTTCTGAACAGATCCTGCTCGCGGCTCCAAAGTCTGCGGACCGTAATGGCCGATGCCGTTTCCAGCACAGTGGAATGCATTGTCATGGTCTTATCCTTCTCAGTCGCCTCGGTGAGTCGGGCAATTCAATACAGGTCAATGTAATGCTGCATTGCAGCATGGAAAAGGCGAAATTGTTGCGTTGCAACAAAAAGTGATGACGTGATCATGACCTCCTGCCTGCCGAAAAAGCAGGCAAACTCCTGCTTGCTTAAGCGGCACAGGCTGATTAGTTTCGCGCAGATTGTAACAACAGTTTAAAGGGAGCCGTTCACCAATCGTGGACGGGTATGTGCGGAGTATGGTCAAGGAAATCGGACACTTTATTGGCGGTAAGGCGGTTGCGGGGACATCCGGGCGGTTTGCCGACGTTTATGACCCGAACACCGGCGAAATTCAGGCGAAAGTCGCCCTGGCCAGTGAGGCCGAACTGACAGCGGCTGTCGCAGACGCCAAGGCGGCACAACCGGCATGGGCAGCGACGAACCCGCAGCGGCGCGCCCGCGTCATGGCGAAATTTGTCGAGCTGGTGAACGCCGAAAAGGAAGACCTCGCCCAGATGCTGTCTTCGGAACACGGCAAGACCATTCCCGACAGCCATGGCGATATTCAGCGCGGCATCGAGGTTTGCGAATTTGCCACTGGCATACCGCACCTGCTGAAAGGCGAATACACCCAGAATGCCGGCCCCGGCATCGACATTTATTCCATGCGCCAGGCGCTTGGCGTGACTGCCGGTATTACACCGTTCAATTTCCCGGCCATGATCCCGATGTGGAAGTTCGCGCCGGCCATTGCATGCGGTAATGCATTCATCCTGAAACCGTCCGAGCGTGATCCCTCGGTGCCGATGCGGCTGGCGGAGCTGATGATGGAAGCAGGACTTCCTGCCGGCATCCTGAACGTGGTCAACGGCGACAAGGGAGCGGTTGACGCAATCCTTGACGATAGCGACATCCAGGCGGTTGGCTTTGTCGGGTCGACGGCAATTGCGGAATATGTGTATTCGCGCGGCTGTGCCGCCGGCAAGCGGGTGCAGTGTTTCGGCGGGGCGAAGAACCACATGATCATCATGCCTGACGCGGACATGGACCAGGCCGTCGATGCGCTGATCGGGGCCGGCTACGGCTCGGCGGGTGAACGCTGCATGGCCATTTCCGTTGCGGTTCCGGTGGGTGAGGAAACCGCCAACAAGCTGGTCAGCAAGCTGATGCCGCGTGTTGAAAACCTGCGTATCGGCCCGTCAACCGATCGGGAAGCCGATTACGGTCCGGTGGTGACGGGTCAGGCGCTCGACCGGATTCGTGATTATGTCGAGGTCGGCATCAAGGAAGGCGCGACACTGGCCGTGGACGGGCGCGACTTCAAGATGCAGGGCTTTGAAAACGGCTATTTCATGGGCGGCTGCCTGTTCGACAATGTCACCAAGGACATGCGCATCTACAAGGAAGAGATTTTTGGCCCGGTGCTGTCGGTTGTACGTGCCAAAACTTATGAAGAAGCGCTTGATCTGCCGATGAGCCATGAATACGGCAACGGCGTCGCCATCTATACCCGCGATGGCGATGCAGCGCGTGACTTTGCCGATCGCATCAATATCGGCATGGTCGGCGTCAATGTACCGATCCCGGTGCCGCTGGCCTACTACACCTTCGGCGGCTGGAAAAAGTCATCTTTTGGCGACCTGAACCAGCACGGACCGGATTCAGTGCGGTTTTACACGCGCACCAAAACCGTCACCTCGCGCTGGCCGTCCGGCATCAAGGACGGAGCGGAGTTTTCCATTCCAACCATGAATTAGCCTTTTCTAGACGTCAGGGCGCAGTTACATCTCCAAGCAGCCGCGGACATCAGTCCGCGGCTGTTTTCCTTAAGGAGTTGTTCATCAGGTTCACAGTCGGGCGC
>JBPCVV010000359.1:0-6031 GCA_051010195.1 Anderseniella sp. | reverse complement strand
CAGGAACTCAACTACAACATGATGTTCTCGCCGCGTGGCGTACTCATGCTGTGCCAGACCGAACACGAACTCAGGGCATTCCGGCGCACCGCTCATGCCAACCGCCTGGCGGGTCTCGACTGCCGCATGGTCGACACGGCGGAAGTCAAGCGCATCGTACCGATCATCAATGACAGCCCGGATGCGCGCTACCCGATCCTTGGCGCCTACTACCAGCCGCGCGGCGGTACCGGTCGTCATGACGCACTTGCCTGGGGCTATGCGCGCGCCATCGATGACATGGGTGTCGACGTCATCCAGAACTGCGAAGTGACCGGCATGCTGCGCACTCGCGGCAAGATTGCCGGCGTCACCACCAAGCGCGGCACCATCCGCGCCAAGAAAGTGGCCGTTGTCACGTCCGGCCATACCTCGAATATCATGGAAATGGCCGGGGTACGCATGCCGGTGGAAAGTGTCTGCCTGCAGGCGCTGGTGTCGGAGCCGATAAAGCCGGTGATCGATTGCGTGGTTATGGCCAATACCGTGCACGGCTATATGAGCCAGTCCGACAAGGGCGAACTGGTGATCGGCGGCGGCGCCGACCCCTACAACAACTATTCGCAGCGTGGCTCGTTTCCGGCTATCGAACATACCGTGTCGGCGCTTGTCGAGACGTTCCCGATCATCTCGCGTTTGCGCATGCTGCGCCAGTGGGGCGGTATCGTTGACATGACCGGTGATCGCTCTCCGATCATCAGCATGACCGATGTCGGCGGACTCTATGTAAATTGTGGCTGGGGCACCGGCGGATGGAAATCGATCCCCGGCTCCGGGTTCGTGTTTGCCGACACTATCGCAAATGACCGACCGCATCCGATCGCCGCACCGTTTGGACTCAACCGCTTCACCGAGGGCCGCTTCATTGATGAAAGCGTTGCCGCGGCCGTAGCGCACTAGAGCGAGATGTAGGACTGATACCATGCTGATTATCCAGTGCCCCGTGTGCGGGGCAGAAGGCGACGAGACGGACTTTCACTGTGGTGGGCAGGCTCATATTGCGCGCCCGGCAACATCTGACCCTGACAACATCACCGACGGCGAGCAGCGCGACTACCTGTTCATGCGGTTCAACCCCAAGGGCCTGCATTTCGAGCGCTGGCGCTGTGATCGCGGTTGCGGCAAGTGGTTTCATGCGGCGCGCGACACGGTTTCGCTGGACTTCAAGGCCTATTACGGCATTACCGAACTGCCGCCCGCCGAGGTGATGAAACAGGCAACCGGCCAGTGGGCCCAGTTCTTCAAAAAGGCCACGGCCGGTAAACCTGCCGCCAGAAAAGCGGCGAAGAAAACTTCTGCGCGCAAGGCCGCCCCAGCAAAGGCGAAAAAGTCATGACCGGCAAACCCTACAGACTGCCTGAAACTGCCGCCAGGGGCTCGCGTATCGACCGTTCGAGGCATGTGTCATTCAGCTTTGACGGCGCCCGGTTGAGCGGCTTTGCCGGCGACACGGTGGCATCTGGCGTTCTGGCAAGCGGACGCAAGGTGATGGGACGCAGCTTCAAGTACCACCGCCCGCGCGGCCTGATCGGGCTGGGCTCGGAAGAGATGAACGCGCTGATCGGTGTCGGCGAGGGCGGCCGCAAGGAACCGAACCTCAGAGCGACCCAGGTCGAGCTTTATGACGGCCTGACGGCAACCAGCCAGAACCGCTGGCCGAGCCTGGATTTCGACATTGGTATCATCAACAACAAATTCTCCCGGTTTCTGCCCGGCGGGTTCTACTACAAGACCTTCATGTGGCCGCGCAGCTTCTGGGAGAAGGTGTACGAGCCATTCATCCGCAATGCCGCCGGCCTTGGCGATGCAGCGCGCGAACACGATCCCGACACCTACGAGCAGATGCATGTGCATGTGGACGTGCTGGTGGTTGGCGGCGGCGTGTCCGGCATTGCAGCAGCTTACGCGGCCGCGGCGTCCGGCAAACGAGTTATGCTGGCCGACGAGAACCCGGTGCTTGGCGGGGTGGCCGATATCTCTGCCGGTGATATTGACGGCATCAGCCAGACGGACTGGATTGCCGCACGACAGGCTGAATTTGAAAAGTCCGGCAATTGCCATGTGCTGACGCGCACCACCGTGGTCGGGCATTACCACCACAACTACGTGCTGGCGGCTGAGCGGGTTTGTGACCACGACCCTGACCTGCTGGCCCGGGGCGCCCCGCGCCACCGATTGTGGAAAATCCGCGCTGGCCAGGTCATCGTGGCGTCCGGCGCGCTGGAACGCCCAATTGCGTTTGCCAACAATGACCGGCCCGGCATCATGATGGCGTCGGCAGCGCGCGCAATGGTGGACCGTTACGCGACATCACCTGGCATGAATGGTGTCATCTTCACCAACAATGATGACGGCTACCTGACGGCTCTGAAACTGCATGAGGCAGGCGTTGCGGTGAGCCGCGTAATTGACGTGCGCAGTGACGTTATGCCCGCAATCGTCGAGACGGCGCGTGATGCGGGATTGAACGTACAGACCGGCGCTGCAATCGCCGGTGTTGAAACCAGTGCCGGCGGCAAACAGATCGACGCGGTCAAGATCGCCCCTTACTCCGCCAGCCGTGGCCGGGTGGTCAATGAAGAACGGGTCGAGTGTGACTTTGTCGCGGTGTCCGGCGGATACAATCCGGTCGTACACATGTGGTGCCACAATGGCGGCAAGCTGAAGTTCGACGATGACATTCAGAGCTTCCGGCCGGATCGGCATGGTGATCCGATCATGGTGGTTGGCAGTGCCAACGGTGCCTTTGACCTGAAGGCTTGCGTTGAAGAAGGCTTCGCCGGCGGCGAGACCGCCGCCAGGGCGCTCGGTGGCAAGGCCGGGAAATCCCCGAAGAAACCTACCGTCAAGGCACAAAGCGCAGGACCCGTCCAGCCGATCTGGTTTGCGCCTGCCACCGGCAAATACAATGAAGGAAACAAGCACTTTATCGATTTCCAGAACGATGTGACGGCAGCCGACCTGGAACTGGCGCAGCGCGAAGGCTATGAGTCGGTCGAGCACACCAAGCGCTATACCACCCTCGGTATGGCGACCGACCAGGGCAAGACCTCCAACATCAACGGCCTCGGCATCATCTCCGATGCCACCGGCAAGCGGATCCCGGAAATCGGCACGACGACGTTTCGCCCGCCCTACACACCCTATTCGTTCGGCTCGATCGCTGGCACCAAGAAGGGCGAACTGTTCCTGCCGGTGCGCCGGACCGTGATTTTCGACTGGCACAAACAGCAAGGCGCCACCTGGGAACCGGTCGGCCAGTGGCGGCGGGCCTATTGCTATCCGCAACATGGCGAGACCAAGCAGGATGCCATCAACCGGGAGATCCTGGCCGTTCGCGAGAAGGTCGGCCTGCTCGACGCCTCAACCCTGGGCAAGATCGAAATCAAGGGACCAGACGCTGCCAAATTGCTCGACCTGGTCTACACCAACATGTTCTCGACGCTCAAAGTGGGCAAGGCGCGGTACGGCCTGATGATGAACGAGATGGGCTTCCTGATGGACGATGGCGTGACGGTCCGCCTGGGCGATGACCATTTCCTCATGCACACCACGTCGGGCGGCGCCGACAACATCGTGGCCTGGCTGGAAGAATGGCTGCAGACCGAATGGACATCGCTGAAGGTGTTTGTCACTGCGGTGACCGAGCAATGGTCGCAGTTTGCCATCGCCGGACCGCAGGCGCGCGCGGTTCTCAACAAGCTTGACGGTGATATTGACCTGTCACCGGGCGCATTCGAGTTCATGAGCTACCGCGAAGGCACGCTGGAGGGATACCCGGTACGCGTGTTCCGGATCAGTTTTTCCGGTGAACTGTCCTATGAAATCGCCACGCCTTCCGGCTACGGGCGTGGTTTGTGGGATGCCCTGATGCAGGCCGGCGAGAGTGAAGGTATCACCGCCTACGGTACCGAAGCCCTGCACGTGCTGCGCGCAGAAAAGGGCTTTATCGTCATTGGTGACGAGACCGACGGCACAGTCACGCCGCATGATGTCGGCATGAGCTGGGCAGTATCGAAGAAAAAGGACGATTTCATCGGCAAGCGTTCGCTGGACCAGGCCTTCCTGGCATCGGAAGGCCGCAAGCAACTGGTCGGACTGCTGACCAACGATCCGCAGGAAGTCCTGCCGGACGGCGCCTATGCGGTCGAGAGCGTGAAATCCGCACCGCCCATGAAGATGATCGGGCATGTGACGTCGAGCTATTTCAGCCCTACGCTGCAGCGCTCCATTGCCATGGCTCTGATCGAAGGCGGCCAGGGCAAGATGGGAGAAACGGTTTCATTCCCCCTGGAGGGCGGCAAGACCGTGGAAGCAGTGATCTCATCTCCCGTGTTCCTCGATGCAGAAGGGAAACGCCAGAATGTCTGAAGCCGTGCACACAAGCCCGCTGGCACATGTTGCCGGCAACCGTGAGACCGCGGACCTGAGCATTTCCATGTCGGAAGTGTCGGGTCGCGGCATGATTGACCTGAGAGGCGAGGCTGGGTCCGTCAAGTTCCGGCAGGCTGCCAAGGCAGCCCTGGGTGTCGACCTGCCTCTGAAACCACGCACTGCCATGGTCAAGGGCGATATCACAGTATTGTGGCTGTCGGTCGACCAGTGGCTGGTGTGCTGTCAGCGCGTCAAGGCAGCTGGCCTGGTCGACAAGCTGCGCCAGGGTTTCGGCACACTTCATTCGCTGGCGGTGGATGTGAGCGATGCCCGCGCCATTATCCGGCTTGAAGGCGACAATGTGCGCGAAGTCCTGATGAAAGGATCGTCCATCGACTTCACGCTGCCCGAGTACAAGGCCGGGCTGGTGCGCCGGCTGGTGTTCGCCGAAATCGCAGCACTGACCCACATTGTGGCGGACAAGCCATGCACCGTCGATGTCTATGTGTTCCGCTCCTACGCCGACTACACGTGGAAGTGGATCGAGGCGACGGCGAAACCTGCCGCGACCATCGGTTTGTTCGGCAAGCGCGCTGGCTAAGGCCAGCCCGCTCTAGACCGACGTCTTCAGCTTCCGTTCCCGCTCAAAGCGCTCCAGGCCCAGTTCGATGAGTCTGCTGATGAGGTCCGTGTAGGAAACGCCGCTTGCCTCCCACAGGCGCGGATACATGCTGATCTTGGTGAAGCCGGGGATGGTGTTTATCTCGTTTACGATGATCTCGCCGTCGCTCTTGAGAAAGCAGTCCACCCTGCCCAGACCTTCGCATTCCAGTGTTTGAAAAGTCCTGATAGCGAGGTCGCGAATTTTCTCGCTGACCGTGTCGGGTATGTCGGCCGGGATTTCCAGGCCTGCGCCATGCTCGTCTATGTACTTGGCTTCGTAGGAGTAGAAGTCGTGACTGGGTATTATCTCGCCAACCACGGAGGCTTCAGGTTCGAGATTGCCGAGGACCGCACACTCAAGCTCGCGTCCCTCGATGAACTCCTCGATCAGGATCTTCGTGTCGTAGGCAAATGCGTCCTGAACAGCCTCGTCAAACGTGTCCTGGCCTGTGACTTTGTGAACGCCGACGGACGACCCCATATTGGCCGGTTTGACGAACAGCGGCAGGCCAATTTCACCGGATATCGCTTCAAAGTCGAGGACGTTGCCATGCCTGAAGGTCAGGGACCTGGCAATCGGAATGTCCGCATCGCGCAACAGGCGTTTCATGACATCCTTGTCCATGCCGGCGGCAGAACCGAGTACGCCTGCCCCAACGAACGGCACGCCTGCCAGTTTCAACAGGCCCTGCACCGTTCCGTCTTCTCCAAATGGTCCGTGCAGGATTGGAAAAACAACATCCACGGAGGACCGGACGTCTCCACCGGACAAATTGCTCAGCTTGCCGCCGCTTTGCGGCACCAGCGCCACGCTTTCGCGGTTCTCGTTGTTGAGTTTTATGAGTTTGGGATCGGTGGCATTGAGCAGATACTGCGACTGGTCCGGGAGCAGCCATGCACCGGCCTTGTCAATGCCGATCAGGGCAACATCGTATTTGTCACGGTCGATAGCATC
>JBPCVV010000358.1:0-41491 GCA_051010195.1 Anderseniella sp. | reverse complement strand
TGTCCGGCGCCGCGGTTTTGTCAGGCTGTTCGCGTGACATCGAACACCGTGGCTACCAGGCCCGGGCGCAGGATCTGCAGCAGTTGCGCATTGGGATGACCAAGCAGGAGGTTCGCAGCACGCTGGGTTCGCCATCGACCACAGCTACAGTTCAGCACCAGGGCGACAGCTTCTACTATATCTCGTCGCGCGTGAAGACGAGCGCATTTCTGGACAATGAAGAACTCGACAGGCAAATCCTGGCTGTGCGCTTCAGCCAAATCGATCAGGTTCAGAGTTTCGGCCAGTACACTCTGCAGGACGGAAACGTTGTCGACATGAACTCCCGCGAGACGCCAACACGCGGGCGCGAGTTGACGTTGTTGCAGCAGATGTTCGGAAACCTTGGCAACTTTACACCTAACGATTCCGGTGCGCCGCAGGCGCAAACCCAATCCATCAGCCCCGGAGGCTGACGCCGGCAGAGCGAAGATCAGACAAGAAGAACCCCCGTGCAATTTTTACACTGCACGGGGGTTTTGTCTTGTCCGAGGCTTTATTGTCAGTGCGCCAGAACCGCCAGCAGCAGCAGGGCCACGATGTTGGTGATCTTGATCATCGGGTTGACCGCCGGGCCGGCTGTATCCTTGTAGGGATCGCCAACCGTGTCGCCGGTCACAGATGCCTTGTGGGCCTCCGAACCCTTTTCATGCTTCACACCGTCCTTGTCGACGAAACCGTCTTCGAAGGCCTTCTTGGCGTTGTCCCATGCGCCGCCACCGGCGGTCATGGAAACAGCAACGAACAGGCCGTTGACGATCACGCCTAGCAGCATGGCGCCCAGTGCCGCAAAACCCTGGCTCTTGTCGCCGGTGATCAGGTACACGAAATAGAAGCACACAATCGGAGACAGCACAGGCAGCAGTGACGGAATGATCATTTCCTTGATCGCAGCGCGCGTCAGCATATCAACAGCACGGCCATAATCAGGCTTTTCGGTACCCTTCATGATGCCCGGCTTTTCCTTGAACTGACGGCGGACTTCCTCAACCACAGACCCTGCCGCGCGGCCGACGGCCGTCATGGCAATACCGCCAAACAGGTATGGCAAAAGGCCACCGAACAGCAAACCTACAACCACGTATGGGTTGGACAGGGAGAAGTCGACGGTCACACCTTCGAAGAAGCTGCCCGGCGCTGCATTGGCCGCGAAAAACTTGAGGTCTTCGGTGTAGGCAGCAAACAGAACCAGGGCACCGAGGCCGGCTGAGCCAATGGCATACCCCTTGGTGACCGCCTTGGTGGTGTTGCCCACCGCGTCCAGCGCATCGGTGGTCTGGCGCACTTCAGCAGGTAGATCCGCCATTTCGGCAATGCCACCGGCGTTGTCGGTAACGGGACCGAAAGCATCAAGTGCGACGACCACGCCGGCCAGCGCCAGCATGGCTGTTACGGCGATGGCGATGCCGAACAATCCGGCGAGCGCGTAGGTGGCAATGATTCCGCCAATGATGATGAGAGCCGGAACTGCTGTTGCCTCCAGGGAAATTGCAAGACCCTGAATGACATTGGTGCCGTGACCGGAAACCGATGCCTGTGCAATGGAGCGTACCGGACGGTATTCGGTGCCGGTGTAATACTCTGTCACCCAGATGATCAGGCCGGTCACCAGCAGGCCGATAATGCCGCACCAGAACAGGTTGGCGCCGGTGAAGGTCGTGCCACCTGATGTGGTGAACACGGTGTCTGCACCCAGCCAGCCCCACACGATTCCAGCCAGGGCAATTGCCGACAGAACCGAGGTTGCCAGAAAGCCCTTGTAGAGCGCACCCATGATCGAGTTGTTGGCGCCCAGCTTTACGAAGAACGTACCGATGATCGAGGTCACAACACAGGTTGCGCCAATGAGCATAGGGAACAGCATCAGGTTGACCGCAGCCTCGCCGGTGAAGAAGATCGATGCCAGAACCATGGTGGCCACAATGGTCACCGCGTAGGTTTCGAACAGGTCAGCGGCCATGCCGGCACAGTCGCCGACATTGTCGCCCACATTGTCGGCAATGGTTGCCGGGTTGCGTGGATCATCTTCAGGGATCCCTGCCTCAACCTTGCCCACCAGATCACCGCCGACATCTGCACCCTTGGTGAAGATTCCGCCGCCCAGACGGGCAAAAATCGAGATCAGCGAAGCACCGAAACCGAGCGCAACCAGCGCATCAATGACCACACGGTCAGTGGCGCCATAGCCCATCGGCCCGGTCAGAATCCAGAAATACACCGCGACACCCAGCAGGGCGAGACCGGCGACCAGCAGACCTGTGATGGCGCCGGACTTGAAAGCGATTTCAAGACCGCCTGCCAGGCTCTTGGAAGCCGCCTGCGCGGTTCTGACATTCGCCCGTACCGACACGTGCATGCCGATGAAACCCGCGGCACCGGACAACACGGCGCCAATCAGGAAGCCGAAGGCCGCGGTTGCGCCGAGCAACAGGAATGCCACGACGAAAACCGCCGCACCAACAATTGCGATGGTTGTGTATTGACGATTGAGATAAGCCGTGGCGCCCTCTCGAATGGCGCCTGCAATTTCCTGCATACGTTCATTGCCCGCGTCGGCCGCCAGAACCGACTTGGTAGCCCAGATGGCGTAGACGATAGACAGGATACCGCAGCCTATAATAAACCAGAGTGTCGAACTCATGGGTGAAATCCTTGCTGTTTATATGACTAAGATCCGGAAATCTGGAGAGTACTCGCCTGGCTGTGTCAGCATGCACAGTCCCAGGACGGCCCCAGCTCTTTGGTTAGAGAATCCCCTCGAATACCCTGTTACCCGGATCGACCGGGGCGGAACATATTAAAACTCTGCAAAATAGGCAACCGCTTTAGCGAGTTGTTTCAACACGACCTTCGGCTATGTCCGAACGGTGTGATGAACGGGCCAGTGCAACCTTATCTTGCACCAGCGGCGGTCCTGGAATTCAGGCTCAGCCACGCCAGTGCCAGCAGGCACAATCCAACCATCGGGAACAACGCCATGTTGACGGCATTCCAGCCGATGGCGTCGAGCAATTTGCCTGACGTTAATGACGCTATGGCCACCGTCGCGAAGACACAGAAGTCGTTGACCGCCTGCACCTTGTTCTTCTCGCTGGCGCGGTAGCATTCCGTCACCATCGTTGTGCCGCCGACATAGCCGAAGTTCCAGCCGATACCGAGCAACACCAGGCCGACGGCAAAGTTGGCGAAAGTGATACCGGTCAGTCCGGCTATACCAGCCATGCTCAACAAGACCATACCGGCAGCGAGCACCCGCTCAACACCAAAGCGCAAA
The DNA here is from genome assembly GCA_051010195.1 of Anderseniella sp. Taxonomy (GTDB): domain Bacteria; phylum Pseudomonadota; class Alphaproteobacteria; order Rhizobiales; family Aestuariivirgaceae; genus Anderseniella. The sequence goes on along the minus strand of JBPCVV010000358.1, from coordinate 38,178 downwards.
ATCAGGCTGCCGGTGAAGAAACTGGGAACGAACATCGCAAGTGCATGCCACTGGATAACCCAGGCACTCTGATCGACAGTGAACCCGCAGGCCACCATCGCGATCGGGGTCGACGTCATCACCAGGCTCATCATGCCATAGGCCATCATGCCGGACATGATCGCCACGATCAGCCGGGGTTGGCGCAAAATCTCAGACAATTGCCGTGCGTCGGACTGGCTCTCGGCTTTGCGCTCGTGTGGGATATTGACGAAACTGATGACCGCCATGGCCACGATCGACAGGGCTGCGACGGCAGCAAAATTGCCGGCAAACATGACGGGCTCGAAATATGACCGGCTGGCAATCACAATCATCGGCCCGAAAACTGCCGCGGCAATGCCGCCGAGCATAACCCAGGAGATTGCTTTCGGCTTGAACGCTGCCGATGCCGTGTCAGCCGCGGCGAAGCGATAATAACCGGCAAATGCCTGATAACCGCCCTGCAATAGCGTGCCAAGCGAGAACAGCCAGAAATCCCGGGCAAATATCGCGTATACGCACATGAGCGCGCCAAAGAGGCCAAACGTTGCACCGGTGAGAAACCCCGCCTTGCGCCCGACATGACGCATGAACAGGGATGCAGGCACCGTGGCAAGTGCAGTTCCGATCACATAGGTGGACACCGGCAAGGTCGCCAGGCTAAGCGACGGCGCAAGCTGTGTCCCGACCAGTCCTGCGGTGATGAATATATTGATTGCCCCCATGCCGTAGAAGGCCTGGGCAAGCGCCAGCACCAGCGCATTGCGCCGGGCAACCCTGTCATCAATAAAGGGAACATCATCGGAAACAGCTGTCGTCATGTTGCGCACACTGCTGCAGATTTGAGGACGGCGCAAGCCGCACGAAACGCAACTCTATTATGTGAAAACACTAATGGCCTTGTTGGCAGCGCAAATACGGCGCACAATCAAGTCCAGCCACAAAGGTGAATGCCAAAACCCAGCCCAACGGGAGGACATAACCAAATGCAGGTTCAATCAATACTCAATGCGAAGGGAACTGCCGTTACAACTGTTTCACCGGATTCGACCGTGCGTGACCTTGTGACATTGTTACGGGAAAACGGCATTGGTGCCGTAGTCGTGAGCAATGACGGCGTGTCAATCGATGGCATTGTGTCTGAACGCGACATCGTTCGACAACTCACTGATTTCGGACCGAAATTTCTGTCCATCAAAGTTCGCGAGATCATGACCAAAGACGTGCTGACCTGTTCACCGTCGGATACGGTCGACAATTGCATGGAGATGATGACGGGCAAGCGCATCAGGCATCTTCCGGTTGCCGTTGGCGGCAAATTGACCGGCCTGGTTTCGATCGGTGACATCGTTAAGGCCAAGATGGACGAAATCCTGGTTGAAGCAGAATCGCTGAAGCAGTACATCTCGTCTGGCTGAGGCTGTTTTGACCCTACAGTTCTTCCGCGCGCCGTTTGCGGGCCATAGCGTCAAGGCTGGCATTTATGAATCCCGGTTCGCTGCCGGAGAAGAACGCCTTGGCGACCTCGACATATTCGGAAATGGTCACCTTGGGTGGCACGTCATCGCGGAACATGAGCTCAAAGCCGCCTGCCCTGAGTATGGCGCGTGAGGTCGCTTCCAGCCTGGCAAGCGTCCAGCCCTCGCCCAGGCATTCATTGACCTTCTTGTCGATCAGCGCCTGGTCGTCGACCACACCCTCAACGATGGCCTTCAGGAAACCGTAATCGGCCTCGCCACACTGGCCGTCATCGAATTGCACGCCGATCCTGCCAGAGCCGTAGTCGGCAAGTACATCCGACAACTCGCTGCCGCCAATATCCATCTGGTACAGGGCCTGGACGGCGCCCAACCTCGAGGCCGAGCGGGCAACACTTGTCCGGGGCCTTGATTGCTTTTCGGCCGGTTTTGCCGGCGCGCCTTTTGCCTCAGTCATCACGGGATTCCTGCTCAAGCCTGAACTGCATCATCGCAAGGCAGGCTGCGGCTGCCCCTGCCCCCTTGTTCATCTCCGCGACATTTGCCCTGGTGACCGCCTGGGCTTCGTTCTCGACCGTCAGAATGCCGTTGCCGATGCAGGCCCCGTCAATGCACAGATCCATCAGGCCGCGTGCGCTTTCGCCGGAAACAATTTCATAGTGCGTGGTCTCACCGCGAATGACACAGCCAAGCGCTACAAACCCGTCATAATCACCGAACTCATAGGCAATTGAAATGGTGCCGGGTATCTCCAGCGCACCAGGCACATTCGCAACCTCGATTTCACACCCCTCAGCCTCAAGACGAGCCTTGGCTCCCTCAAGCAATTGCGACGCGATATGCTCGTAGTAGGGTGAGTGCACGATGAGCACACGAAACTTCTCGCCCGGTGATGCAGCCGGAATGGAAGGTACTTCTGTCATGAGTTGATGCTTTCACTAAGGCGCGCCACATAGCGGGCCAGCATATCAATTTCCAGGTTAACCCTGTCGCCCGTTGCGGCGCTGCCCCAACTTGTCACAGACAAGGTATGCGGGATCAGGTTGACGCCAAAGTGCGGCCCGTCAACCTCGTTCACCGTCAGCGACGTGCCGTTAAGACACACAGATCCTTTGGACGCAATGAACCTGGCGAGTTCTTCGGGTGCGAGAAATTCAAATCGACGGCTGTCGCCGTCATCTGAAACCGAGGTGATTTCCGCCACCCCGTCGACATGGCCGGACACGATGTGCCCGCCCAGTTCGTCACCGGCCTTCAGCGCACGTTCCAGATTGATCCGATCGCCTTGCTTCCAGCCACCAAGGGTGGTCTTCGACAGGCTTTCTGCAGATACATCCACGGTGAAACGACTGCCACCACCGGCAATGGGCGACACCGATGTTACGGTCAGACAACATCCCGAACAACTGATGGAAGCACCAAGCGCGATACCGGCGGCGTCATAGCCGCTGGAGATCGTGACCTGCGTGTCACCGCGCGGTTCAATAGCGTCGATCGTGCCAATATCTGTGATGATGCCAGTAAACATGGCAATCGTTTAACGCACCCGGATGTATTTGGCGAGCCAATCCGGGCCCAGGGCTTCACTTTGTCCGCGTTGCCTGAAACGGGCGGATGCCCGGATGGTATCCAGCGGCAAGCCGGCCATCGCGGCAACGCCTTGCGGACCGATTCTGTCCGGAGCCTGCAGCAGCACAGCTTCGTCAACGAGGTCAGCCTCAAGCAGAGCTCTTGCCATATGCGCGCCACCCTCGGCCAACACGCGGGAGACTCCTCGTTCGGCGAGTTTCGCCAGCATGTCGTCGAGGTTTACCTTGCCGTCGTCCGTCGCAAGACACCCGATCACTTGAACGCCCCTGGCCAGCAATGCGGCCCTGGTGTCCGGATCAGCCGCGTCGGTTGTCATGATCCAGACCTCCGCATCATCGGCAGATGCAACCAGCCGGCTTGCCAGCGGTATCGACAGCTTGCTGTCTGAAACGATCCGCACAGGTGAGCGATCGGCCATACCCGGCAATCGGCAGGTAAGGTCCGGATCGTCCGCCAGCACGGTGCTGACACCCACCAGGATCGCATCCGCCTCGGCGCGCATGAGATGCACGCGGCTGCGCGCCACTTCCCCGGTGATGGCAGTCGGCTGACCGGGTTTCGCGGCAATTTTTCCATCAGCAGAAATAGCAAGTTTCAGAGTCACATAGGCTCGCCGGCTGACATGACGCTTGAGGAAGGCGCGCAATTCGTGAGCTGCCTGATCCGCCAGTACGCCTTTTGTCACTTCAATACCGGCTTCCGCCAAGGCCCTGTGACCGCCGCCGGATACCCGGGGATCCGGATCATCAAGGGCTGTTACCACCCGGGAAATACCGGCTTTTATCAGCGCATCCGAACACGGTGGCGTGTGGCCGTGATGGCAGCATGGTTCAAGGGTGACAAATGCAGTAGCGCCTCGTGCCTTTTCGCCTGCCATTGCCAGGGCCAGTGTTTCGGCATGTGGCCGTCCGCCTGGCGCCGTTGATGTCACCGCCGTAATATCACCGCCGGAGACAATTACACACCCGACGGACGGATTTTCCGCTGTTGACCCGGAGCATCGCCTGCCCGCAGCTATCGCGCGTCGCATATAGGTTTCGTCATTCATGAACCGGCCGCCTCAATCAGCAGCACTATCGTTGTCAGCTGTTGCGCCCTCGTCATCGGCTGCTTCACGCGACGCCTCGTCTTCGGACGAGAGCTCACCCAGCAACTCCTCGAAATCGCGGGCTTCGCGAAAATTCCGGTAAACGGAGGCAAACCGGACATAAGCCACGTCATCGAGAACTCGAAGCCCCTCCATGACATGCTCGCCTATGAGATCGCTGGTAATTTCCGTCTCGCCGAGGCTCTCGAGCTGCCGAACGATAGACGACATCATACGTTCGAGGCGTTCGGGATCGACCGGCCGCTTGCGCACCGCGATTGCGACCGAGCGGGCCAGCTTGTCGCGATCGAACGGCACCCGCTTGCCGGACTTTTTCAACACGATCAGCTCACGCAACTGCACCCTCTCGAACGTCGTGAACCGTCCGCCGCAATCAGGGCAATGGCGTCTGCGGCGGATCGCGGCCCCGTCTTCGGAGGGCCGCGAATCCTTCACCTGCGAATCGTGGCTGCTACAGTAGGGACACCGCATGAGCAGTCAGCCCCTCCTCTTGTATTGACGGTTAGACTCAATCTGTTTTCGATCAGGAATAGATCGGAAAACGACCGGTCAATGCAACCACTTTGTCCTTAACTGCTGATTCCACGGCAGAATTTCCATCTTCGCCGTTAGCGGATAATCCGTCCAACACCTCAATAATCAACTGCCCGACTTCCCTGAATTCCGCCACGCCAAAGCCGCGAGTGGTGCCGGCAGGCGATCCGAGGCGGATGCCGGAGGTGATCATCGGTTTTTCAGGGTCAAACGGGATACCGTTCTTGTTACAGGTAATGTTGGCTCGGCCCAGCGCCGCTTCAGCCGCCTTTCCGGTGAGTTTTTTAGGGCGCAGGTCAACCAGAATGACGTGGGTATCGGTACCACCGGACACCAGGTCCAGACCGCCATCCAGCATTGCTTCGGCAAGCGCGTTTGCGTTGGCGACAACAGCCGCCGAATACTGCTTGAAGTCAGGCCGCAGTGCCTCTCCGAATGCAACGGCCTTGGCCGCGATCACATGCATTAGCGGCCCGCCCTGCAGGCCGGGAAACACTGACGAGTTGAACTTCTTTCCCAATGCCGCGTCGTTGGACACGATCATGCCGCCGCGCGGACCACGCAATGTCTTGTGGGTCGTTGTCGTGGCAACATGGGCGTGTTCGAGCGGATTGGGATGCGACCCGCCGGCAACCAGGCCGGAAAAGTGCGCCATATCAACCATGAACCAGGCACCAACCTTGTCAGCGATTTCGCGAAACCGCTTGAAGTCGATAAACCGCGGGTAGGCTGAGCCGCCGGCAATGATGAGTTTCGGCTTGTGTTCAAGGGCAAGCTTTTCAACCTCGTCATAGTCGATCAGGTGGGTCACCGGATCGACCTTGTATGGTACCGGGTTGAACCACTTGCCAGACTGGTTGACCGGTGACCCGTGGGTCAGGTGGCCACCACAGGCCAGATCGAGGCCGAGATAAGTGTCACCGGGCTGCAACAGCGCAAAAAACACGGCCTGGTTGGCGTTTGCGCCCGAGTGGGGCTGCACATTGGCGTATTCACAGTTGAACAGCAGACAGGCCCGTTTGATTGCCAGTTCTTCGGCGATGTCGACATATTCGCAACCGCCATAGTACCGCCTGCCCGGATAACCCTCGGCATACTTGTTGGTCAACACGGAACCCTGTGCCTCCATCACCGCACGCGACACGATGTTTTCAGATGCAATGAGTTCAATTTCGTGCTGCTGGCGATCGAATTCCTGCGAAATCGCTTTCGCCAGTTCCGCGTCGGAACCGGCCAGGGTGTCGGAAAAAAATCCTGGAAAAATCTCTGTTTCAGTCGTTTTCGGTTGGGCGGTCATGATCAATGCTTCCCTCTGCACTATTTTCGGGCAACAAAAGACGGCTGGTATGACAGAAAAGTGCAGCTCAGCGCAATGCGTGTTGTCCAGCAAGCGGCAATGCGTCGCTGAGGTGCAGGCATGCAGCATTCGCCAGCGGAATGGGCGGTCAGACTACCCGGCACTGCCTTCCGTTGAACCGATCGGTTGACCAGTGATGAAACCGGTGCCGTCGAGTTCATAGATATCATCGCGGAAACGCACCATACCGTCGGGGCCTGCCCATGCGGTCAGGTATACCCAGTGCACCGAAACCTTGCCTTTCAACGCAACGTCGACGCGATCCTCTGAACGCGCTACGGACTTTATCTGGCGCAGGTTCCAGCCGTCCTGATTGCCCAGAACCCACGATGTCAACTGGTGAACATCTTCCACGCGCACGCAGCCGGAACTGAAATACCGCTGGTTTTCCTGGAACAGGGTCTTGGTCGGCGTGTCGTGCATGTACACGGAGAACTTGTTGCGGAAGTTGATCTTGACCGACGCCATGGCATTCTCCCCGCCCGGTTCCTGGCGGAAATGATACTTGTCGGCAATCTCTTCTGCCGGTGCATTCCAGTCGATAGACCGCGGGTCGACCTCCGGTCCGCGATATCCGTCAAAAATCTTGATCTGCATCTTTTTCAGGATCGACCTGGACTTGCGCACCTTCGGCACGATGTCCTTGATGACAATTGACTTCGGCGAATGCCAGTAGGGATTGAAGTTGATCTCGCTGATCTCGCTGGTCACAATGGGAGACGGGCGTTCAAGTTTGCCGACGATGACAGCATGGCTCGAGACGACCCGGCTACCATCCACCGCCTCGAGCTTGGCCGCGGGAATATTGACCAGCACGTACCTGCTGCCCAGATCCTTTGTGTATTCAGGCAGACGGATCAGGTTGGCCCGCATGGTTTCCAGCCTGGCTCTTGCCGGCACGGACATGGCCGCAGCCGTCGCCTTGTCAACACGACCGGTCACCGACAGCCCGTTATTTTGCTGATAGCCGGCAACCGCCTGGGCTACAACATCGTCATACTCCTGACCTTGCGCGGCGTCGCGGGGCAGATACCCTTCGATGGCCAGCCGGCGCCGCACGGCGACAACGGCACGTCCCTTTCCACCCCGGCGCAAGGACTTGGACGCGGATATGCGGCCCCATCCGCCGCCACGGGCGACCTTCTCGTAGAGCTGGATTGCATACTCAAGTGCCGGTGCGCTGCGTGTATTGAGCATAGGAGCAACCGACCGGTTGCTGCTGTAAATCTGGGTGCGCGAGGACAACGTGTCCTGGACCTTGGCACTGGGCGGCGAAGACCTGAACCAATTGGTGGCCGAATTCAGTGTGGTCGCTGCCCGTTCACCATTGGAATCGATGCCCGTGTTCGCGGGCTGCTCGGACCGGGCACGCGGATAGTAATTGCGTTCAATTGATTCAGCGGCGGCATCTTCAACCGGTAATCCGCCGCACGAAAACGCGCCTGCTATCAAAGCCACCAGTGAAACTCGTGCAACCCCAGCCAACATCTCACATTCCCTGATCAAAGAACATTGAACCTTGTGCATACATCATTCGCGGAATTGTTGATAGTGAATGTCTGCAATTTCCGGCCTCAATTGGGCAGTTCTGTTCAACTGCAGACCTCCTCAACGGGAAAACCCGCGAAAAGCAGTGAGCTTTCGCGGGTTCAATTTGTCGAGAGGCGGCGACAAAATCCTGTTGAGAACGGATTTCAGGCACGATCTGGGTGCGTTATCACCGACTTTTCACAGTGCAGAGTCGTCCGCGACTGTTACAGACGATAGAGAATCTGGTCGGTCCAGAACCGCTCGAGGCGGGCCAGGGCCTTGTTCAGGCGATCAAATTCATCCACGTCAATGTCGGCGACTTCGCGCAAAGACAGCAACTGACGGTTATACAAGGCGTCAATCTGCTCGCGAATCACCTGGCCGCGTTCCGTCAGCGATATGCGAACCGAACGCTTGTCGGCGCTTGAACGCTCGTGGCTGACATAGCCCTGATCAACCAGCTTCTTCAGGTTGTAGGAAACGTTTGAACCCTGGTAGTAGCCGCGGGTTTTCAGTTCGCCGGCGGTGAGTTCACTGTCACCGATGTTGAACAGCAGCAGCGCCTGTACGGAATTGACTTCCTGTTCGCCGTTGCGTTCAAACTCGTCCTTGATCACATCCAGCAAACGACGGTGAAGCCGCTCGATAAGTGTCAGTGATTCAAGATAGCGGTTCTTGATTTCAGATTTATCCAGGTCCACTTCATCGTGGACCGCCATTGCGGTCATCTTATTCATGTTTAATACCTGCCCGTATGTGTTTTAAGTTCGTCTATTTATGAGTGGCAGGTTTTGGCCCTGCCTTGACGATGACTCTAGGGCGGGTTTTTTAAGATCAGCTCAATGATATAGGTAAATCAGAGGCTAATTTGCATCAATTTCGACCGACTTTCGGTCACGGTTAGCAAACTCTTGCAAACCCAATTATTGGCTATTTTCTGCCGGCCAGATGCTTGATGATGCCGGAAAAATCAGTGTTTGCACCACCTGCATCCATAAACTCTTTGTAAAGCTCAAGTGCGCGTTCTCCCATGGGCGTGAAAGTTTTCGAACTGTCTGCGGCCCCTTTGGCCAGATCAAGGTCCTTGAACATCATGGCCGTTGCGAAACCGGGTTGATAGTCGCGATTAGCCGGCGACGTGGGAACCGGCCCCGGTACCGGGCAATAGGTGGTCATCGACCAGCTCTGGCCGGACGCGGTTGACGAGATATCGAAGAAGCGCTGCGCATCCAGCCCAAGCCTTTCCGCCATCAGGAAGGCCTCGCACGTGCCGATCATTGAGACGGCGAGCAGCATGTTGTTGCACACCTTTGCTGCCTGACCGTTGCCGGGCCCGCCGGCGTGGACGATGTTCTTTCCCATGATGTCCAGAAACGGCTTCGCTCCCGCAAACGCGGCATCACTGCCACCGCACATGAATGTAAGTGTTCCAGCCTCGGCACCGGTTGTTCCGCCGGAGACCGGGGCATCAAGCATCTGGTGACCGGCGGCGTCTGCCAGCGCAATCACTTCCCTGGCCGTCCCGACATCGATCGTAGAACTGTCGATCAGCAATGTGCCCGGTTTGCATACGGAGATCAGGCCGTCGTCGCCGGTATAGACATCTCTGACGTGCTTACCGGCCGGCAGCATGGTCACAACTACTTCCGCGCCTGCGACAGCCGCAGCGACACTGTCGGCCGCCGAGCCACCGGCTTTTGCAAATCGCGCCACGCTGTCAGCGGAGAGATCGAAACCCAGAACCTCATGGCCTGCCTTGACCAGGTTGTCCGCCATCGGGCCGCCCATATTGCCCAGACCAATGAAACCGATGTTCGCCATGAAACGCTGCCCTTCTGAAATCGTGTGCCTTGTTGTTGCGGTAACATCGCAAGTACCGGCCGTGACATGCAAGAGGCATCCGCCATGCCGGCGCGCCTAAAAACCAAGCTCTTGTACAAGCGAGATAGGGCCTGATAGTACATCGCCTGACTTGAATCTGGCGGACTTACAATGACTGCACGTTCCTACACCTTTAGCCATGCCATCGCCCGCAAACCGAGCGCCAGAATCGTGGATGGCCTACGCGCCGTTGATTCGGGTGCGCCCGATTTGCAGCAGTTCCAGCAGGACCATGCCCACTACGTTTCACTGCTGGCATCCACGGGCGCCGATGTGCGTGTGCTTGAACCGCTTGATGAGTATCCGGACTCGGTTTTTGTAGAAGACGCCGCCCTGTGCCTGCCGGAAGGCGCAATTGCCATGCGACCTGGCGCACCTTCGCGTGTCGGCGAGGCGGCCGTCATGGCACCTGTCCTGTCGGAGTTTTACAACGACGTAGCTTCGATCGCAGATTCCGGTTTCATCGATGGCGGCGACATCCTGGTCACTGAGCGGGAAATTCTGGTCGGCCGGTCTGCCCGGACAGATGCGGCAGGCATTGCCGAACTGGCGCAGATAACGGCGCGCTGGGGGTACCAGGTACGCGAAGTCGAGACGCCGGCAGGCGTGCTGCACTTCAAGACTGACTGTTCCCTGATGGATGAAGAAACAATACTGGCCACTTGCCGGCTGTCTGACACAGGCTGTTTTGAAGGCTACAGGGTTATCAACACCGCCGATGGTGAGGATGCAGCCGCAAACGCTATCCGTTTCAACGGGCTGGTGCTGACGCCGGCCGGGTTTCCCCACACGGCCGAAAAGCTTGCCGCGGCAGGCTACGATGTGCGTGAGGTCGGCAATACCGAAGCCGCAAAGCTTGATGGCGGGATGTCGTGCCTGTCCCTGCGGTTTTCGCCGCCGGCGTGAAAAAGGCTGCCCCGGCCGACACAATCGTCAGACCGGCAATTCCTCGGGCAGAGGCTCAAAGTAGGCGTTGATCTCGTCATTCCGGACGGCGCCCAGGGATGCAGGTTGCCAGTTCGGCGCCATGTCCTTGTCGATAACAACGGCGCGGGTACCTTCGAAAAAGTCATGCCCGGTGAATATGCGATTGACGATGCGGTATTCCATCCGCATGCAGGCATTGAAGTCCAGCGTCAGGCCGTCCCGCAACTGCCGGTGGCATATCTTCAGGCTCGTGGGCGACTTGAGTGCCATGATATCCGCCTGCTTCTGCGCCCAGTCGGACGGGTCCGACCTGAGGCTTTCCAGCACGTGTTCTGCAGAGTTTTGCAGGAAATGCCGGTCAATTGCCCCGCGATGGCGACCGAAAATTTCAGGATCTACCGGCACGGCAAACTGCCTGATGGCTTCATCCACATCGGCAAACGCCCTGAGTGCGCGCTTCAACTCCGGCAATTTCTGTCTAGGCACGAAATGGGTACCGATACCGGCATAGACCGCATCTCCGGCTTTCAGCCGGGCGCCGGTCAGGCCCATAAACATGCCAGTTTCACCGGGACAGCGCGGCAGGAAGTAGGTTCCCCCCACGTCGGGAAACAGTCCGATCCCTGTTTCCGGCATGGCAAAGGTGGTGGCCTCGGTGACGATCCGATGCGAGCCATGCACCGATACACCGACACCACCGCCCATAACGATGCCGTCCAGCAGGGCAATATAGGGTTTGGGATAATGCTTGATGTAGGTGTTGAGCAGGTATTCCTCGCGGTAAAAATCAAGGAACCGGGTATCCATCGCCAGACCCCAGTCATACAACTGGCGGATGTCACCTCCTGCGCAAAACGCCTTGTCGCCGGCCCCTTCAACAACAATGCGTTTTACGCGATTGTCGGTTTCCCAGGCCTGCAACTGGGCATGCAGCGCGCGCACCATGCCGACGGTCAAGGCATTCAACGCGCGCTCGCGGTTGAGCGTCACAACCGCGACCTTGCCTTGAAGTGAAAAAAGAATCTCGTTCGAGGTCGTCATCAGCGATCACAAGCCAATCTAATCAATCCTACTGACGCAGCATGTCGCGTGAGATGATCAGTCGCATGATTTCATTGGTGCCTTCAAGGATTTGATGCACGCGCAGGTCACGCAGATAACGCTCTACGGGATAGTCCTGCAGATATCCGTAACCGCCAAACATCTGTAATGCGTCATTGACCACCTGAAAGCCCGTATCCGTTGCCTTGCGTTTCGCCATGGCCGCAAACCTTGTGGCCTCGGGGTGCTTGTCGTTCACCTTCTGGGCAGCGGCGTAAAGCAGAATTCGGGCAGATTCGAGTTCGGTCTGCATATCGGCAAGCCGGAACTGCAGCGCCTGGAATTCGGAGATGGCCTTACCGAAGGCCTTTCTGGTCTTCATGTAGTCGATGGCGTGATCAATGCAGGCCTGCGCACCGCCGATGGAACAGGCGCCGATATTCAGTCTGCCGCCATCCAGACCCGCCATGGCGATGCGGAACCCGTTGCCTTCCCCGCCAATCAGGTTTGCGGCCGGCACCCGGCAATTGTCGAAGTTCACCTGCGCGGTCGGCTGTGAATGCCAGCCCAGCTTTTTCTCGTTGGCACCAAAACTCAGGCCTTCAGTGCCGTTCTCTATCATTATGCAGGAGATGCCGCCTGGAGTGTCATCGCCGGTGCGTACCATTGTCAGGTAGAGATCATTGGCCCCTGCCCCGGAAATAAACGCCTTTGACCCGTTGAGCACATAATGGTCGCCGTCTCTCACAGCCTTTGTGCGCAGCGCTGCTGCATCGGAACCGGAGCCGGGCTCGGTCAGGCAATAGCTGGAAATCTTGTTCATTACCGTCATGTCCGGCAGGAATTTGCGGCGCTGGTCCTCGTTGCCGAAACAGTCAATCATCCACGCCGCCATGTTGTGGATCGAGATGAAGGCAGCCGTTGAAGGACACGCTTTCGACAGTTCCTCAAAAATCAGCACCGAATCCAGCCGTGACAGGTTTGACCCGCCAACATCATCCTTGACATACAGCCCGCCGAAACCCAGCGCCGCAGTCTGCACGATGGTGTCACGCGGAAAGATGTGTTCAGCGTCCCACCGGGCAGCATGCGGCGCCATTTCATCTGCTGCAAAGGATGCAGCAAGATCACGGATGGCACGTTGTTCTTCTGTCGGCTCGAAATTCACTGTACTGACCCCTTGGGTTTGCGATTTCAACGTTGCAACTGTGATAAAGCCGCACTTGCCATACGGTCAACATGACTAGCGACTGACAGGCACATGGTGCATACTTGACGAGTACAAATCCATGAGAGCCGTGTTTCCATGACCCAACCCCGCTCACCTTCACAAGATGCACTTGCGCAAACTCCGACCGGACAGGAGCCAACGGCCGGGTTCCCGGCCACCCGGCTGCGCCGCACCCGACAGGCTGACTGGTCACGCCGGCTGGTGCGCCAGTCAGTACTGACACCGGATGATTTCATCTGGCCGATCTTCGTCATGGGGGGACAAAACCAGCGCGAACAGATTGCTTCGATGCCGGGTGTAGAGCGCCTCAGCATCGACCTGGCGGTGGCGGCCGCCAAGGAGGCACGCGATCTTGGCATTCCGGTTATCGCCGTGTTTCCCAACACACCCGACGACAAACGCACCAGTGACGGCCGTGAGGCACTGAACCGCGACAATCTCGTTTGCACGGCTTTACGGGCCATCAAGGATGCGGTGCCCGACATCGGCATTATGACCGACGTGGCGCTCGATCCCTACACCACCCACGGCCACGACGGATTGCTGCAGGATGGCCGGATCCTCAACGACGAAACCATTGAAATCCTGGTGGCGCAATCGCTGGTGCAGGCAGAAGCCGGCTGCGATATCATCGGTCCGTCAGACATGATGGACGGACGCATAGGCGCCATCCGGTCCGGTCTGGAAACATCGGGTTTCCAGAATGTTATGGTCATGGCGTACACGGCCAAATATGCATCCGCTTTCTACGGCCCGTTCCGGGAAGCGGTGGGCTCATCGACAACCCTGTCAGGTGACAAGAAGACCTACCAGATGGATTTCGCGAACATTGACGAATGCGTGCGCGAAGCCGAACTGGACATAGCCGAGGGCGCCGACATGATCATGGTCAAGCCCGGCATGCCCTATCTCGATGTCGTGACACGGCTCAAGTCCGAGTTCGGCGTTCCCACGTTCGCCTACCAGGTGTCGGGAGAATACGCGATGCTGACCGCCGCCATCCAGAACGGCTGGCTGGACGGCGATAAGGTTGTCATTGAGGCGCTGCACAGTTTCAAGCGGGCCGGCGCAGATGGCATATTGACCTATTTCGCCCGGGACATTGCACAAGAGCTGAACGGCTGATCCGAAGGAGCTTTTATAATGGGCAACAAGGTCATCAGACTGCTTCCCGGCGGTGATCCGACGGCCGGCATGCAGAAATCGGACCTGACTGCACCGGATGCATTCACCACCGGTGATAAAACCGAACTCAACCATACTTTTTTCGCTACGCCGGATGACAGCATTCTGGCAGGTGTGTGGGAATGTGCGCCGTGCCGGGAAGAAATCGACAGCTATCCAGTGCATGAAATGATGACGGTGATCTCGGGATCGGTAACGGTGACAAATGCCGACGGTCACGCGGAGACTTTTTCCGCCGGCGACACGTTTTACATCGCCAAGGGTGCGAAATGCGTCTGGCAGATCAACGACACCCTCAGGAAATACTACATGATCGTGGAGTGAGCCTGCTGGCTCATGCGGGGAACTCGTCCACCGTTGCATAGCTCAACTGCCCGAGGCCGTTGAAGTCGGTGCGCAGCGCATTGGAATATGCGCCCATCCACTCAAACACCACATAGTCACCTTCATCGATCGTGTCCGGCAACTCGATGCGCTCCGGCAACACATCGAGACTATCGCAGGTCGGGCCAAACACGGTGAAGGCGCGGCCTGACCCGTCAAGCCTGGATCCGTCAGACCTGTAGGCGGTCGCCGGCGGTGCGATGGCAGAAAACTTGATCTCGTTCATGGCACCGTAAATGCCGTCATTGAGGTAGAGACTGTCTTGCTTTCGCAAATGCACCTGGGCGATGGTGGCGCCGCCGGTCCACGCCAGAGCCGATCCAGGTTCACAGTTCAGATCAACACCCTTCAGATGCTGCGCCTTTGCAGCCGTGATCGCCGTAAAGAAGTCTTCCAGTTTACGGTCCCTGGGCATCAGCACCGACGGATAGCCGCCACCAAGGTTGGCATATTTCAGGGAAACCCCGGCAGCGTCGGCGCAGCCTGCCGCCATCGCCATGGCCTCGCCCCACGCAGCCGGATTGGGCGCCTGCCAGCCCACATGCATGGCCACGGCCACATCAAACCCCGATTCGCCAGCACGGCGCATCAGGCTTGTCGCGGTTTGCCCGTCGCAGCCAAACTTGGAATTCAGGTCAACGGCAGAATCCGGATTGGCCCTGGCGATACGGACCTGGACGGTGCAATCGCGCCCGCACACATCGGCGAGCTTGGCCAGTTCCCGGTCATGATCAATCACGAACTGGCGCACGCCCAGTTCATCATGGGCTGTTTTGATGTCAGCGCGTGACTTGACCGGATGATTGAACGCACAATGTGCATCGCCCAATTGCTCGCGCACCAGCCTGATCTCGGCGATCGAGGCCACATCAAACCCTGTTACGCCACCTTCGGTCAGCCAGTGCAAAACCGCCGGATGGGGATTGGCCTTTACGGCATAGTGCACGTCGCCAGGAAAACCCGCTACAAACCGCTCCGCCTCCCGGCGAAAGGCTGAAGGACAAAAACACAGGACGGGTTGGTCCGGTGCTGTCGATGCCAGCAGGTCATCGACGGACCGGTAGTGCGGCAACGTCATTGATGTCACGATCCTACTTGTGCCTGTCGAGCAGTGCGATGAGGCTGGATGTATCCCAACGATTGCCGCCCATGGCCTGGACCTGCGAGTAAAACTGATCCACCAGTGCTGCTACGGGAAGATGTGACTTGTTGTTGCGTGCCTCACCCAGGCAAATCCCCAAGTCCTTGCGCATCCAATCCACAGCAAAACCGAAGTCGAATTCGCCGGCAATCATGGTCTTGTAGCGGTTGTCCATTTGCCAGCTTCCCGCAGCGCCCTTTGAAATGACGTCCACCACGGCTTCCATGTCGAGACCGGCATTCTTGCCGAAATGAATGGCCTCGGACAAGCCCTGCACAAGACCGGCAATGGCGATCTGGTTGCACATCTTGGCAAGCTGCCCGGCGCCGGGTCCGCCCAGCAGGCGGCAGCTCTTGGAGAAACAATCGATCAGGCCCTCGGCCTTGTCGTAGTCTGCCTGCTCGCCTCCGCACATGACCGTCAGCGCGCCGTTTTCGGCCCCTGCCTGTCCGCCGGAAACCGGCGCATCAACAAATCCGATGCCCTTGCCGGCAGCTGCAGCCTGCAACTCCCTGGCCACATCAGCGGATGCTGTTGTGTGGTCCACAAACACCGCCCCGTCCTTCATGGACTGGAATGCGCCGTCAGGACCGGCGGTGACAGAGCGCAGATCGTCGTCATTGCCCACACAGGCAAATACGAAGTCAGCGCCTTCGGCCGCCTGTTTCGGGGTCAATGCATGCGAGCCGCCATGATCTGCGACCCATTTTTCCGCTTTTTCAGTCGTGCGGTTGTAGACCACCACATCATGGCCACCCTTGGAGACCAGATATCCCGCCATGGGATATCCCATGACACCCAGACCTATCCATGCTGTACGTACGCCCATGCCATAAAACCCTTTCAAGCAAATCTATTTGACGGATTGATCGCCATTGGTATTCGCTTTAAGCCAGCCATTCAATGCACATGACGGATCAGTTTCAGCAGGCAGGATGACAATAAACTTCGACGACATAGAACGCGCCGCCGCCGCCATTGCCGGCAAGGTTCCGCACACGCCATTTGTGCATGCCTCCGCCCTGTCTGCGCTGAGCGGCGCCAATGTGATGATGAAGCTGGAAACTCTGCAGACAACCAATGCGTTCAAGGTGCGCGGCGCCTTAAACAAACTTCTGACCCTGACACCGGATGAACGAAAACGCGGTGTCATTGCCCTGTCGGCCGGCAATCACGCTCAGGCGGTGGCCCATCACGCCACCCAGCTGGGTATACCGGCAACCATTGTAATGCCGGAAACCACGCCCTGGACCAAGGTGGAACGTACCCGTCTTTTCGGCGGGACGGTTGAGTTGGCCGGCGAAACACTCTCAGACGCCCGGGATCATCTCAATCACCTCATTGAACAACGCGGACTGGTTCTGGTTCATCCATACGATGATCCACTGGTTATCGCCGGCCAGGGCACTATCGCGCTCGAGATGCTGGCAGACGCTCCCGACATCGACACGCTGATCATCCCGGTCGGTGGCGGCGGATTGATCAGCGGAATGGCCGTGGCCGCACGACAGATCAAACCGGATATCGAAATCATCGGCGTCGAACTCGAACGCTACCCCGCCATGCACGCGGCGATCAATGATACCGGAGCGACTTGTGGCGGCTCGACCCTGGCCGAAGGCATCGCGGTTCGTGATGTCGGCGACATCTCCATCGAGTTATGCCGGGCCCTTGTCGATGAGATTGTACTTGTTGACGAAGCGGCCGTGGAAAAAGCCGTCGTGACGCTGTTGTCTCAGGAGAAACTGCTGGCAGAGGGTGCCGGCGCGGCCGGTGTAGCTGCATTACTGCAGGACCCGACCCGCTGGCAGGACAAGTCCGTGGGCCTGGTAATCTGCGGCGGCAATATCGATCAGCGAATGCTTGCCTCCCTGATCGTGCGCGAGCTCGGCCGCGACAAGCGCGTCGTGTCGCTGAGATTCCTCATAGAAGACCGGCCCGGTGTCCTGGGGCTGATCTCATCCACGCTCGGCGAGCTGAAGGCAAATATCCTTGAAGTTCATCACCAACGAAACTTTCTTGACATGCCCGCCAAGGGCGCGGTGCTGGAGATAACCATCGAAACACGCGGGCCCGACCATACGGACGAGATTCTCGCCTTCATGCGTCAACAACCCTACATTGCAAAGGTTTCGCTATTTGAATCCGGTGAGTAAACTCATAAACAACATGATTGCATTGTTGACAATCAAAGCTGCACATTTAACCCTTGCATCGAAGTCTGCATTTGTTCGTACACTTGACTGACAGTAACCACACAAAAACAAGCGGAATGCCAAACCTTGAGTGTTGAGCGCCGAAATTTCCCGCAGTTTTTCATAACTGCACCTGCCCCCTGTCCCTATCTTGAAGGCCAGCAGGAGCGCAAGGTGTTCACCCACCTGATCAATGCGGACGCCCGGCGGCTTCACGACACCCTGGCGCAGGGCGGATTCCGCCGATCCCAGAACATTGCCTACCGCCCCGCATGTGACGGATGCGCTGCATGTGTTTCGATACGGGTACCAGTTTCCAAGTTTGAGTGGACCAAATCGTTCCGGAGATTGTTGCGGCGCAACCGGCATATCATCGGCAATACCATGCCGGCCAAAGCCACGGCCGAACAATATGCCGTGTTCAGGCGCTATATTGACGAACGCCATGGCAGCGGCGGCATGTCGGACATGTCCATGATGGATTATTCAGCCATGGTGGATGAAAGTTTCGTCGACACCCGACTGATCGAATACCGGCTCGCAGCCCAGCCGTCACTGTCGGGACCCGATGGGCGAAGAGGTGAACTGGTCGCAACAGCACTGACTGATATTCTGGAAGACGGATTATCGATGATCTATTCGTTTTTCGCCCCTGAGTATTCGGCCAGCAGTTTCGGCACCTACATGGTTCTGGATCACATTGACCGGGCCGAGCGCTCAGGCCTGCCGTACGTTTATCTTGGTTACTGGGTCGAAGGATCCCAGAAAATGGACTACAAGGCCCGTTTCCTGCCACAGGAACGCCTGACGCAGACGGGCTGGCTATTGCATCAACGGCGAGACGTAGACCGCACATGAGTAGTCCTGTGGCTCCAGCAGCCAGATCAACCGCGGAGAAAGGTATCGCCCTGTCATTCATGGGCGGTCTGCTGCTTTCGTTTGATGTTCCCCTGCTCAAATTATCAGGCGCGGACACATGGACCATCATCTATGTGCGCGGCACCATGCTGTTTACTGCCCTGTTCCTGTTCTGGGCCTTCACCAACAGGTTGCGGGAAAAAAAGACACGCTTCATCAATGGCAAGGCGGGCTATGTGATCGCCGTTCTGGCCGGCGTGGCAAACATCATGTTTGTCGCCTCGATCAGCCTGACCTCCGTTGCAAATGTTGTTTTTATTCTGGCTTTCAATCCCATGTTTGCCGGCCTGCTGGGCTGGCTCTTCCTCAAGGAACGGCTGGATCTTGCAACCTGGATTGCCATCGGATGTTCTCTGTCGGGCGTATTGCTGATCGTGGCCGAGGGCCTGCAAATCGGGACCTGGAAAGGCGACTTGCTGGCCCTTGGGGTAGCCGTGCTCATGTCTGCGTCCCTGACCATCGTTCGCTATTCAGGCACCAATCAGTCGCTCAGTGCGGGTGCCGGGCATCTGATGTCGGCCATCTTTGCTGCTCCATTTGCGGTCCCCGGCAGCCTCGCCGCAGCCGGATGGGGCTGGCTTTCAATCAACGGATTTCTGGTGACCCCGGCTGCGACCGCGTTGCTGATGATCGGCCCGAGATATGTCGCGGCCGCTATTGTAGCCATGTTTTTCCTGCTTGAAACAGTGCTGACCCCGATCTGGATGTGGGCCATTTTTTCAGAAGTGCCCAGCACTCTTTCGCTGGTGGGTGGCGCCATCGTGGTTGCAGCATTGGCCGGTCACAGCCTCTGGCGGTTCAAAAAGAAACGCGAGCGCGCACCTGTGCCACAATGACCCGGCGTCCCCGCTAATCGAATTGAAATCCTTTGAATCAGGTATTTACCGCAGAATTTGACCATGTATCGTGTGGCATGTTTGTTGCTGCAGATCACAATGTAGTGAAACGATTTGCAAGCAGAGGGCAGAATGCTGCATCGCGGACTCAGTAATCCATTGGCAGTTGTGGATGTCATTCACCGCCTGTTGGTGCGGGTTGAGCGTCACGGTCTTACCGTTGAGACGTCAAATGACTTTGATGCATTTCTGGAAGCGCGAAACCAACTGCGCGACGACCGGGTTTCGCCGATGTTCGATCCAACAATCGGCGAGCTTTCATCCAAAGGGTTCTGGGTCTCGATGTCGGACGCTGAAGGCAATATTGTTTGTCTTCAGGCGTGCCGCCTGGACTATGTTGACACCTCTCTGGCCGAGTGGGCGGTCGGCTGGATGGCGGGGCTATATCTGAAACAAGAACATCTGATGGTGCCGGAATTTCTCGAACCGCCCCTGGAAAGCCGCTCGCGCAACGTTCGCGGATGGCTTGTTTATCACGGTGAAATGTGGATGGCGCGTGAGTACCGTGGCGTCGGTAATCTATTCGACAACATGGCATCGATCGCGGTGCTTCTTGCTTACATGAAGTGGCAGCCGGATGCAGTCTGGGGCCTCGTTTCAACCGGACTTGCCATGCGCGGACAAGGCAACAGAATGAGCTATCCGCGCGTAGAGCGAAGCTTTCTCAGGTGGAGCGTAGCGGTGCCGGGTGTTCCGGAAAACGAATGGCTGGTGCTTTCGGAAAAGCAAGACCTCGAATTCCTGATAGATGAAAGATCGGTGACAGGAGTCGTTCTCAAGGGAGATTGATATCCACCTTGCCGAATTCACTCACAACGGAAACTCCTTTGCGACCGTCGGAAAATTTGTGGGGCAGAATTACTCTTTGATAGGTAAACCAGCGTGCCGTCTGGTTCATGGGCAGGGAAGCCACCACATGATCGTAATGGGGTTCGCCAGTTCTCAGGACCTGCTTGTAAGCGTTTGATACTACATGATCGTAGGAATGGCCTGACAGGCAGGGGAATGTGTCGGGTTGTCTGCCAAACAATTTGGCGATGCCGGAGTTTTCGCCAACCCGGTCGACAATGAACCGGTTCGTTTCCGGCTCAAGAAAACAATCGACGGTGACATCCGGGTCTGAGGCTTTTGCCTTGTATACATCGGCCAGCATTTCGGGAACCCACGACGATATCTCCGGGTTCATTGCCTTCACGAATGTCTTCTGGCGCAAGTGAACATCACTTTTGGCAATCAGGTCATGCAGACGCAAATACGCTTCCGTCGGATCGTTGACGGTCTGGGTGAACCACCCGGACAGGAAAAACTCGAAAGTATAGGGCCCGGGAAGACCGGGAAGTGTTTCGGCCACATAGTAAAGCGATGCCCAGTTGGACGCGAACATGGCCCAGCGAACCGTCGTGCCATTATGGCCGGTCTTTACATAAACACCCCCTGATCGCTGCATGAGCGTCTCGGGATCGCTGATTTGCCGGTCTGAGAATGGATCGATTTCGACCTTTCCATTCACCACCCAGTATTGTGTGCCGTCCATTTTATGTACCGTTGATTAGCCCAACAGTTGTGCTCCTCGCCTTAGACGAAAGATTTTAGGTCGCCGCAGCTTCAGAACTCCATAATTAGGTCATATTTGGGAAAACAAACAGTTAAGCCGTTGGTCGTGGTTTTTTAACCAATAACCCTTGTTTACAGACAATTGTGCAACGTGTTTTGGGTCTTCTGAACACACCTTGTACTTGGGTAAATGAAGATGAATTGCACAAGTAATCTTTCTCATGGCAAGCTGTACAGTCCAAGTCAGGCTCGCACTAGACACCGAAGCGGTTGTTTCGCGGAAACCCTTTCGGCGGCAACCTGCCCGCCTGGGCGCGGCTGCCAAGCCATTCATCAAGCTCTGCAACCGTCCAGGAGCGTCCCGATGTGTCGGTCCAGCCAAGCCCGTCAGCCAGCTTGAAGCTGCGCACATCAGACAGCCCGCCGTCCTTGAACTTCTGCAGACGCACTCCCTTTCCGCGTGGCATTTCCGGCAATTCATCAAGCTTGAAGATTACCAGCTTGCGGTTCTCCCCGATGCTGGCCACATGATCATCACCCTCGACAACATGACGGCACACAAGCGCCTCGGCAGGAAGCTTCACATTCAGTACCTGCTTGCCCTTTCGGGTGTTGGCAAGGCAGTCATCCTGGGCGACCACGAAACCGTCACCCAGGGTGGACGCCAACAGTAATTGGCCGCCGGACTGGTAGATGAACAGCGCCACAATGGCATCTGCCGCATCCATGTCGGCCATCAGACGCACGGGTTCTCCATGCCCCCTGCCGCCGGGCAATTTGTTCGCGTCAAGCGTGAAGAACCGCCCGGACGAGCTTAACAGCAGGATCTTGTTGGTGGTTTCCGCGTGCACTGAAAAGCGTGCCTTGTCGCCATCCTTGTAGGAAATCGCACTGGTGTCCTGCAGGTGTCCTTTCAGCGCGCGGATCCAACCTTTTTCCGAACAGACAACCGTCACCGGTTCCTTCTCGATCATCGCCTCTTCGAGATTGAAATCGATTTCCGGTGCCTCGGCAAATTCGGTGCGCCTTGCGCCCAGTTCGGTTTTCTTGCCGAACTTGTCGCGCGTTTCGCGCACTTCGGCGGCGATCCGGCTCCATTGTTCATCTTCAGAGGCAAGCAACGCTTCCAGGCCGGCCTTCTCCTCACTGAGACCGTCATATTCCTTGCGAATTTCAAACTCTTCCAGCTTGCGAAGAGCCCGCAGGCGCATGTTGAGAATGGCCTCGGCCTGAACGTCGGTGAGGTCAAACCGTGACATCAAAACCGGTTTCGGTTCCTCCTCGGCCCGGATGATCGCGATCACCTCGTCAATGTTCAGGTAGGCGATCAGGTACCCACCGAGCACTTCCAACCTGCGCGAAATCACACCGACCCGGTGACGGGAACGGCGCACTAACACCTCTTTACGGTGTTCAAGCCATTCGCGCAGCACCTCGGACAGTGACATGACCTTGGGCACCTTGCCGCCGGACAGCACATTCATGTTGAGCGACAACCGGCTTTCCAGGTCAGTCAGCTTGAACATCTGCTCCATCAGCAACACAGGATCAACGGTGCGGCTCTTCGGCTCCAGCACCAGACGGACGTCTTCGGCTGATTCATCACGCACGTCACCGAGCAGCGGCAGTTTTCTGTCGGTCAGAAATTCGGCAATTTTCTCGACCAACCTGCCCTTCTGCACCTGGTAGGGAATTTCGGTGATGACAATCTGCCAGGTGCCACGGCCCATGTCCTCGGTGGTCCAGTTCGCACGCACCCGAAATCCGCCGCGCCCGGTGCGGTAGGCCTCCGCCATCTGTGCCGGCGTATCGATAATGATGCCCCCGGTGGGCAGGTCGGGCCCGGGAACAAACTGCATCAGCTTGTCGATGCCGGCATTGGGAAACTTGATCAGATGCAGCGCCGCATCACACAGCTCGCCGGCATTGTGAGGCGGTATGGCGGTCGCCATGCCCACCGCGATACCGGATGCGCCATTGGCCAGCAGGTTGGGAAATGCACCGGGCAAGACAACCGGTTCAGTATCATCGCCATTGTAGGTGTCGCGAAAGTCAACGGTATCTTCGTCAATGCCGTTGAGGAGCGCCATGGCCACATCGGTCAGGCGGGCTTCCGTGTACCTGTAGGCAGCCGCATTATCACCATCGATGTTGCCAAAATTGCCCTGTCCCTCGACCAGCGGATAGCGCTGGGCGAAATCCTGCGCCAGGCGCACCATGGCGTCATAGACGGCCTGGTCACCGTGGGGATGGTATTTACCAATCACGTCGCCGACAACGCGGGCGCATTTCTTGAATCCCTGATTGGGATCCAGTTTGAGCATGCGCATCGCATACAGCAGGCGGCGATGAACCGGCTTCAACCCGTCACGCACATCGGGCAACGCACGGTGCATGATGGTCGACAGGGCATAGGCCAGGTAGCGCTCTTCCAACGCCGATCTCAGATCAACCGGTTCGATTCCTTCAGGCGCGCCGGGTGGGGCCAGGTCAGACATGATTCGTTTCCTTTAACACGACACCCCAAAATGCCGCTTTTCTGGTGATTCATGCAACATATTCGGCATTCGGATCCCCGAAATGTATGAAATCGGCGTGAGAGCCCTGCTCTACGGGTCATCGGCGCCAGCATTGCGGCGCGGGCCTTTCCGCAATCTCTCGGATTTCAGGCGTGGCTAGACCCGATGGATCAATACATGGACGATGGGGCGCTTGCCCCACTCGGTCTCGACACGGCGGCGGATGGACTGACGGAGTTTTTCCTCGACCACTTCATCAATCTGGCGGCATTTGCGCGGGATTGACTCAAACACCTCGTCGACAATGTCGAGCACGAGTTCGAAAAACTCGTATCCTGCCTCGGTGTCCTCGGGCAATCCGTCCAGAACGGCCTGCGGATCATCGACCATGCGGCCATTGCCATCGATAACCACGGACACCGCGACCACACCGACATGGGCAAGCTTGCGGCGTTTGCGCGCCGGGCCCTCCACGCTGGGTACGATGATGCGGCCGTCCACATGCAACCTGCCACCCGGCACGTCGTCGACAATTTTCGCATCTCCCGGGGCCAGTCGCAGCACCTGGCCTGCCGTGGCCGTGGCAGTTTCGGCAATACCGCATTCAGCGGCAAATTCGGCCTGCTTCACGAGATGGCGCGCCTCGCCGTGCATCGGCACAAGCAGCCTGGGCCGCACCCAGCCATAGAACTGGCGCAGTTCATCCTGACGCGGGTGGCCGGATGTGTGGACAAGGGCATCATCGGAGGTAATGACTTCAACGCGTTGTTCGGCAAGCTTGTTCAGCAATTCACCGACTGATTTTTCGTTGCCGGGAATGGTCTTTGAGGAAAAGATGACGAGGTCATCCTTGTCCAAGGTGATATCTGGGTGGTTGTCTGCGGCGATGCGCGCCATGGCGGCGCGTGGCTCACCCTGCGAGCCTGTGCACAGCAGGACCATCTTGTCCCTGGGCAGATAGCCGTATTCGGTCTGGTCCCGGAAACTGTTGCTATCCTTGAGGAGGCCCAC
Organism: Anderseniella sp.; assembly: GCA_051010195.1. Lineage (GTDB taxonomy): Bacteria > Pseudomonadota > Alphaproteobacteria > Rhizobiales > Aestuariivirgaceae > Anderseniella. The sequence continues at coordinate 13,677 of JBPCVV010000358.1, read as the reverse complement.
TTCGCGGGCCGCGGCAATAATGTTGTGCATCGCCCTGCCCGCCACCACAACCTCGCGGCCATTTGCACGCGCTGCCTGCGCAACCGACGTTATACGCCCGACATGGCTGGCAAATGTGGTAATTGCCACCCTACCCTTGGCCTCACCGATGATCTGCGCAAGGTTGTCGGAGATTTCCGCTTCAGATGGCGAATGGCCTTCGCGCAACACATTGGTTGAATCGCACACCAGCACGTCGACGCCTTCATCGCCAATCTGCCGCAAGCGATCAACATCCATCAGCGGCGGAATGGTCGGCGTCGGATCGAGCTTCCAATCGCCGGAATGCACGATGGTGCCTGCTGTGGTGCGTATCGCCAGGGCCGACGGTTCGGGAATTGAATGAGTGACCGACACATACTCCACCGAGAAGCCGCCCACCTCGACCGTGCCGCCGAGAGGCACAATGCGCAGCGGTACTTCACCCAGCAGGCCGGCCTCCGCAAGCTTGCGTTTCACCAGCTCCGCGGCAAACGGTGTGCAATACACCGGACAGCGCAGCAGCGGCCACAGCCATGCAATCCCGCCAATATGATCCTCGTGGCCATGGGTCAGGAAAATGCCTAGAAGATTTTTGGCCTGATGCTGGAGATAACTGACGTCCGGCAGGATGACATCAATGCCCGGCTCCCTTTCGTCGCCGAACTTTACACCGCAGTCGACCAGTATCCACTTGCGTCTGGCAGCCGTACCCAGCCCATAGGCGTAGGCGTTCATGCCGATTTCGCCCATGCCGCCCATAGGCAGCAGCACCAGTTCTGCCCCCGGCTTTTTTCGCCCCGTCATTACGTCCCCAGTCCACATGGTTCAGCAACGCAAATGTTGCTGACGGTTGCACCCCAGACAACACCTAGATGCTTGATTCTCATCACTTGAACAACATGTCCGTCTCATGACAAGTCATGCTGCTCCTGCCATTCAACGTCGCCTGCATGATGGGTCCACAATGAGCCATCGTCCAGTGTGAGCTGCAATGCGCCTGTATCACTCAAGCCCGTGAACACACCCTGCTTGCCGCCTTCAACGGATATCCTTGCGCCTCGTCCCAATGCGGCACTCATCCAGTCATCGTGTATATCGGCGAGTCGTGCGGCTTCTGCCCATTGTTTCAGCCGTTTATCCATTGTGCCGCGCAACATCTCCAGCATTTCGCGTGGTTCAACCCTGATCCCACACTGCGACAGATCTGTTGCCGGCCAACGGGTATCGTTCGGGTGATGCACGAGATTGATCCCGCATCCCACCACAGCGATGTGCCGGTTTCCGTACGTCATCGTCTCAATAAGGACACCGGAGACTTTGCCGCCGCCAACCAGAACATCATTGGGCCACTTCAGTGCCACCGGTGCGGCAACACCTGTCAGCGTTACGGCATCGCGGACCGCCAGACCCGCAACAAGCGACAGGCTCGCGAGGCGCCTTGGTTCTACAGCGGACGGCCAGATGAGACTGGCGTACAAATTGCCGGGTCTCGAAATCCAGTGACGCCCCAGTCTGCCCTTGCCAGAGGTTTGCTCGGCAGCGGCAATCCAGGTTGGCCGCAATTCACCGCCGGCCACTCGTGCATGCGCTTCATCATTGGTGGACCCGACGCTGTCATGCCAGATGACAACGGGCAGCGCGCCGGAAGACCGGTTCACAGAAACAGCGATGCTGCCGCAGCATTGGCTGCGATATTGAGCTGTTTGAGGACAAGGACCATGCCAACGGCCATTACACCGGCCGCAACAGCGATAACCCGAATTTCCATTGGCGCAGCGTCGAACTCGTCTGCCGGTTCATCAAAGTACATGATCTTGACAACCCGCAGGTAATAGAATGCCGACACGACCGATGCCAGCACGCCGATGACCGCCAGCGTGTACATTTTCGCGTCAATCGCGGCCAGGAACACGAAGTACTTGCCGAAAAATCCGGCCAGCGGCGGGATGCCGGCCAGCGAGAACATCAGCATTGCGAACACAAAGGCCATGACACTGTCATTGCGCGCCAGTCCGGACAGATCTGAAATCCGCTCTACTGACGTGCCGCGCCGGCGCATGTAGATCACGCAGGCAAACGCGCCCAGGGTCATGATCATGTATATCGCCATATAGATGACCACGCCGCGCACACCAGTCTGGGTTCCGGCGGCCAGGCCGACCAGCGCATATCCCATATGACCGATTGAGGAATAAGCCAGCAGGCGCTTGATATTGTTCTGGCCGATTGCCGCGAACGCGCCAAGCACCATAGAGGCAATTGAAATAAACACGATCACCTGCTGCCACTGGGAAACCGCGCCTCCGAACGCGTCATGCATGACCCGCACGAATACCGCCATGGCTGCCACTTTCGGTGCCGCGGCAAAGAACGCGGTCACCGGTGTCGGAGAGCCTTCATAGACATCCGGCGTCCACATGTGGAACGGCACGGCAGATATCTTGAACGCCATGCCCGAAATCAAAAACACCAGACCGAACAGCAGGCCGAGGCCGACTTCATCTCCAGCCGCAGCGCGGGCAATATCGGCATACGCCACCGAACCGGAAAAACCATATATAAGCGAGGCGCCGTATAGCAGCATGCCTGACGAAAGCGCACCCAGGACAAAGTACTTCAATCCGGCTTCCGAAGACCGCGCGCTGTCTCGATTGAAGGCCGCGACAACATAAAGCGACAGGGACTGCAGCTCCAGGCCCATATAGAGCGCAATCAGGTCGTTGGCTGAAATCATCATCATCATGCCGACCGTGGCCAACATGATGAGTACCGGATATTCAAACTGGTCCAGTTTTTCTGTTTTCATGAAGCTGGAGGACATGATTATTGCCGCCGCTGATCCGAACAGGACCAGCATCTTCATGAAGCGGGCGAACCCATCCACGACAAAGCTGTCGAGGAAGGCGCGTTGGGTTTCACCGTCAGACATGAAAACCACGAGACCTGCGGTGATTGCCAGCGAGGCCAGTGCAAGCGTGTTGATCATTTCCGTTGGATTGCGTTTCCAGAACACCCCGAGCATGAGAAGCGCCATGGTCACGACCGCCAGGAATATCTCCGGCAGCGCTGCAGTTGCATCGGCTATTGCTAGTATATCGCCCATTTACCCGATCCTGACCTTCTCAAACCTCTTGACGCAATTCCGGCACGGCGTTCGTACCTCATTGCCCCGGCTAACCATCTAATTTCCAACAGCCGCTGCCGCTGCGCGCACAACCGCAGACTGGGCATCCAATGCCGTCTGCATGTCGACCAACAGGTTGTCCACGGAAGCGGAAATTGCCGTCATCACAGGCGCGGGATACACGCCGAAGAATATCGTCGCCGCAACAAGCGGCACCAGTGTCACAGCCTCGCGCGGTGTGATATCCGCAATCGCCTTCAGGCTGTCTTTTTGCAACACGCCAAATACGACCCGCCGGTACAGCCACAGGGCGTAACCTGCCGACAGGATGACGCCGGTGGTGGCGAAGAATGCGACCCAGGTATTGGCCTTGTACGCACCCGTCAGAGTGAGGAATTCACCCACAAAACCGGACGTACCCGGCAACCCGACATTGGCCATCGTAAACAGCAGGAAGATCGCCGCATAGGCCGGCATTCGATTGACCAGTCCGCCATAGGCGGCAATTTCGCGGGTGTGCATCCGGTCGTAGACAACACCGACGCACAGGAACAGCGCGCCTGAAATGAAACCGTGGCTGATCATCTGGAAAATTGCGCCGTCGATACCCTGCTTGTTCATGGAAAAGATGCCCATGGTAACAAACCCCATGTGGGCGACCGATGAGTAGGCAATCAGCTTCTTCATGTCCTCCTGCATCAGGGCGACCAGCGAGGTATAGACGATGGCGACCACTGAGAGAACAAACACCATCGGCGCAAACATCTCGGACGCCAGCGGGAACATCGGCAGCGAGAACCGCAAGAACCCGTACCCGCCCATTTTCAGCAGGATCGCCGCCAGTACAACCGACCCGGCGGTCGGTGCCTCGACGTGGGCATCTGGCAGCCAGGTATGCACCGGCCACATCGGCAGCTTGACCGCAAACGATGCAAAGAAGGCCAGCCACAACCAGGTCTGCATCGATGCCGGGAAATTCTTGTCTGCCAGTATCTCGGCAATGTCAGTGGTGCCGGCATAGGAATACATCGCCATGATCGCCAGCAGCATCAGAACCGAGCCGAGCAGCGTGTACAGGAAGAATTTGAAGCTGGCATACACCCTGCGCGCACCGCCCCAGATACCGATAATCAGGAACATCGGGATAAGGCCTGCCTCGAAGAACAGGTAGAACAGCACCAGATCCAGCGCACAGAACACACCTATCATCAGTGTTTCCAGCACAAGGAACGCAATCATGTATTCCTTGACGCGCTTCTCCACACCCCAGCTGGCAATGATGCACAACGGCATCATGGCCGTGGTCAGCAGTACAAACGGCATGGAGATGCCATCCACGCCAAGGTGATAGGTCATCAGGCCACCGAGCCAGGTGACCTTGTCTTCCAGCTGGAAACCTGGCTGCGTCGAGTCAAAGCCGTTCCACGCCAGCAGCGACAGAACGAAGGTGATCAGTGTTACAGACAAGGCCGTCGCGCGCATGTTGCGCCGTGCAACGGCATCGTCGCCCCGGATCACCAGGATGAACAGGGCACCAACCATGGGCAGGAAAGTGATCGTTGATAGAATGTACCAGCCGGTCATCATTGAGCTCCTGCGAACATGTACCAGGTGATCAGGAACGCGGCTCCGAGCAGCATGGCAAATGCATAGTGATAAACGAAGCCGGACTGCAGCTTCACAATGCGGCCGGCGGCCCCCATGACCCGGGCAGAAACGCCATCGGGCCCGAAGCCGTCAATCATCCAGCCGTCGCCCTTCTTCCACAGGAAGCGGCCCATCCACATGGCCGGGCGAACGAAAATCAGGTCGTACAGTTCGTCGAAGTACCATTTGTTGAGCAGGAACTTGTAGAGCGGCTCATTTTGGGCAGCCAGCTGCTTGGGCAATTCCGGGTTGCGAATGTAAAACAGCCACGACAGGGCAAAGCCGATTAGCATGGCGACGAACGGTGACCACACGACCCAGCCCGGCACATGGTGCAGATCGGTGACAATGTTGTTCTCCGGCAGCCTGAACAGTGAGGTTCCCCAGAACAGCGCCTCATCATGGCCGATGAACTGTTCCTTGAACGCCATCCCGGCAAACAGTGCGCCGACGGCCAGTACGAACAGCGGGACCAGCATGACATAGGGTGATTCATGCACATGGTTCATCACGTCACGGCTGGCGCGTGGCTTGCCGTGGAATGTCATGAATATCAGGCGCCACGAATAAAACGACGTGAAGCACGCTGAAATCACCAGCAACCAGAATGCAAAGGTGGCAGCACCGCCGCTGGCCGCAAAGGCGCCTTCAATTATGGCGTCCTTGGAGAAATATCCTGCCGTCAGCGGGAAACCGGTCAGAGCCAGTGTTCCGATCAACATCATGATCCAGGTCAGCTTGAGCTGCGGTGCGAGACCGCCCATATTGCGCATGTCCTGTTCGTCGGACATGGCGTGGATGACAGAACCTGACCCAAGGAACAGAAGCGCCTTGAAGAACGCGTGGGTGAACAGGTGGAAGATCGCCACTCCATAGGCGCCCACGCCCAATGCGACGAACATGTAACCAAGCTGCGAGCATGTGGAATAGGCGATGACCCGCTTGATGTCATTCTGGACGAGGCCCACGGTCGCAGCAAAGAACGCGGTTATGGCCCCTATCACCGTGACCACGGTCAGCGCGGTTGGTGACAGTTCAAACATCGGCGACATGCGGGCCACCAGGAACACGCCAGCCGTCACCATGGTCGCGGCGTGGATCAGCGCGGACACCGGTGTCGGACCTTCCATGGCATCCGGTAACCAGGTGTGCAGTAGGAACTGGGCCGACTTGCCCATGGCGCCCATGAACAGCAGCAGACAGATCAGCGTCAGCACGTCCATTTCCCACGACAGGAACTGCACCGTCTTGCCGACCTGCCCGCCGGCGGCGGCGAAGATTGTATCAAACTCGATGGACTGAAAAACCGCGAAGGTTGCAAAAATTCCGAGCGCAAACCCGAAGTCACCAACACGGTTGACGACAAATGCCTTGATGGCGGCTGCATTGGCGGACGGTTTCTTGTACCAGAATCCGATCAGCAGATATGACGCAAGACCGACACCTTCCCAACCGAAGAACATCTGCAGCAGGTTGTCCGCCGTCACCAGCATCAGCATGGCGAAGGTGAAGAATGACAGGTATGAGAAAAACCGCGGCTGGTTGTCGTCATGGCTCATATAGCCGATCGAATAGACATGCACGAGTGAGGACACTGTCGTGACAACCACAAGCATGACCGCGGTCAGCGTATCAATGCGCAAGATCCAGTCGGCGGCAAGCCCGCCTGATCGGATCCAAGTCAGCACCTCGACCTTGTAGGAATTCCCGTTGATGGCAACGTCGAATAACGCAATCCACGACAACACCGCCGATATCAACAGCAAGGCCGTCGGCAGTATTTGCGGCCATGCGGGACCGTAGTGATGGCCGTCATGACCCGACTGTTGCTGGGTTCCGCGCAGCAGTGTGGTGCCGAACACACCCGATATCAGGGCGCCGATCAGCGGCAGAAACACGATGAGTAGGAAGATGGTGTTCATAGCGTCAAACTTTTCCCGTCAGCCCTTCATCAAGTTGATGTCTTCAACCGCAATCGAACCGCGGTTGCGGAAGTAGGTGACCAGAATGGCCAACCCGATGGCAGCTTCCCCGGCAGCCACGGTCAGCACCAGCAGTGCAAACACCTGGCCCACCAAGTCATTGAGGAACGACGAGAAAGCAACCAGGTTGATGTTGACCGACAACAGCATCAGTTCGATTGACATCAAGATGATGATCACGTTCTTGCGGTTCAGGAAGATGCCGAAAATCCCGATCGTAAACAGGATTGCCGCCACGGTGAGGTAGTGTCCCAGTCCTATTGTCATGGTCTAAATCCCCTGCCCCGGCTTGACCTTGCGCACTTCAACCGCCGTTGCCGGTCCGCGGGCCACCTGATCAGAAATGTTCTGGCGCTTGACGCCTTCCTTGTGGCGCAGTGTCAGCACGATGGCACCGATCATGGCCACCAGCAGCACAAGGCCTGCAGCCTGGAAATAGTAGATGTAACGGGTGTACAGCAGTTGCCCGAGTGCCTCGGTATTGGTGGTGACACTGGCTGCCGGCGCCGGCGCGGCAAGTGAGCCTGCAGCTTCCGGCGAAAACGCCCACACTCCCAGCACCAGGGCCAGTTCGGTAAACAGGATCAGGCCGATCACCATCCCGAACGGGGCATAGGTCAACATGCCTTCGCGAAGCTCGGAGAAGTCGATGTCCAGCATCATCACGACAAACAAGAACAGCACTGCCACTGCGCCCACATAGACAACCACCAGTATCATGGCCAGGAACTCGGCTCCCAGCAGGATGAACAGACCGGAGGCGTTGAAGAACGTCAGGATGAGGAACAGCACGGAGTGCACCGGATTGCGCGATGCAATCACCATCACTGCCGATGCTATGGCAACGGCAGCAAACAGATAGAAAAACGCGGCAGTTACTGCCATCTCTTCAACCCCTGTCTTGCCGGATCAACCGGCCATTATCCTCATTCAACGCACCCGCTCATCAGCGATACGGCGCATCCATGGCTATATTCGACGCAATCTCACGTTCCCACCTGTCGCCATTTGCCAGCAGCTTGTCCTTGTCGAACAAAAGCTCCTCGCGTGTCTCGGTGGCAAATTCGAAGTTCGGTCCTTCCACAATGGCATCCACCGGACAGGCCTCCTGGCAAAAGCCGCAATAGATGCACTTGACCATGTCAATGTCATATCGAGTGGTGCGCCGGGTACCGTCATTGCGGCGCGGACCCGCTTCAATGGTGATTGCCTGGGCGGGACAGATTGCCTCACACAGCTTGCAGGCGATGCAGCGTTCTTCACCATTGGGATACCGGCGCAGTGCATGTTCACCGCGAAAACGCGGGCTGACCGGGCCTTTTTCAAACGGGTAATTGATGGTCGCCTTGGGCGCAAAGAAATAGCGCATCGACATGAAGAACGCGTCGATGAATTCCTTCAGGAACAATGATTTGGCAGCTTGAGCAACTCTCATGGGTTCAACTTTCCATTCATCCTCAAGGGGCCACGCCAAAGGCAGTTATGACACCTGCGGTGACCACCACCCAGCCAAGCGAAAGCGGCAAAAACACTTTCCAGCCCAGGCGCATCAACTGGTCATATCGATAACGCGGCACGAACGCCTTGACCATGGCAAACATGAAGAACACCAGGAACACCTTGGCCATGAACCAGAACACGCCTGGCACCCAGGTAAACGGCACGATATCGATCGGCGGCAGCCAGCCTCCCAGAAACAGGATGGCCGTCATCGCACACATCAGGGAAATCGAGACATACTCTCCCAGCATGAACAGCATGTAGGGTGTAGAGGAATACTCGACCATAAAGCCGGCAACCAGTTCGGATTCTGCTTCAGGCAGATCAAACGGCGGCCGGTTTGTCTCCGCCAGTGCGGAGATAAAGAACACCACGAACATCGGCAGCAGCGGCAACCAGAACCAGTCCAGGAACGAGCCCGGCAATCCCAGCCAGGTGCCGATGCCGGTCGACTGGCTCATGACGATGCCGGACAGGTTCAGCGTGCCGGCACACAACAGGACGGTGATGATGACGAAGCCGATGGAGACTTCATAAGACACCATCTGGGCAGCCGACCGCAGGGCGCCCAGGAAAGGGTACTTGGAGTTGGAAGCCCAGCCACCCATGATGACGCCATATACGCCCAGCGACGAGATGGCGAACAGGAACAGGATGCCGACATTGATGTCGGCAACCACCCACCCGGCGTTCACCGGTACAACAACCCAGGCCGAAAGTGCCAGGATACAGGTCACCAGGGGTGCGATCAGGAACACACCCTTGTTGGCGCCATCAGGAATTACGACTTCCTTGAAAACGAACTTCAGCATGTCCGCGAACGACTGGAACAAGCCCCACGGCCCGACCACGTTGGGACCACGGCGCATCTGAACGGCTGCCCAGATCTTGCGGTCGGCGTAAACCAGATAGGCCACGATGATCAGCACGGCGATCAGCAGGGCCAATGACTGGAGCACGATGAAAGCGATTGTGAGGAGTATCTCGTTCATTCGACTGTCCTACTCCGCCGCAGCCAGCTTTTGCTGACCTGCCCGCAACGACGAACATTCCGCCATGATGGCCGAGGCCCGCGCAATCGGGTTGGTCGTGTAAAAGTCCGTGACCGGAGACACGAACGCTTTCGATGTCATCTTGCCCTTGACGTCTGCAAGCGCATCCAGCACGCCTGCGTCGGCCGGATGGACAGTATCCAGCGCCGCTAGCTGCGGTGCGACCTTGTACATCGCCGCGCGCAAGTGCTCCAGATTGTCGAAACCGAGAGATACATCCAACTTGCCGGCCAGTGCCCGGACGATGGCCCAGTCTTCGCGCGCATCGCCGGGCGGGAAGTTGGCCCGACGCGTCATTTGTGGACGGCCTTCAGTGTTCACGTATGTTGCCGACTTCTCGGTATAGGTGGCGCCCGGCAGGATGACGTCGGCGCGGTGTGCGCCGGCATCGCCGTGTGAGCCCTGGTAGACCACGAAGGCGTCACCGAGCTGGCCCATGTCGATCTCGTCGACACCGAGCAGGTAAACGACCTCGACACTTCCTGCCTTCGCAGCTTTCAGGATCGCGGCGGTGTCCTTGCCGCCGGGAAGCGTCGGCAGTGCACAGACATCAAGGGCGCCCACCCTGCCCGCTGCAGTGTGCAGCACGTTGAAACCGTTCCAGTCTTTCTTGACGACCCCGATCGACCGCGCCGCCTGCATGGCAGTTGCCAGCACCGCCGCGCCATCAGGGCGCGACAGTGCGCCCTGACCGATGATGAACATGGGCCGCTTGGCCCTGGATTTCTTGTGCTTGGCCAGATCCGCCAGGGCGGCAGGGCCATCACCCAGATAGGTATACGGGTAAGACAGATCGGCACGCTCGCCGATGACGCCGATGGTGCAGTCACCCGCCAGGTAACGCTTGCGGATACGGGCGTTGAGCACAGGCGCTTCGAGCCGCGGATTGGTGCCGATCAGCATGATTGCGTCGGCGTCTTCGATGCCTGCAATCGTGGAATTGAAGATATACCCGGCCCGTCCGCCTGCAGCGCCCAGGGGCGAGCCAGCTTCACGGCAGTCGAGGTTGCTGACCTCAAGCGCTTCCATCAGCTTTTTCAGCGCGAACACTTCTTCGGTTCCGCACAGATCGCCGACCAGTGCCGCGGTCTTGTCCGGACCAGCCGCCTTCAGTTTCGACACGATCAGCTCAAACGCCTCATCCCAGCCCGCAGCACGCAGCTTGCCGTTGTCGCGGATATAGGGTTTGTCGAGCCGCTGCGAGCGCAGCCCGTCCCAGATGAAGCGCGACTTGTCGGAAATCCATTCCTCGTTGACGTCTTCGTTGAGCCTCGGCAGCACGCGCATGACCTCGCGGCCGCGCACGTCAACACGGATGGCGGAACCAACCGCGTCCATCACGTCAATAGTTTCGGTTTTGCGCAGTTCCCACGGACGCGCCTTGAACTCGTACGGCGCCGAGGTCAACGCGCCGACGGGACACAAGTCAATCACGTTACCCTGCATTTCCGAGGTCATGGCCTGCTCGAGATAGGTGGTGATTTCCATGTCCTCGCCGCGCCCGATTGCGCCGAGTTCCTCGATGCCAGCAACCTCGGTGGTAAAGCGCACGCACCGGGTACACTGAATGCAGCGGGTCATGGTGGTCTTCACCAGCGGGCCGATGTACTTGTCCTCGACCGCCCGCTTGTTCTCGTCGAAGCGGTTCTTGTCGATGCCATAGGCCATGGCCTGGTCCTGCAGGTCACACTCGCCGCCCTGGTCGCAGATCGGACAGTCCAGCGGATGATTGATCAGCAGGAATTCCATGACCCCCTCTCGGGCCTTCTTCACAAGAGGTGAATTGGTGCGCACTTCAGGCGGTTGGCCTTCCGGGCCGGGGCGCAGATCATTGACGGACATGGCGCACGAGGCCTGCGGCTTCGGCGCGCCCTTCACTTCAACCAGGCACATGCGGCAATTGCCGGCAATCGACAACCGCTCGTGATAGCAAAACCGCGGAATCTCGGCGCCGGCAGCTTCGCACGCCTGGATCAGCGTTGTGCCGTTTTCTACCTCGATCTCCCGACCATCGACTATGAGTTTGGGCATGTTTGCTTTACTCCGCCGCCACGCGCGTCACTGCCCCTTCGGGGTCAGGCCGCGCCGAAAATTCGTCAATACGTGCTTCGATCTCATGGCGGAAATGCCGGATCAGGCCCTGTACGGGCCACGCTGCGGCGTCGCCAAGAGCACAGATCGTATGACCTTCGATCTGGTAGGACACGTCGAGCAGCATGTCGATTTCGCGTTTTTCGGCGCGACCTTCGACCATGCGGGTGAGCACGCGCCACATCCAGCCGGTTCCCTCGCGGCACGGGGTACACTGGCCGCAGCTTTCGTGCTTGTAGAAATAGGCAAGCCTGGCGATCGCTTTGATCATATCTGTGGAGTTGTCCATGACGATGACGGCGGCAGTGCCGAGTCCCGACTTCAGGTCGCGCAGGCTGTCGAAGTCCATGTGACAGTCGCGGACCTCGTCGCACGGCACGCATGGCACCGATGACCCACCGGGGATCACCGCCTTGAGATTGTCCCAGCCGCCGCGAATGCCGCCGCAATGCCGGTCGATCAGTTCACGAAACGGAATACCCATCTCTTCTTCGACTGTGCATGGCTTGTTCACATGTCCGGAAATGCAGAACAGCTTGGTGCCGACATTGTTCGGTCTGCCGATACCGGCAAACCATTCTGCCCCGCGGCGCAGGATAGTAGGTACGACGGCAATTGATTCAACATTATTGACGGTTGTCGGCGCGCCATACAGTCCAACATTGGCTGGAAACGGCGGCTTCATCCGCGGCTGGCCCTTCTTGCCTTCCAGGCTTTCCAGCAACGCGGTTTCCTCGCCGCAGATATAGGCACCTGCGCCATGATGGACGTAAAGATCGAAGTCCCAGCCATGCTTGTTGTTCTTGCCGATCAGCTTGGCGTCATAGGCCTCGTCAATGGCACGCTGCAGGGCTTCGCGCTCACGAATGAATTCGCCACGCACATAGATATAGCCGGCGTTCGCCCCCATGGCGAAACCGGCAACCAGGCATCCTTCGACCAGCGTATGCGGATCGTGGCGCATGATTTCGCGGTCCTTGCAGGTGCCGGGCTCGGATTCATCAGCATTGACCACCAGATAGTGCGGCCTGCCATCCGACTGTTTGGGCATGAACGACCATTTGAGGCCGGTGGGGAAGCCCGCGCCACCACGCCCGCGAAGGCCGGATGCCTTGACCCGGTCGATGACACCGTCACGTCCCAACTGGATCATGGCCTTGGTGCCGTCCCACGCTCCGCGCTGCATGGCGCCTTTCAGCCCCACATCGTGCTGGCCGTAGAGATTGGTGAATATCCGATCCTTGTCTTGCAGCATGGTTGTGTTACCTCGGCTTCCTTCCAAATACCTTGACGTATTCAGCTTCGCCGCCCTTTGCCAAGGCCTTCGCCTGCTTCACCCAGTCATCACGTTCAATACGACCCTTGAAAGAAAGCTCGTCGTCGACAATGGCAATGTGCTTTTTCGTCCACTTCGCGATCTGGGCAAAGTGCCAGAAACCCAATTTGTTGAGCGTCTGCTCCAGCTTCGGTCCGACACCTGAAATCAGTTTCAGATCGTCGGCCTTGCCTTTGGGTTTGTCCAGACGCTCCGGTCCGGCTTTCTTTGCGGGACCGGTACTGACCTGCTTGGCTTTGCCGGATACGGCCTTGGTCGCCTTCTTCGCAGGAGCAGCTTTCTTTGCCGGAGCAGCTTTCTTTGCCGGCGAAGTCTTCCTGGCTGCCGGCTTTGCCGGCGCCCTTTTCGGTGCGGCCTTCTTCGCCGGCACCACTTCGCCTTCAAGCGATGTCAAGCCACCTTCAGGAGCCGACATGATACGGTCGACCTGCGGACCGGGCTTGACTTTCTGACCTTTGGCAATCTTGTCGAGCAGATCTTCCATCGCCTCTGGTGTCAGGTCTTCGTACGTGTCTGCAAATATCTGGATCATGGGCGCGTTCACGCAGGCGCCGAGGCACTCAACCTCCTCCCATGAGAAATCACCGTCTTCAGACAGCGTATGGGGCTGTTCGGCAATTTTTCGCTTGCACACGGCCATCAGGTCTTCCGACCCGCGCAACATGCACGGTGTTGTCCCGCACACCTGGACATGGGCCTTCTTGCCGACCGGCGCCAACTGGAACATGGTGTAGAATGTGGCGATCTCGTAGACCCGGATAAACGGCATGTCGAGCATGCGACCCACCTCTTCCATGGCCGCCCGGGACACCCAGCCTTCATGCTGTTCCTGTGCCCGCCACAGAACCGGGATGACCGCCGATGCCTGCTTGCTCCTCGGGTACTTCTTGATGGTCTGCTTGGCCCAGCTCAAATTCTTCGCCG
>JBPCVV010000357.1:0-3127 GCA_051010195.1 Anderseniella sp. | reverse complement strand
TGACAACAGGGAATACCTGGTCACGCGCTATGAACCTGAACTGAAGACAGCGATATCCAACATCAACCGATTGATGACGACGCTTGATGAAGTGTCCAAAAAAGTAACCCGCAAGATAGGTGATACAAAAGCGCAGAAATAGGTCTTGCCAACCGGAAAAGCTGGATTACCGTCTCGGTTTCAAGCAATGATGACCTCTTGAATCGCTAGAGGCACTGAGATGAGTATTGAATTTCTGCTGACGTCGATCGTTGTTGTCCTGCTGCCGGGAACCGGTGTGCTGTATACGCTGGCCGTCGGGCTGGGGCGGGGGTTCAGACCCAGTGTTGCGGCGGCGTTCGGATGCACCCTGGGCATCCTGCCGGCAGCGATAGCCAGCATTGTCGGGCTGGCTGCCATCCTGCACACCAGCGCACTGGCCTTCCAGATCGTCAAGTACCTGGGTGTCTTGTACCTGTTCTACATGGCCTGGAATATCATGAAGGACGGCGGCACACTGGATGTCACCGAAGACCAGGCTCCAATTCCGGTCGGCAGGACCATCATGAACGGCATGCTGCTCAATGTGTTGAATCCCAAGCTGTCACTGTTCTTCATGGCCTTTCTGCCTCAGTTCGTGCCGCTTGAGGCACAAGGGGCGACCGTGACCCTGATGTTGCTGGCCGGCATCTTCATGGCGCTTACTTTCATCATCTTCGTCGGATACGGCGCCTGTGCTTCGATGGCCCGTGACTATGTGATTTCGCGCCCCGTGGTTATGAAATGGTTGAAAGGCACGTTTGCCGGCACATTCGGATTTCTCGGCCTGCGGCTGGCGCTGTCTGACAGGTAGCGGCACGCGGTCACGCGAACAATAACCGCAGGCTGAGGAACTGCACTTACTTTGTTCGCATGCGGCTGCCGTCAGTGCCAGGCGAATTGCACAGGTGATCGAAGCAAGCGTGAGTCGGGACCTGAGAGACAGGTGCGGGCATTGGTTTGCACCGGCGCCATCTTAGTGAGAGATCTTCAGAACCGGTTTGACACCGTCAAACATGGGTTCGAGTTCGACGCCGAGAGCATCTCCGAACTTGGAGACGGCGATGTAGATGGTGATCACAAAAGCCGCATCTACAATTTCGGCTTCACTCCAGTGCTTGTGCAGCCTGTCCCAGAGCTCTTTTGGTACCCGGTTGGCGTCTTCCCCGATCTGCACGGTGAAATCAAGCAGGGCTTTTTCACCTTCGGTGTAGTGTGGGCTGGTCTTGTATTTGTCACCGTCTATGTCGGCCACTTTCTCATCCGCAATGCCCAGCATGTCCGAGACCCGTTCATGCTGCACCACACAGTATTGGCAATTGTTTCTCTGTGTTGCTTTCAGGATCAGAAGCTCCTTGGTTTTCCAGTCAATCACACCGTCTTTCAGGATGGCCATGATCATGTCGGTGAATACCGTGCCGTATTCCGGTTGATGGCCAAAAACCTTGAAAATATTCAACAGCGCCTGAAAACGCTCTTCTGCCTTATCATAAAATGCCAGGGTCTCGGGATTTGCTTGTTCTCTTTCGACGTAGGACACAGACATCAGGTTTCCTCCTTATTTGAACGAACATTCCAAGTCAGACAAAAAAATTAATCCAGCAACATCGATGCCTGTTTCGATATTGTGGTCAGCAGCGACATTTCCGGCCTGGACCGGCTCAATACACGCAAGCCCAAAAACATGCCCAGCAATGCCTGTGCGGTATCAACCGCACAGCACTTTCGGTTGATGGTTCCGTCCATTTGCCCCTTCTCAATCATCACGCGAAAGAACACTTCAACCTCGACAAGGCTTTGCCGGACGATCTCGGCGATTTCAGGATCGTGATCGGACAATTCCAGAGCCGTGTTGACCAGCAGACAACCTGATGGAGATTGCTCGCCGGTTCTCGAACGAACCGCGGCATCAAACACGGCTATTATTGCCGGCCTCGGGAGATGGGACTGTTGTATTCTGGCCAGAAAATCTGATCGGTGATATCGGTCATAATGCTGCAGAGCCCGCACGAACAAAGTGTGTTTGTCCTGAAAGGCTGAGTAAATACTGCCACGGTTAATGCCGGTCGCTTGTACCAGATCATTCATCGAAGTGGCCTCATAGCCGTGCGCCCAGAACGCCTTCATCGCACGATCCAGCACGTCCGTCTCATTGTAGCTCTTTTCCCAAGGCATCCGGCGAACTCCTGCCAGAAAGCTTACATGTATGGAACGATCAGTCAAATGCGAATTTTAACTCCGGCATGAGTTGCCTGTCCCGATCAAGGGGTGCCGGAAATCGTGCCAAAACTACCGCGCCTGCCTGGCTTGCCGAGATAATCCGGTACAGTTGTTGAACCGTCAGGACCGTCAACTACACGCATCGAAGCTGATCGGCAGAGGGTGCCGGCTGGACATTTTTTGACGTAAAAATCTCACAATCCGACCACTTTCAGCCCAACAAAAAACAGCAGGGAAGTTCATATAGATATCGGGGTGAGGCGTGGGGACAGCGATCTCACCGGATACAAAAATGCCCGCATGACACGGGCTTACCTAAATATGGAGGGTGCGATGAAAAGATTTTTTGCTGTTCTTGCTGTATCGGTGCTGACCGCAGGTGCTGCGCAGGCAGCGGATTTTGCTGATGTGGATACCGATGCCGATGGCTCTGTTTCGCTGGACGAAGCTGTGTCTCAGATGCCTGACCTGACCGAAGATGCCTTCCTGTCGGCTGACGCCAATGCAGATGGCGCGCTGTCGGCGGATGAATTCGCCAGCATGAACAACTGAAGCGGAATTCCTCGAAGTCCGCTAGACGCTTTCGGCTTCCGGGGCCGGGCCGTGGTAGATCATCTTCCATTCGCCGGAGTCCTTGCGAAAGATGTTTATCATCCGCACGGTTCCCGGATTGAGCTGTTCCAGACAGGTGACCGCCCAGCCGCCGTCGGAAAACCGGACCGCCTCGACATCGCAACTGATGTCGGGCGGCCGGCGCATCATTTGCGCCCAACTTTTGAGAACCGCCTCGCGTCCGTCAATGCGCCCGGTTGACGGGTGCTGCACGGCGACCGGTTCCTGATCGCTCCACACCTTTGCCATGGCAGCGACGTCGCTTTCCCGAAATGCC
>JBPCVV010000356.1:0-24887 GCA_051010195.1 Anderseniella sp. | reverse complement strand
TACATCTGCTGTGGAGAACCCACATGGTCTCGCCTGAGGAGGCCGAACACTTGTTCCGCCTTGCAAACCTGCAGGAGGTTCGATGCCTGATGCCTGAGCGCACAAGCCATTTCCGGAAACTGAGTGTCGCGTGCTGTGGCATCAAGCAAGGTCTAGGCAGACCCTGATCAAAACCGCCAGTGTCGAGACGCGATGGCATCACTGTGAAATCACTGCCCGGTCAACAATCCGCAATGAATCATCTGTCCCCATTTCGACAAAAACAAGCTCACCGGAGGTGGGAAAGATGCCTGTCAACGCCGTGATGTTGACCTGGTGTGTAACCAGAACCAGCGGTTTGTCTCGCGCGCGGGCCTGCAGCCAGTCTCTCAAAGCCGTGGTCTGCGGCTCCCGCCTGTCTTGCTGGCGAAAGAACGAGTTGAGCGGCTCAAGAATGCTGACCGCGCCCAGGGTCAGCAGTTCAGCAGTGTCCTGGCAGCGGCACCAGGCACCGGTGAACACATCGGCATCGGCAATACCGTTGCTTCTGAACAACTCGCCGGTATCGCGGGCCTGCTGCCGCCCCTGGTCGGACAGGTTTCGCTGGGTACTGCAGTCATCGACGGCAAAGTTTGCGGGATCACCGGTGCCCGGCGCCAGCGCATGACGCATGATCACGAAGGCGGTGCCGTTCCTCAGCGCGTCCCTTCCGGCCTGTCCTGCCGCGGCAGGTTGCCCGGGCAACAGCAGCACGATCACCGCCGCCAGCACCAGCATTCTGACGGCAACCGTTTCTGCAATGTGACGGCTTTTGCTCACGAGCCTGTTTCCAGGGCGTTTTCGATCGCGGCGCGCACCTTGCTGCTTGTCGGTTCCACGGAAGATGCAAAGGTCGCGGTAATCTCTCCGTTGCGATCCAGCAGGATCTTGTGGAAATTCCAGCGCGGCCGAGCTTTCTGTCCGGCCTGCTCAAGCGCCCATCCGTAGAACGGGTGAGCGTTGCGGCCGACAACATCGGTCCGGTCAGCCAGCGGGAATGTGACACCATAATTCAACTTGCAGAACTGCTTGATCTCTTCGCCCTCGAGCGGCTCCTGGCCGCCAAAATTGTTGGACGGAACACCGATCACCGTAAGCCCCCTGTCCCGGTAGGCCTGCCACAACTCCTCCAGCCCGGCATATTGTCCGGTAAAGCCACATTCACTGGCTGTATTCACCACAAGCACGGCCCGGTCGCGAAACCGGTTCAACGGCAGTGGATCGCCGTCAAAGCCATCGAAAGTGAATTGAAAGCCGGACGATTTTTCCGCATGTGCAGTCGAAAAAGGAAAAACCGCCGCACTGGCAATCATTGCGCTGACAACTGATCGTCGGTCCAAAATCATGTTCAACTCCATTTGGTATCTGAACGGTTCGTCACCAGGCTATCTGCTGGCCGTCATAGGCGAAGAAGGAGCCGGCGCCGTCATTTTCCGCCTCGTCCATGACTTCAAGCAGCAGCCTGGCAGCCTTTTCTGCCGAAAACAGGGTCCGGTTGCCGGCAAATGGCTCAGACAACTGCGTTTCCACCGTGCCGGGATGCAGCGCAAGACAGACGGCATGTGGCCTCTTGCGGGCGATCTCGATGGCCGCGGTCCTGAGGAACATGTTCAACGCCGCCTTGGATGCCCGGTAACCGTACCAGCCGCCGAGCCGGTTGTCGTCAATGCTGCCGACACGCGCAGAAACCGTGGCAAACACGCCACGCTCCTGCCGCGGCATCAGGTTGTGAAAGTGCTTTAACAGCAGCAATGGCCCGGTCGCGTTGACCGCAAACGACCGGGCGACAATCTGCGGATCGACCGCCGAAATCGACTTCTCCGGTTGCATCTCTGCATCATGCAGCAGCCCGGTTGCGTCAATGAACAAGTGGACCGGCCCGATATCCGCCAGTGTCCGGGCGGCATGCTCAATTGATGCTTCGTCCTCCAGATCGATTGCCGGATCGGTCGATCGGGAGAAACCGGCAACCGAACTGCATGCCGGCGCAGCCTGAAGCGCATTATACAACTCGCTGCCAATGCCTCCGCTGGACCCGAACACGACGGCGCGAAACCCGTCGGGAAAATTCTGAAACGACATCATCGATGTTTCGGTCCTCTAGCGCACAGTTCAGGTAACCAAATACGGCCCGGGTAGTGTTTCGGATTGGCAGTGTTTGACTGCCAGCACCGTGCCCGGTTGGCGGCACGCGGATGCTCTGTTAAATGGTGGGCATGAACAAACTTGTGGTCAATGCAGACAGCCATGGAAACAACTGGACCCTGACAGCCGTTGTGGATGACTTGCCGGTCACCTGACCGATCCTGCCGCCGGTAACCGACAATTCAGCACCCTGTCCTGGAGGAAAACAATCGTGAGCACTATCAGCCGCGTAGCCGTTCATGCCTTTTGCTATGAGCTTGAGGATTTCGGCCCGAACATAATGACATATGTCAGGAATGGCAGGTTGCCGGTGACCAAGTTTGTCACCGTGATCGAGACCGATGACGGATTACGCGGCGAATTCGCACCGCATTACATGGCCAATGACATGACCTGTGCGCAGGTGAGCCAGATGGCGCCGATGCTGATCGGGCGCGATGCCGAGCACCGCAGCAAGATTTTCGAAGACCTGAAGAATGCCTTCCGGCATTTCGACCGGGCCGGCATTGCAGCGATTGACGGCGCACTGTGGGATCTTGCCGGAAAAAAACATGGATGCTCCGTTGCCCGGTTGTTGGGCGGATACCGCGACCGGATACCGGCCTATGCCAGCACATTTCCGGGCCAGAGCCTGCCGGGAGGACTGGACAGTATCGAGGCTTATGCAGATTTCGTGCAGCAGTGCCGGGAACTGGGGTATCCGGCATTCAAGATCCACGGATTCTGGGACGGAAAGCCGGAAAGTGAAATCGCCATCATGACGGCAGTGCGTGAGAAAGTAGGAGACACGATGCGGCTGATGACCGACCCGGCATCATCATTGGCGACCTTCCTTGCCGCGGTCGAGGTCGGACGGGCCTGCGATGACCTCGGGTTTTTTTGGTATGAAGACCCTTACCGGGATGCGTCTTCAAGCGCGTTCGGACAGAAAAAACTGCGCGACTTCATCAAGACCCCGCTTCTGGTGTCAGAACATATTCGCGGCTTTGAACAGAAGGCGGATTTCCTGATAGCCGGCGGCACCGATATTGTCCATATCGACCCGGAACTGGATGGCGGCATAACCGGCACCATGAAGATTGCAGGCTTCGCCGAGGCTCTGGGCATCGACGTGCAGATACATACCGCCGGCCCGATGCACCGGCATTGCCTGTCTGCCATCGTCAACACCTATTACTACGAAATGGGTTTGGTTGGACCGGGCATGTTCAATTCCATGCAACCCCCAATCTATACGTGTGGATATGGTGACCAGCTGGAAGACATCGACAGTGACGGCTGCGTTGCCATACCGACGGGTCCGGGTCTCGGGGTCACTTATGACTGGGAGTTCATCAACGCCAAACAGACCGGCGTCAGTGAAATTGCCGGCTGACCTTTACCGGGATTTAATTAGGCCGATATCGGCGGTTATCTGTATGAATCAGACAATAGCGCCAGCCGGACACCCGGCATTCGGGACACGACCTGCAACCTTGAAGGCGCGCGGGTCTTGTCTTGCAGACAGTGGGAGATGACCATGCCGATCAATCGCCGCAACGTATTGAAAGGCTCTTTTGCTACAACTCTGGCCGGAGCCGCAACGAGCCAGATGCCCGCGCTGGCACAGACAACACCGTTTGCACGGCCCCTCGCCTCGACCGGTGAGCAGTTGCCGCTGGTCGGCCTGGGCAGCTGGATAACCTTTAACGTCGGTAACAATAAAAAGCTGCTCGACGCCAGCAGTGACGTGATGGCCGCGTTTTTCGAAAGCGGCGGCAGATTGATTGACTCATCGCCCATGTACGGCTCGTCCCAGGCGACAATCGGATACGGCCTGAAAAAACTGGGCATGCCAAAGGCGCTGTTTTCAGCAGACAAGGTGTGGACCTCATCGGCGGACAATGGCGGGTCTCAGATTGAGGCTTCCCGCAGTCACTGGGGGGTTCAGAAATTTGATCTGGTCCAGGTGCACAATCTCGTTGCCTGGCGCGAGCATCTGGAATTGCTGCAGGCCATGAAGGCAGCCGGTGAGGTGCGGTATATCGGCATCACCACATCACATGGCCGCAGGCATGCGGAACTTGAAGACATACTGGCGTCACAGCCGGTCGACTTCGTGCAGCTCACCTATAATGTGGAAGATCGCGCGGCCGAGCAACGGCTGCTGCCGCTGGCCAGGGAACGCGGCGTGGCAGTCATCGTAAACCGGCCGTTTCAGCGCGGCTACCTGGTTGAACGGCTCAGTTCGAGCCCGCTGCCGGATTGGGTGGCGGAAACCGGCGGGTCAAGCTGGGCGCAGTTCCTGTTGAAGTTTGTCATCTCTCACCCGGCCGTCACCTGTGCCATTCCTGCCACCAGCAAGGTAGAGCATGTCCGAGAAAACATGGCGGCGGCATCCGGTGTCTTGCCCGATGCCGCGCTGCGCAAGCGCATGGCGGATTATGTCGGACAACTCTGAATGACAGAGTGGTTGAGCTACTCTGTCTCCGACCTGATGCTGTTTTCGCTGCAGGCCTATATCGGCCTTTTCGAGCCGCTGAACACAACGCTCTGGCCAGTCCATCTATTCACGCTGGTCCTGGGGCTGGCCGCAGGTGTTCTCGTATTGACTGGACACCGGACAAGCCATCGCGCTGTTTGGACGCTGCTGGGCATATTGTGGATATGGACAGGCTGGAACTTTCTTTATGTGCAGTACGGCGCAATCAACTGGGCTGCAGAGTATGTTGCGCCTGTGTTCTGGCTGCAGGGGCTGTTGTTCTGCCTGTTCGCCGCGGCGCCCAAGTGTCCTGAAATCAGATATACCGGGAATTCAACAGACCGGACGGCCATGGCCTTGTATGTGTTTGCGCTGATCGGCTATCCGACAGCAACTTTTGCACTGGGCCGGCCACTGGACAGTGTCGAGTTCATCGGTATTTCAGTTGATCCGGGCGTGACCGCAACACTGGCGATGCTTGTGTTAACCCGCGGACGCCTCACCAGGCTGGCTTGGACCGTGCCGCTTACATGGTGCGCGCTGACTGGACTGACCTTGTGGATGTTGGGATCACCGGAGTTTTTCATCGCCCCCGTGATGGCGGCGCTGGCAGTCGTCGCGGCTGCATCCCGCAGAGGCATGTAACACTCATTGCAGGGCAGATGAACCTCTGTTTTCAGGGCTGCGCTTAAACCAGCGATGGTGACAAGAGGCAGGTCTGCGTGGGCCGAAGAGGCCGGATTATGTTGATGTCCATTGCTCAATCGGCGGGCAAACTCCACTGATTGTGAACTATCCCAATCATCGCAGCGATTGGCTCAAAACCCCCGAAACTCAAGGTGGCATGGTTGTTGCTTCGTTCTCCGGCATTAAACGGGGCTTAACAGCTTGTATCAAAATGAAACGGGGCGACGGCGATGATTAAAGACGAACCTGTGCAATCAGGAAACAACAAGAAGCCTGCCGAACAGGCACACGTATATGTAAGCGAAGTTCGGCCGTCTGTCTGGTCGGTTCGTGACGAGCACAACTCCAAGGGCGGACTGTTTCGTTCGAAACTCGATGCTTTTCGGTTTGTGCACTCTCAGTTTTGCGACGACACGAAGATTATCCAGGCCGGCAATGCACCAGTCGCTGCCATACCCTGTGTTTCCCGATCCCGTTCCAAACAATCCCGCCATGCCGGTTCGAAGCGGCAGGGCCATCTGATCCAACGCGATATTTCACCAAGGAGAGCTGTGATGAATAAGACCAACAACACTGCCAGTGCGCCAGAAGCAGATATCTTTGCGGCGAAGGAATCGTCCGTCCAGTCCTATGCCCGGGCCTTCCCGGTGCTGTGCGACCAGGCCAAGGGGGCGGTTGTGTGGGACAAGGACGGCCGCCGGTATCTCGATTTCCTGGCCGGTGCCGGCTCGCTCAATTATGGCCACAACAATCCGGTGTTAAAGCAGGCACTGCTCGACTACATTTCGCATGACGGCATCACCCACTCGCTGGACCTGCACACCTGTGCCAAGCAGAAGTTCCTGCAGTCGTTCGATGATGCAATCCTCGAACCGCTCGGGCTCGACTACAAGGTTCAGTTCACCGGGCCGACCGGCACCAATGCCGTTGAGGCGGCCATCAAGATTGCCCGCAAGGTCACCGGCAGGACCACGGTGGTATCGTTCACCAATGGATTTCACGGGGTCAGCATGGGCTCGCTTGCCCTGACCGGCAACAGCCACTTCCGCGGCGCCGCCGGACTGCCGCTGCAAGGGGCCGTCGCCATGCCCTATGACAAGTACCTGGGCCCGGAGACGGATACACTCGACTACATGGAAGCCATGCTCGACGATCCTGCCAGCGGTGTAGACCATCCGGCTGCAGTGATTGTCGAGACGGTTCAGGGCGAAGGTGGCATCAACACTGCCGGTTTCGCCTGGCTGCGCCGGCTGGAAGCCATCTGCAGGCGCAACAAGATCCTGCTTATCGTTGATGACATCCAGGCAGGATGCGGGCGTACCGGCAGCTTCTTCAGCTTCACCGAGGCGGGCATCGAGCCGGACATCGTCACCCTGTCGAAGTCGATTTCCGGATATGGCCTGCCGATGGCCATCGTGCTGCTCAAGCCTGAGCACGACAAGTGGAAGCCTGCCGAGCACAATGGCACCTTCCGGGGCAACAACCATGCCTTTGTCACCGCTGCCGCGGCACTTGATCACTACTGGCGCACCACGGACTTTGCCGATGCTATTGCCGACAAGGCAGAGGTTCTGGAAGCCAGGCTGCAGAAGATCAAGTCGCTCTATCCGAATGAAGTGGTTGAGCTTCGTGGGCGCGGGATGATGCGCGGCATCTGCTGCAGGCATGCCAATAAGGCGGCCGCAATTACGGCTCACGCTTTCCAGAACGGGGCGATCTTTGAACGGGCCGGTTCCCATGACGAGGTCATCAAGTTCCTGATGCCGCTGACCATCGAGATGGCTGAACTCAATGAAGGACTGGACATTCTGGAAAGCGCCTTCCGGGCAGTCCTCAATCCGACCCCGTGCAGGAAGGCGCGCCGTCCCGCCAAGGACATGAACAAGCCCCTGATCGCTGCAGGAACCAAGGCCGCCGACACATCCGTACAGCTTGAGAGCATCTGATGAGCGTCCAGGACCTGCCAACGCGGACCCGGCGGCGGGCCAAACGGGTACGCAAGGGTGGCAAGGCAAAACGCCGGGCGACCAGGCAGCAACCGCCCGCACCTGTCAGCCTGCCGGCAAAGGCCGGCAAACCGTCCGGCAAGGCGGCGGCTGTCAGTCAGGCTGTGGCTGCCAAGGCGGCAGCAGCCCACCTGCCGGCATCGACCGGCGTTCGCTGGTCAAAGGGCGAGCGGCTGGAAGACCTGTTCGAGAGCCTGTGCGACACGCTTGCGCTGAGCGGTGAAGACACCCTGCCCGCGGTTATTGCCGAAGGCAGGCAGTACAGCTTCCGCGACCTGGACAACCGGGCAAACCAGGCCGCCCGGCACCTGCAGCGGAGAGGCATAAGGCCCGGCGATCGGGTCGCCCTGTTGATGGACAAGTCGTTTGATACCTATGTGGCGCTGCTGGCCGTGCAGAAACTGCATGCGGCCTACGTACCACTCGACAAGAGTTTTCCCAATGACCGCATCTCCTTCATCCTGGAAGATGCCGGCGTGCGCGCCATCGTGTCCCAGACCGAATTCAGGGAAAAGATCTCCAGCCTGGCCTATGCCAAGGTATTTATCGACGATGAAGCGCCGCAGATCGACAAGCACAGCACCGAGCGCCTGAAGTCGCCAAAGTCAAAACGCGCACCGGACCAGCTCAGCTACATCATCTATACCTCCGGCACCACCGGCAATCCAAAGGGCGTGGCCATCGACCATGCCAGCATCTGCAACTTCGTCAGAGTGGCCGCCGAGACCTACGGCATCCGCAAAGGCGACAGGGTCTATCAGGGCATGACCATTGCCTTTGACTTTTCAGTCGAGGAGTTGTGGGTACCGCTGATGGCAGGCGCCACCCTGGTCCCGGCGCGGCCCGGCAGCAACCTCATCGGCGAAGACCTGGCCGACTATCTCAGGGACAACCGGATCACGGTGATGTGCTGTGTGCCAACCCTGCTGGCGACCATCGAAAGCGAGCTGCCCGACCTGCGCATCCTGCTGGTCTCGGGCGAAGCGTGTCCGCACAACCTGGTCGAACGCTGGTACCGCGAGGGTCGCAGCATCCTGAATGCCTACGGGCCGACAGAAGCTACCGTCACCGCAACGCTCACCGAACTGTACCCCAACAAGCCGGTGACCATCGGCACGGCGCTGCCGACGTACACCATTGTCATTCTGGATGAGAACGAGGGCAAGCTGGTTGACTACGGTGGCACAGGCGAGATCGGTATTGCCGGCATCGGGCTTGCCAGGGGCTATCTGAATCGTGAAGAGCTGACCGCTCAAAAGTTCATTTCCGACTTTGTCGATCTGCCGGACAACCCGTCGAAACGCATCTACCGCTCCGGCGACCTTGGCCGCTTCAATGACGACGGCGAGATCGAGTATCTCGGGCGCATCGACACCCAGGTCAAGATCAGGGGCTACCGGATCGAACTGACCGAGATCGAATCCCTGATCCTGCAGAACCCGACCGTTGCCCAGGCAGTGGTGAACCCGTTCGAGATCGCACCTGGGCAACTGGAACTGGTGGCCTATTGCAGCCCCAGGTCGAAAACCGCCGACATCGATCGGGACCAGATCATCGCGTCGCTGCGTGAGCAGCTGCCGCCCTACATGGTACCGGCCTATCTTGAACGGCTTGACGTCATCCCCATGTCGAGCAGCAACAAGGCCGACAGGAAGTGCCTGCCGCCGCCCACCGGCCCGCGCTGCCAGGTGCAGGGAAAAAAGCTGGCCCCGCGCACTGAGACTGAAAGACTGGTGGCCTCGGCGTTGGCGGAAACCCTGAAGCTGCCCGACGTCTCTGTAGATGATCACTTCTTCGATGACCTGGGCGCGCACTCCCTGCTGATGGCCCGGTTTTGCTCCGCCATCCGTGACAGAATTACGGCGGCCAATGTCAGCATGCGCGATGTCTATGCCAATCCCACCGTGGAACAGCTCGCTGGCAAGCTGGCGGCCCAGACTGCAGACCAGGCCCTGGCGTCAGAAATCTCAACGACCGAATCAACCGAACGGGATGAGGCTGTTTATGCCATCCCGTCGCGAGTGAACTACTTAGTGTGCGGCGCGCTGCAACTCGGCACCTACCTGGCCCTGAGCGTCGGCCTGATTGCGGCAATCGTCACCGGTGTGCAGTGGGCAAACGAGGTGATCAACGATCCCTACCAGCTCTATCAGCGGGTGCTGCTGTTCATGTTGGGCCTCAGTGTTTTTTCCGTGTTCGCCCCGGTTCTCGCAAAGTGGCTTCTGGTCTGGCGCTGGAAACCGGCAGCAATGCGAATCTGGAGCCTGAACTATTTCCGCTTCTGGTTCGTGAAACTGCTGTTTGACAACTCGGTCATACACCTGTTCGCGGGAACGCCCCTGTACAATATGTGGCTACGGATGCTCGGCGCCCGGATTGGACGGCATGCTGTTATCCTGTCGAAAGCCCCGGTGACAACCGACCTGTTCAGTGTCGGTGCCGGCAGCATCGTCCGGGACAATACCGTGATGCAGGGCTACCGCGCCCGTAACAATGTCATCGAAACCGGCAGCATATCCATAGGCAGCGACGCCTATATCGACACCGGCAGTCATCTGGACATCGATACCGTCGTTGAAGACGGCGGGCAGCTCGCTCACTCATCAACACTTCAGCAGGGCCAGGTCATTCCCGCAGACAGGCACTATCATGGTACGCCCGCTGAAGAGACGTCGACAGACTTCAATACGGTGGCACCTAAGCGGTGTTCCAGCCTGAGGCGCTGGGCCTATGGTGGACTGGTGGCAGCAGCCAACATGGTCGTCTCCCCAATCCCGATCGTATTCTTGTTCTATAGTTATTCCATCCTGCATTCCTATTCGGGTGCACAAGACTTGAACTATGACAACCTGTCCGGCGTGATAACAGCGCTTGCCCCAATGGGTCTCTGGATATCACTCCTGATATATTCCGGCATGACCATGCTTGGGTTCATCTTCCTGCGCGTGGTACCGCCACTGCTCAATCGTTTGCTGAAGGCAGATCGCACCTATGTGCTGTTCGGATTTCATTATGCCGTACAGCGGTTGATACAGGTATCGACAAACTGGGGCCACATGAACCTGCTGTTCGGTGACAGTTCGTGCATTACGAAATACCTTGAACTGGTGGGATGGAAGCTGGCGCCTGGCAAACAAACCGGATCCAACTTCGGGCTCGACCAGGTGCACGACAACCCGTATCTGTGCCATGTCGGTGCCAACTCCATGATATCCGACGGCATTGCCATGTCGAACATGGAACTGTCTGCAACCTCGTTCAAACTGGCAGATGTTAAAGTCGGCGCGGACAACTATCTCGGCAACGCCATCATCATGCCATCCGGCAGCAGAACCGGAG
The DNA here is from genome assembly GCA_051010195.1 of Anderseniella sp. Lineage (GTDB taxonomy): Bacteria > Pseudomonadota > Alphaproteobacteria > Rhizobiales > Aestuariivirgaceae > Anderseniella. The sequence goes on along the minus strand of JBPCVV010000356.1, from coordinate 14,231 downwards.
ACAATGTCCTGATCGGCAGCAAGACCATGGTGCCGATTGATGGACCCTTGCGGGAAAATACAGGTCTGCTGGGGTCGCCTGCCTTTGAAATTCCGCGCTCAACCGAGCCGGACAAGCAAGCCTCGCAGACAGAGGACCCGGAAATCTTCAGGAACAATCTGGCGCGCAAGAACAGATGGAACCTGGCTTCCATGCTGGCAATCTTCACCGCTCACTGGTTCGTGTCATTTGTAGGCGTGTTCGTGATGTTCGTGTCGATCCTGTACTACGACCTTTATGCCATGTCGGCCATCCTGGCAGGCAGCTTCACGGTCATGGCATTTGTCATTGCCTTCTTCACGCTGCTGGAACGGGCAAGCCTGGGATTTGACGGTCTGCAGGCGCGCACCGTGACCATGTATGATCCCTATTTCCTGTTCCATGAGCGGCACTGGAAGTTCTGCGGCCATCCGCTGAACATGCTGTTCCACGGCACCCCGTTCAGGAACCTGATGTCACGGGCGCTCGGTGTACGCGTCGGCAAGATGGTGTTCGATGACGGCGCCAATCTGTACGACAAGACGCTTCTTGAGATCGGTGATTACTCGACCTTGAACAAGGCCTGCATCCTGCAGGCGCATTCCCTCGAAGAGGGCCTGTTCAAATCCGAACCCGTGCGCATCGGCAGCCAGTGCACCATTTCGGCTGATGCCTTCGTGCACTACGGCGTGAATATGGGTAACCGTGCGACACTGGGGCCAAATGCTTTCCTGATGAAAGGCGAAAACGTGCCGGCCGGCCAGACATGGCAAGGCAACCCGGCAAGCCTGGCTCCGGCGCAGTCGCCTGCGCTCGCAACCTTTGACAGGCGATCCAGGGGAAATGCTGCCACGGCCCGCAAAAGGCTCGACGACAAAAATCGCAAGGACAGATCGAGATCTCCCAGGCAACTACCGCAGGCCAATCCTGAAACAACGGATGCGACCCAGGACTATCGCGACGTGCTGCAACGACAGGTGATTGTCAGCACTATCCTGGCTCCCGTGAACACGAGCAAGATGTTCAATGGCCAGCGCACCGGATAATCGCGGACTGCCCGTCGCCTATGCGCGCCCGTGTGATGTCCTACGGCATCTGGGTACCAGCAGTCTTGACGCGACGGAGCGTGTCCGCGCTGTGCAGATTTCGGACAGGACACGCCACGACCAGTTCGTTGCGGGCCGTGTGCTGTTGCGGCAGCGCCTTTCCGATGCTGTCGAACACAGCGTTCACCCGGCCTCATGGCAGTTTGAGCAGAGCCTTGATGGCAAGCCGTCGGTAGCTCCCGGCCTGCCGCAGATCCACTTCAGCATCTCCCACGCGGACGGCCTGGTTGCCGTGGCAACCAGTCCATCAGCCAAGATCGGTATCGACCTGGAACGGGTGACCGGCACTGGAGACACGCGACCCACCCCGGACCAGTTGTCCGAACACGAAACGGCGTGGTTGCAAAAACACCGCGAAGCTGATCGGTGGCCAGCATTCCTGCAGTTGTGGACTGCCAAGGAAGCCACCTCAAAGGCGCTAGGACTGGGTTGTGGCGTGGACTTCAACGACCTGGAAATCGACATACCGGCCCGGCGGGCCTACTGCCCTCGGGGCGTGTTGGACAGTGGCGATCATATCGACCTAGATCTGCAAACCATAACGGCGCACGGCGCTACCTACTGCCTGAGCGTTGCTTCACAGTAAACGGCCGGTATCGCATATTCGGACCGGCGACCCGTGTGTGCTGGTCTATTCTGAAATGGCGGCCTTCTGCCTAAGCGGTGTCGAGTAGTTGGGGCATTCTTCGGTATCCCAGGTTTCCTGGCTGAAACCAAGATTACCCGCAAGCAGCTTTTCCGACCCGGTCAGTTCCGACCAGGATTTTCTATAGGAGGCCGGATAGGTGTCCGACCGATCATGATGCCAGGTCTGCATGGTCCAGCCGAGACCCGACCATGTCAGTCTCTCGGCACCATTGAGGTCGCGCCAGCCCATTACCTCCCAGGAGCACAAGTTGGCGGGAACCCGAATCCCATCCTTTGCGTGAACCCGAACCGGCAGCGCTACAAGCACGCTTGATAGTGCAGCAACAAAGCAGCACGCGCCGGCGTTTTTCAGCGAGCTTATGAAGTTAAAACACATCTGAGTTCTCTTCTGCCAACGGGATCGATCGAATCCCGCAAGTCCGGTATTGAACCAACCCGGCGCCGTATCAACGGCCCGTTCAACAGGACAAGAAACTGCGCCTCTGCTATTGACACTAAGTCATGCCTCGATCCGGACAAACTGTTATGGCCGGTCGTGGTAAATGGAGACGGGTGATCACGAAATTTTTAGATGCAGTCTTGAGACAGGACGCGCAAACCTCTTTCATTATCATGACGTTAGTCTTTAGAATGAAATTCGCTCACAGATCTTGCCGTCGGCAGATCGAACCTTTTGAAGTGTGAGGATTGAAGACACATGATTCCTGCCACAAGAACACAGTCCAGACGCCTGATCGCGACTGCAGCCGTCGTAGCCGGCATGCTGTTTCCGCATCCCTTATACGCGGAGACAAATGACGATACCGGCGTAAAGGGGTTTGCGCGGAGTATTTTCAGCCTGTTCTTCCCAAAAGCTCCATCACCGGTCCCGGCAGATCCGGGCCCCACCGGCCCAGGCGGCCTGCACAACAGCACGAAAGTGTTCGCCCGGCCCGGCGACATGTCTCCGTCCGACTGGACCGATCCGACCGAAAAGCGCAGGGCGTGGGATGCCGCAATAGTGCACGTGCCCGGCAAGAACAGGAACTCCATTGAAACTTCGGTGACGGAGTTGCAGGAAGGAAAGTTCAGGTTCAAACGCAAACTGCCGGCGATTGTGTACATGCACGGCTGTTCCGGCTTTTGGCCGGGGACCCATATGCGCACGAAGTTCCTGGCGGAAAACGGCTTTGTGGTGGTGGCACCTGCCAGCCTGGCCCGCCGGAAGTACCCGCGTTCATGCGAGGTCGACAGTTACACCGCAGGCATGTACCGACACACGCTGAAGATGCGCCAGGCGGATGCGGGATACGCCATTGAACAGGTCAGGAAACTGCCGTTTGTGGACAGCGACAGGATTGTCCTGATGGGCCTGAGCCAGGGCGGGATCACGGCGGCCACGTTCAAACCTCAGAACGAACGGCAGAAAGTCCGGGCTCGCATAATTGAAGGCTGGACCTGCCATGACAACTGGCCTGAATACCACGGGCTCAGCGCATCGGCATCCGAGCCGGTACTGGCTCTGGTCGGCACCAAAGATCCATGGTTCCAGGAAAACTCACAGGGAGACTGCCGGCCATTCCTGAACCCCAACAATGGCAGTGCATCGATTGTCTACAGTGATGAACCCCTGGCAAGTAGGCACGAACTGATGGAATTCAGCAGCCCGAAACGCGAAGTAGTGCTCTTCCTGCGGCGGCATCTCGGCGCGAAACCGGGAAGCGGATGAAGTCGATTGTCCGGATTCAGTTGCCGAATAGGCATTCGGCCTCAGGCGCGGCGCCGAGGCTGTCAACCAACCAAGCTTTCCGGCCCTGCCCTAAATTTCTGCGAACATCTCCAGCAGGTTGCCGTCCGGATCGCGAAAGAACAGCGTGCGATGCCCGAAATCCCGGTCTGCGGGCGGCGACAGCAATTCGATATCCATTTGCAGGAGTTCTTCGGCGCACTGATCCACTTCACGCGCTGAAACCCTGAATGCCAGATGCAGCGCAGCACTGCCCAAAGGCGTCGGCGCATCAAATGCTGTGAGCCCAGGCCTGGACAAGACAAGCGTGTTTCCGCCAACGCGATATTCTATCCAGTTTGACGACAGTTCCCGCTTTAGCGGAAACCTCATGACGGTCTCGTAAAACAATCGCATCGCCCACATGTCGCGGACGAAAATTATCGTATAGTCGATCGCCTGGATGGCATTGAAAGCCGACCCGGCCCGCGGGTCCTGTTCATTCATGACCGCTTTTCCGTTGCAAAGTTGTCAGCAATTTCACTTTTGACGATTGTGGTAGTGTCCCGCTCTAGCACAGGCATGTGTTTCCATACGCCAGTGTAAGTTCCAAACATGGCAAAACCGGTCAGGGCCTGGTAAGGATGAGACGGCCTGCCGCCGGACAAGCGGTTCCAGCAAACCCAACGGCAATCGTTTCGCTGCCGATCAGCTTTTCGAAATACTGCCGGTCAGGCTGTGCCTGAGTGTATGTCTGCTCATCTTCAAAAGCCTCACCGAATACGGCCAGCAGACCCCTGGCCAGATTAATCTAACCTGATGAGAGCCGGCGAACGGTGAATGGTGTCGGTTGCGTCATGAGCACCTTTGCGAACATCATTTTTCCGACAATTCATCTAGGTCGGGATTAAGACCTTTTCAGTCGGGACTGGCAGGTACGCATCCATATGTTTCGTTAACGAAATGAATCAGGTCAAAATGGTAAACTACTGAATTTTATACATTTTACCCAAAAGTTCGCGTATTTTTGCAAGGCTCCGAATGAACACCTATTCAGCGCCATCCAGCACCTGCAGCAAGGCATCAAGCTTCGGTGATGCATAATTCTTGCGCCAAACCATCAACGTGTCGATGCGGGAGTAACGCCCGGGCAGTTTGCGGGACTTGAGCGTTTCGTGCACATCGATGATAGACAGAACTGACTTGGGTACCACGGCAAACCCGGTCCCGGCGGACACGCACGACAGCATGGCGAGGTAAGACCCGACCGAGAGCGTCGCGCCGGGCGTGATCTGTTCGTCCAGCAGCCAGTCGTTCAGGTAACGGCGATAGGCGCAACCTTCCTCAAACGCGATGATCGTCTGGCCGTTAAGGGCGGCGGCGTTTTGTATTGAACCAAATGATCTTGCCGCAACCAGGCAAAGTTCTTCGGTAAAGACAGCACGTGTCCGAAAGCGCTTGTTGCTGACCGGTTCCGCAATGAAGGCAACATCTATTTCCTCGTTGGCCAATCCGTTCTGCAGGGCACCGGCAGTGGCCGTCGTCAGCCGGACCGAGACGCCGGGATGCTGTTGGTGAAACTGTGACAGCATCCTGGGCAGGCGCGCTGCGGCAGTGCTTTCCATGGTGCCAATGCGGAATGGTCCGTTCAGGTCTGTCGCCTTCACCGCGTCGGCGGCTTCGCGCGCCAGGGTCATCATGCGTTCTGCATAGGGCAACAGGTTGCGGCCGGCATCGGTCAGCGTCATGCGCTTGTTGTCGCGCAGGAACAAGGGCTCGCCCAGTTGATCCTCCATCTGGCGGATGCGCGTGCTGACACTGGATTGCACGCGGCTCAGTTGCGCAGCGGCTTTCGAGACACCGCCGTGACGCACAACGGCCTGAAACACTTCCAGCGATGCAATATCCAATTTCATAACGTTCTCATTTTCAAAATCATACGTTCATTATAAATCATTTTTACAGATGGTACGAAACCCCTAAAGTAGACGCATGTCTGACAGACCATCACCTGCGATGATCGCATTTACCGGATGCCTTTGCCTGATCCTGGCCATGGGGATCGGCCGGTTTGCCTATACACCGGTGCTGCCGGTGATGCTGGCGGATGGCCTGCTGGATATGAGCAGCGCCGGCGCCATCGCATCTGTCCATTTCATCGGATATGCCATGGGCGCGTTTGCGGCCGCCTATGTGATCACGGCGCCCCGGGCGGTGCTGCTGGGATCGCTGAGCCTGATTGCCGCCTCCACGCTGGCCATGGGTGTGGTCGACAATCATGCCGTGTGGTTTGGCTCGCGCTGGCTGGCCGGCTTCTGCAGCGCCCTGGTGCTTGTCATCGTCAGCACCTATCACGTCAGAAACCTTTCAGGCACGGCGCAGCGCAATTTGCAAGGCTGGGTATTCGCCGGCGTCGGGGCCGGCATCATGCTGGTTGGCGCAGGTGTGCTGGCGATGATGGTTATGGCCGCCGCCAGCCAGACCATCTGGCTGGGTTTCGGCGGCCTGGCTCTGGCTGCAACCGCCTATCTGTTCGTGCAGCAGGCAGATGTGTTCCGCGCTCCAACGGGTACCACCGGGACCGGCTCAAACCACCAGACGCCGCTTTCCTGGGCCATTATCCTGCCCTACGCAGCCATGGGGTTCGGGTATGTCGTGCCCGCCACCTACCTGCCCGTGATGGCGAAGGAAATCCTGCCGTCACCGCTGATTTTCGGGTTGGGCTGGCCGGTCTTTGGTGCGGCGGCGGCAGTCTCCACAATCCTGATTGGGCCGCTTCAGACCCGCTATTCCAACAGGCAGATCTGGCTGGCCAGCCAGCTGGTGATGGCACTGGGCCTGCTGGCACCCGCGATCTCACAATCGATCCTGGCCATAACCATTGCAGCGCTGTGCGTTGGCGGCACCTTCATGGTCATCACAATGGTCGGCATGAAGGAGGCCCATCGCATTGCCGGACCGGAAGATGCACAACGCCACGTGGCGGCCATGACGTTTGCCTTTGCAACGGGGCAGATCGCCGGGCCCTTTGTTGCCGGCAGCGCATTTGAAGCACTCGGCAGCTTCTCCTGGCCCCTTGTTCTTGCAGCCGGCATGCTTGTCATCAGCCTGGTGCCGATGCTGACCAAATCTGGACAACGGAGCTCTTTTCAGGCCAGAAACTGATTTGCAGTAGAAGGCGACCATAGTCCACATAGCGCCGCGAGCGGGTATCGATTGCAAACAGGGAAAACAGCCATGAGCGGTGAGATCAACCTGAACGAACTCTTAAGGACGCTTTCGGCGCAGCTTGCCGATGCTGTTTACGTGTTCGTAACACTGCCGGACAATTCGGTGCCCGAAAACATCACTGCCCGCATGGTGTTCCAGGAAGCCGAAGGCACGACACTCATACTGCACAGAACGGAAGCCGAGGCTTTTGGCCTGGCTTATGAATTCCCCTGCCGGATGATCACGCTGGACGTGCATTCATCGCTGGAAGCCGTCGGCTTCATTGCACGGGTCGCCACGGAACTCGCCAGGCACGACATGGGGGTGAACCCCGTATCGGGTTTCTTTCATGATCACCTGTTCGTTCCCGATGGCCGCGAACAGGATGCCATGCGGATACTGGAAGAGCTCGCCCGTGACAGCGGCAAGGCCGGTTAAAGCGAAATGTGCGCCATGCGATTGCGCACCGCTGCCACGACACTCATGGCGGTGAGTGCGGATGATTTCGGATTTCCCGGCAGCGGTCTGCCGTCGATCCTGAACTGCAACCGACCGAACGCACCTTCAACTTCAATCTCGTGAATATTCTCGGTAATTGCCGGATCAGCCACGAGTTCGACCCGGGTATGGTCCAGGCCCGGCCCGGCGAGAGCCACGGTGGCCGCCACATTGGCATTTTTCGGATAGCGCAGCGCAGCTTCGCGGGCCGAGCCGGAGAAGTGGCACGCCGGCTCGGCCAGATTGTCCAGGTCTACCACCTGCTCAGCTGGTGATCCTTTCCAGCCTTGTGGCGGTTTTCGACCGCGATACACGATCCGGTCGATATTACCGACATTTGCCGCGGCAATGGCGTCGATAGCGCCAATGGCACCGGAGACCAGTTGCAGACGCGACCCGCCTGCCCGGGCGGCGTGCTCCAGGCTGTCAGCCAGTTCGGGCTGGGCCAAAGCACCGTTCGACGTGCAAATCAGATCTGTCCCGCGCTGCAACACCGCCGGCCCGTGTTCCGCCAGCGCAGCGTGTCCGGCGCACTCGATGACCAGGTCGGTGTCATCGGGAATATCATCAACAGAATTGATCGGTTTCACGCCGGAACCCAGCGCCTCGACAGCGGCGGTGCTGCGGCCTTCACGGCACAACACCGCGCTCACGACCACATCGGCGTCCTGCGATAGCTTGGCCGATACGTAAGACGCGATCGCACCAAATCCGATTATCACGATGTTCATTGTCTGCCGCCCGTCAAAGCTGGATTTGCTGCGCCTTGCCACCTTCTTCCGCCAGCCTGGCCGCAACCGAGGCCACGGCCAGATCCTGCAGTCCGACACCGGTCCCGTCAAACATCGTGATCTCCGTATCGGAAGACCGGCCGAGATGACTGCCGTTTATGACATCGCCGATGGGTGTGATGTCGTCCGCGCTCATCAGTTGTTTCAAGACCGCGTGCTGGGCTTCACCGATCGTGGTTGACTGGGCAATTTCATCTGTGAAAACGGTTGCCGCCGCGACCAACGCAGGATCCATCTCCTGCTTGCCCTTTGTGTCGGTACCCATGCAGGCCAGGTGGGCGCCCGGCTTCACCCAGTCCTTCATCATCAACGCATCATGGGCCGAGGTGATCGAGATGATCACGTCGGCTTCAGCGCCGAGCTGCTCAGGTTCGACCGCTTCGAACGGCAAGCCTATATCTTCTGCCACCGCGGCAAGACCGGGCAGCATGTCGGCATGAAAATTCCATGCTACCACCTTTTCAAAATCACGCTGTTCGGCCGCCGCCCTGAGCTGGAAGCCCGCCTGATGGCCGGCGCCGATCATGCCGAGCACTTTTGAATCCCTGCGGGCCAGATGCGCGATCGATACCGAACTGGCAGCCGCCGTGCGCACCGCGGTGAGGTAGTTGCCACCGACCAGCGCCTGCAACTGGCCGGTATCCGGGTCGAACAGGAACACGGTCGACTGATGGTTGGTCAGCCCCTTGTCCATGTTCCCGGGCCAGTATCCGCCGGACTTGAGGCCCAAAACCAGACCGGCCCGGTCAAACCCCGACTTGAAACCATACAAGGCATCAGCGTGGCCAATGGCCTCCCGGATGACCGGGAAATTGTAGGCATCGCCGCTGGCCATGGCAGAAAATACGCTTTCAACCGCTGCAAACGCGTCGCCGCGGCCGACAACGGCCTGGCAGGTTTCTTCTGAAACAATAAGCATCAGCGGTTTCCTCAGTAGGCCAGGCCGCGCGCGGTGATCGGCCAGACCGCTTCGACCTGACCGTTGCGCACGCCGACATACCAGTCGTGCACATTGCAGGTCGGATCACAGTGTCCGGGCACCAGTTTGAGCTTGTCGTTCACTTTCAACTTGCCGTCCGGATCGGCAATGACACCATGCTCGTCGGAGCATTTGACATATTCAACATCACTGCGCCCGAACACCACCGGCAGGCCGCTGTCGACCGACTGGGCCTTGAGGCCTGCATCACAGATCGCCTTGTCGGCCTTGGCGTGGCTCATGACAGACGTCAGGATGAACAGCGCATTCTCCCACTCGCCCTGATCGATACGATTGCCGTCCTTGTCGAGAATGCGGCCGTAATCTGCATCCATGAAGGCGTAGGAGCCACATTGCAGCTCATTGTAAACGCCTGAATTTCCTTCAAAATAATACGAGCCCGTACCGCCGCCGCCAACAATGTCACAGCCCAGACCTTCGGCTTTGAGTCCATCGACAGCATCCTTGACCATGGCAACGGCAATGTCGATCTTGGCCTTGCGGTCATTGTAGTCGTCCAGGTGCTGCATGGCGCCCTGGTAGGCTTGGATGCCGGTGAACTTCAGCCCCTCGGCCGCATCGATTGCCTTGGCAATCGCCACTACATCCGCAGTGGTCGTGACGCCACAGCGTCCCGCCCCACAGTCGATCTCGACCAGGCATTCGATTTCGGTGCCGTGCTTGACGGCCGCTACCGAAAGATCAGCCACATTGTCGATATCATCGACACAGCAGATGGTCCGCGCACCCAGTTGCGGAATGCGGGCCAGCCTGTCGATCTTGGCCGGGTCGCGCACCTGGTTTGACACCAGTACATCCATGATGCCGCCGCGGGCGAAACTCTCCGCCTCGCTGACTTTCTGGCAGCATACGCCACAGCTTCCGCCGAGTTTTTCCTGCAGCAGCGCCACGTCCACTGACTTGTGCATCTTGCCATGCACCCGGTGGCGCACGCCCATTTGTTTGGCGAAGTCGCCCATCTTGACGATATTGCGCTCCAGTGCGTCCAGGTCGACCATCAGGCATGGTGTCTGAATGTCCGCTTCGTCCATGCCGATCGCGGCCGGCACGTTGTAACCGACTTCAAGCCCGTCAACTTTCTTCATTACGTTCATAAGACTTCTCCCTTTGAGGAATTGGCGGTTCAATCTTGATCTTGCAGCCAAGGTAGTTTGTTGAGATCAACGTTGCCGCCGGTAATGATCACGCCGACACGTTTGCCTTCAAACACGGCGCGGTTCTTCAGGATCACCGCCAGCGGCACCGCGCACGATGGTTCGATGACGATTTTCATGCGCTGCCAGGTCAGGTACATAGCATCTATGATCTCCTGTTCCGTGGCCAGCAGAATGTCCTCGACATGGTTCGACACGAAATGCCATGTCAGTTCCTTCAACGGCACCTTGAGGCCATCGGCGACAGTCTGCGGTGCATCGTCGGCAATGATGTGACCGGCCTTGAACGAGCGGTACGCGTCATCTGCATTGAGCGGTTCGGCAGCATATACCTTGGTATCCGGCGAAATGTTCGACAGGGTCAGGCAGGAGCCGGAAATCATGCCGCCGCCGCCAATGGGCGCTACCACGGCATCGAGATCCACAATATCCTCGACCAGTTCCTTGGAACATGTGCCCTGGCCGGCAATGACCCGCGGATCGTTATAGGGGTGCACAAATTCCGCCCCCGAGGCTGCAACGACATCTGCAAACACCGCCTCTCGCGAGGTCGTGCTCGGCTCGCATTCAACCACGATGCCACCATAGCCGCGCACGGCCGCCTTCTTGGCTTCGGGCGCGGTGCGCGGCATCACCACGGTCACCGGAATACCGCGGCGCCCGGCAGCATAGCTGAGTGACAGGGCATGATTGCCCGACGAATGGGTCGCAACCCCTTTTTTGGCCGTTTCGTCGTCCAGGCCGAAGACCGCATTTGATGCGCCACGCACCTTGAATGCACCAGCCTTCTGGAAGTTTTCGCACTTGAAGAACAGTTGTGCGCCGGTCAGTTCGTTGAAATAGCTCGACGTCAGAATCGGCGTCCTGTGGATATGGGGTTCAATGCGCACATGAGCGGCAATGACGTCGTCATAGGTCGGAATGTTCATGCCAGACATGTTGTTCATGGGTTCCTCACGCTGCCTGCAGCTGGGGCCGGTGAGCGGTTGCGCGGTAATAGTTCTGCGCCGCCGATACACCTGCACCGGGTTCAATCGGGTAATCGAGGTCTTTCATCGCCATTTCGATTGCCGCGATCCCCGACAATGCCATGACATCCGTCATGGAGCCAAGATGACCGATGCGAAATGCCTTGTTGGCCATTTCTCCGAGCCCGATGCCGAACGACACACCGTAGACGTCAAACGCGTGATCGGTGAGAACGTTGCTGTCAAACCCCTCAGGGACGTAAACCGCGCTGACCGTGTCCGAGTAAAGCTCCGGGCTCCTGGCACACAGTCGCATGTCCCAGGCCCTGACCGCTTCACGTACGCCTTCGGCAATCCGGTAGTGTCGGGCGAAGACATTCTCCAAGCCTTCTTCAAACAGCATGTTCAGGCTCTCACGCAGTCCGTACATGATCTGCAGGGGCGGTGTGTAGGGATATCCACCCTTGGCGTTGGCACCGGCCATGTCGCGAAAGTCGAAATAACACCGCGGGCACGTGGCCGTTTCACAGGCAGCCAGCGCTTTCTGGCTGACCCCGATAATGGCCATGCCGGTTGCCAGCATGAAGCCTTTCTGCGAACCGGACACGGCCAGGTCGACACCCCATTCGTCCATGCGGAAGTCCATCGAGGCCAGCGAACTGACGCAGTCGACGTACAGCATGGCGGGATGATCGGCCTCGTCCATCGCCTTGCGGATGGCGCCTACATCGCTGCGCACACCGGTTGCGGTTTCATTGTGGGTGACCAGAACCGCCTTGATCCGGTGATTCTTGTCGGCCGCCAAATGCTCGCCGTATATGTCGGCAGGCGCCCCGGTTCCCCACTCGCACTCGATCACCTCGACGTCGAGATTGTGGCGCTGGCACAGGTCGATCCAGCGATGGGAAAACATGCCGAAGCGGGCAACCAGCACCTTATCTCCGGGAGACAGCGTGTTGGTAATCGCGGCTTCCCAGCCGCCAGTGCCGCTGCCGGGAAACGAGATCACCTGGCCGGTCTGGGTCTTGAACACCTTCTTAGCGTCTTCCAGAACCGGCGCAAGCAGTTCAACGAAGTCCGGCGCGCGGTGGTCCATCGACTGAATACTCATGGCATAGCGCAACCGATCCGGGATGTTTGTCGGGCCCGGTATGAAAACGGGGTTCTGGCCTGTCATGTCGCTTCCTCCATATAACGTTCGCTACGTTCAGCATACATGCATTCAGCCAAATTTCAATTTTTCTGGAAAATTATTTCATTTTAAAATAAAAAATACAAAATACTGATTTTAAACAATAATTATTTTTTCAAAGTCGCAATACTGATTTTATTTGAAAATTTTTTTCAATCGTATAATTTAAAAACTCCCTGGATCAGCGAGGAGACGGTACATGGCTGAACAAACCACCCGGACGCGCGGCAGGCCCCGTTCTCTATCACCAGACACCAACAGTGCGACGGTTCAGGCACTTGACCGGGGTCTGCAGTTGCTTGCCATCGTGGCAAAGGAAAACAAGACGACGCTTACCGAACTGGCCCTGCGTGTCGGCATGCCCGCATCAACTGCCCATCGCCTGCTGGTGACCCTGCAGAAGCGTGGATTTGTCGACTTTGACACGGCCACCCAGGAATGGATGATCGGTATAGAGGCATTTCGGACCGGCAGTTCTTTTGTCCAGCGCACCAGTCTTGTCGAAGCCGGGCGCGACGTGATGCGTCAACTCATGGAGGAGACCGGCGAGACCGCAAACCTCGGTATCGGTGATGAAGGCGATGTGGTTTTCATCAGCCAGATCGAGACGCCCAATCCGATCCGGGCTTTCTTCAGCGTCGGGACCCGTGGCCCGATGCACTGCTCAGGCATAGGCAAAGCGCTGCTTGCCGAAATGCCTCAGGACAAGGTTGAGCGGATCCTACAAAAAAAAGGCCTGGAGGAATTTACCTCCAAAAGCCTCACCTCACCCGATGCCCTGTTTGCAGACCTGGAATCCACTCGCCGGCGCGGCTGGTCGTACGATGATGAAGAACGCCATTACGGCATGCGATGTATCGCAGCCCCGATCCACAATTTCCACGGTGAAGCCATCGCCGGGATTTCCATCTCCGGCCCGGCGGCCCGGTTACCAGACGAAATGATCAGTGAACTGGGTCCGAAGGTCAGACGAGCCGCAACAGAAGTGAGCAGGCTTTTGGGGGGTCAGCTAGCGCAGCAGGCCAAATGACACAGCGGACACTACTGCAACCTGGCCGCATCATCAGTTTTTGAGGAGATGGCAATGAAAATTGGTCTGATTGGCGCCGGTCTGATGGGACATGGCATGGCCGTGAACATGCTGGCGGCAGGACATGAGCTTCACGTCGTGGCCCATCGCAATCGTGAGCCGATCGATGACCTTGTCGGCAGGGGGGCCTTCGAAGCCCCCACACCCGCCGCGCTGGTGGCAGAGGTTGATGTCGTCGTGCTGTGCGTGACCGGCACCCCGGCTGTTGAAAAGGTCATTGGCGATCTCAATCAGTCATTCCGGCCGGGCATGCTGGTAATCGATACAACCACCAATGCATGCGGCGGTCCGGAAGCATTCAGTGAGACCCTTTCAGGCCTCGGCGTCACTTACGTGGAGGCGCCTGTTACCGGCGGGGCACAGCAGGCGCGCGAGGGCGTGCTGGGCGCCATTGTCGGCTGCGATACTGAATTGCCGCAACAGGCGCATGACGTGCTGTCGTGCTTCTGCAAACAGGTCGAACAATTCGGAACCGCCGGTGCCGGTGCACGCGCCAAGCTGGTCAGCAACTTCCTGGCTCTGGGCACCGCGGCTCTGGTCATAGAGACCTTTCGCAAGGCGAAAGCGCTGGGCGTCGACTGGGAAAAGCTATACGAACTGGCGCGGCACGGGTCCGGCAGGTCCGTGGGATTTGACCGGATCGCCGGCGGCGCCGTCGCGGGAGACTTCAAGGGGTACAAGTTTTCCGTCGACAACTCAATCAAGGACCTATCGTATTTCGAAGAGCTTGCGGAGCAGAATGCATGCAATTCCGACTTGCTTGCAGCCCTGCTGGGAATTTTCTCAAATGCCGCATCGCACGGTCACGGAAACCGCATGATTAGCGAGTTGCTCGATCCTGACTTGAACCG
>JBPCVV010000355.1:0-7417 GCA_051010195.1 Anderseniella sp. | reverse complement strand
GTATAGGGGCTATTTTCTGGAAGGATGGGCGACCTGCCGAGCGGGCGATGATCGAACGCCTGGGGCAGGGGCTGCGCCCGTTTGGCCGCAAGTCGCAAACCGTGTGCGTTTCCGGCAAATGTGGTGTCGTGTTTGCATCCAGTGCCGTGACCGGTGTTGCCGACAATGCCATTCAACCCTTGCAGGCAAACAACAGCCGCCACCTGTTTGTGTTTGACGGGCGGCTGGATAACCGGGTGGACATTGCGCATGGCATGGCCGGATCCGGCGTCCGGCCGGACCGGCTGAGCGACGCGGAACTGGCGTTTCAGTCCTGGCTCACTGACGGTGAGGCCGGCGTGCAGAAATGGTGCGGCGAATTCTCGTTTGTCTGCTGGGACGCCCATGAAGAAACGCTTCTGGCATGCCGGGACCATATTGGCCTGAGAGCGCTTTGTTATCACGAAACAGCGCAGCGCATTGTTGTTGCATCTGCACCGCGCGCGGTGCTCGGGCTGCCTGATGTGGAGCGCGCGATTGACGAGCAGAAAATCGCCGACCAGCTCGTTCAGCTGTTCCATGACGGTGAGCGCACCTACTACAAAGGTATCAAGCGCGTCCTGCCAGGGCATATGCTTCGTGCCGATCCGACAAAGACCGAAGTCACTAAGTACTGGAGCCTCGATGACGCGCCGGAGGTTCGGTATGCCAGCGATGAGGACTATGTGGAAGCCGGTCTTGAGCGGTTCAATGACGTGGTCGGGGCACAGGTGAGCGACGGTTCACGGGTTGGCGCATTCCTGAGCGGTGGGCTCGATTCATCATCGGTTGCCGTAACCGCCCTCGATCACCTGCCCGCCGGGCAGGCCTTGCCAACGTTTACGTGGGTGCCGTCCAAAGACTGGGACGGGCGCTGTAGGGATGGTGCCTATGGTGATGAGACACCGTTTGTTGAAGAGATCTGCAAACTGCATCCGCGAATCAAGCCCAATTTTGTGCGGTCGGAAGGCCACGGGCTGTTTCATCAGCTCGATGATTTTCTAGACTATTCCGGCGTTGCCCCGCGCAATGCGATCAACTTGTGCTGGATACACGATATCAACATGGCTGCACGTGATCAGCAGCTCAATGTTCTGCTGGAAGGCAGCATGGGCAACATGTCGTTGAGCTGGAGCGGTGAGGGGGTCCTGCTGGAACGCTGGCGAAACAGGGATTATGCCAACCTGTTGCGTGATGTTTTCGCCGGGCCGGGCGGCATAAAGGGTGTCTACCGCAGGCTGACCCACATGTGGCTGTTCCGGGTCGCGCCGGACTGGTTGCACAGCGGTTATTCGCAGTTCAGGGGTAGCCGCAGTGCGCTGCCGCTGTGGCGCAGCCGGTCCGCGATCAATCCCGACTTTGCCCGTGAAATGCGCGTCGAAGAGCGCCTCGAGCACTATAGCTGGAATTTCTTCTCAAAGCCTGTGCGGGATACCAGGCGGGTCAGGGCAGATATGGTTGCGGGCAGCTTTTCGCACGAGCGTGGTGATATCAACCAGGCCCTGCGGGCGATGCATGACGTTGAGACCCGGGATCCGTTTTCTGACCGCCGTCTCATCGAGTGGTCGCTTGGCGTGCCGGAGGCACAGTCTCGGCGGTTCGGGCAAAGCCGCTGGCTGATCCGCCGGATGATGAAAGACAGGCTGCCGGCATCGGTGCTCGACAACCGGAAGGGCGGTGAACAGGTCATCGACTGGCATGCCCGCCTGTCCTGGGATATGCCACGCCTGCGGGATGAGCTGGATGCCCTTACCGACGACCCGGATACCGCCAGGTTCATTGATGTCAAGCTGATCCGGAAATACCTTGATGACTGGCCCGCTGAAACACCGTTTGGATCGAAAGACCGCGGCTATGCGTTCATTCCGGTGAGCATCGGGTCGGCGATAGCGGCCGGACGGCTGGTGCGTCGCGCCAAAGGATCCAATCGCTAACGATTTTTCCAACAATCTCCGGCAAGGTTGGCGGCCAGTTGGCATGCCGTTCGAAATCAACGCACGACAGGCTGCAAAACCGGCGCTATAAGCACTCGCGGTCGCATTGGGCGTGTCACGCCACAGCCATCGCCGATACGGAGGAGATTTTCCATTGCGTGTTCTGGTTACCGGTACAGCCGGCTTCATCGGGTTTCATCTGGCCAACCGGCTGAAGTCTGACGGACATGAGGTGACGGGAATCGACAACATGTCGCCTTACTACGATATTGCACTGAAGCAGGCCCGGCTGGAGAGGTTGCGTCTTGCTGACATCTCTGTTGCGGAAGCCGATCTGTGCGACAAGGCAGCATTGCGGGATGTTTGGCAGACGGCTGATCCACAAGTGGTTGTGCATTTGGCGGCCCAGGCCGGTGTCCGCTACAGTCTCGACAATCCGCAGGCCTACGTTGACAGCAATCTTGACGGTTTCGCCAACATGCTGGAGTTGGTCCGCGAGGCAAAACCCGATCATTTCCTATATGCCTCGACCAGTTCCGTTTACGGGGCCAACACCACGCTGCCGTGGTCGGAAAACCACCCTGTGGAACATCCGGTGTCGTTTTATGCCGCCACGAAGAAATCCAACGAGATGATGGCCCATTCCTATTCGGACCTGTTCAGACTACCGATGACGGGAATGCGGTTTTTCACCGTTTACGGCGAATGGGGCCGTCCAGACATGGCATTTTTCAAGTTTGCCAACGCCATGCTGATGGGCGAAGAAATCGAGGTGTACAACCACGGCAAGATGACCCGGGATTTTACCCACATCAGCGATGTGGTCGACGCGGTTGTGGGCCTTTTCCCGGCGACACCTGAGGCAGTGGAAACAATGGAGGGGCAACCGGCCCGGCTTGGCACAAGCCCGGTTGCGCCGCACAGGTTGGTTAACATCGCGTCGGGCACCAGGGTTGAGCTTATGGACTATATTCAGTGTCTGGAAAACTCGCTTGGTGTAAAGGCCCGGATCAAGTTTACCGGCATGGCACCCGGTGACGTACGTGATACCTGGGGCGATATTACAGTCTTGTCCGGCCTGACCGGCTACAAGCCAAAAGTAAATGTCGATGATGGTATTGCGCGCTTTGCCCGCTGGTATCGCGACTATTACGCGCAAGACAGCTGAACCTCGGAGGAAAAACCCAATTGTCCAGACTGTATGACCGCGGCAAACGTATCCTCGTCACCGGCGGGGCGGGTTTCATCGGCTCGCATCTGATAGACCGCCTGCTCGAGCAAGGTCACGATGTGTTGTGTGCCGACAACCTGTTCACCGGCACGAAACGCAACATCGAACAGTTTCACAACCACCCGCGCTTTGAGTTCATGCGCCATGACGTGACTTTTCCGCTCTACGTGGAAGTGGACGAGATCTACAACTTGGCCTGTCCGGCATCGCCGGTTCACTACCAGCACGATCCTGTTCAGACCACCAAAACATCTGTTCACGGGGCCATCAATGTGCTCGGGCTGGCCAAACGACTGGGATGCAAAGTCTTCCAGGCATCCACGAGCGAGGTCTACGGGGATCCGGCCGAACACCCTCAGACGGAGGGGTATTGGGGCAATGTCAACCCGATCGGACCGCGGTCATGTTATGACGAGGGCAAGCGCTGCGCGGAAACACTGTTTTTTGACTACCATCGTCAGCATGGACTTGAGATCAAGGTTGCCCGCATTTTCAATACGTACGGTCCGCGCATGCACCCGGCGGATGGCCGGGTGGTTTCGAACTTCATCATGCAGGCCCTGCGTGATGAACCGATTACCGTTTTCGGTGACGGATCACAAACCCGGTCCTTCTGCTATGTGGATGATCTGGTTGATGGTGTCCTGAAACTGATGGCGACCGGGCCGGATACGACGGGTCCGGTCAATCTGGGCAATCCGAATGAATTCGCCATCACGGAGCTGGCGGAACAGATCATCCAGCTGAGTGGTTCGAAATCAATGATCTCTTTTGGCGAACTACCGCAGGATGACCCCAGGCAGCGGAAACCGGACATCGCCCTGGCTCGGCAGACGCTCGACTGGCAACCGGCAGTTGATCTGACCAGCGGTCTTGGCCGGACCATTGACTATTTCAGGACATTACTGCCGTAACTTGCCTGCAACAGCTGAGCCAGCTTGTCATCCGCGGCGTGGCGACCAAACTTAGTGTATTCACTTGCACCCGTGTTGTTCTACGCTATGGCGGAACCGAATCGGCTGGGCGGATCCTGAGATGTCATTCATGAGCTTCATCGTGAGTCTGTGGAGATTCCGCCCCGGCCTGCTTGCCCTTAACGTGGCGCTGCTGGTTGTGCGGACCATGGCAGAAGGTCTCGGCCTGATCCTGCTCATCCCGCTTCTGGCCCTGGTAGGCGTCGCCTCGCAGGGAGAGGCGAGCTGGTTTACGGAAATGCTACGTTCCGGCTTCGACCGGTTCGGTCTGGATCTGTCATTGTTCTCGGTGTTGCTGATCTTCGTGGGCCTGATGGTGGTCAGGGCCATGATCGGTTTTGCCTACAACATGGCGGCGGCGAGGCTGCAGTACGGGTTTCTGCACGAATTGCGGGCATCAACACATCGTGCGGTGACACGCGCAAACTGGCCATTCCTTGCGGCGCAGGACGGCGGCGTTTTGAATCATTCACTGTCGATACAGTCAGAGAACGCCGCCTTCGGCGTCAGCGCCCTGGCCCGGCTTGCGTCCGGCTCCTTCGCTGTGGCCATCAGTGTGGCGGCAGCACTGCTGATCGATATGCGGCTGACACTGGTGGTATTGGCGCTGGCGCTGGTGGTCGCGCTGCCGATACTGGCGTTTGATTTCAGGGCGTATCGCCTCAGCAAGCGTTCAGTTGCGCTGCTGGAAAACCTGTTCAAGAGGTTTCGCCATCAACTGGATGATCTCAAGTCGATCAAATCGGCAGCCGGTGAAGAGCATGCAGACACCCGGTTCAATGAACTGTCACGGCGCTATGTCGAGACCATGGTGATGCGGGCCAATAACGGCGCCCAGGCCGGCCTGGTCCATGACCTTGCTGCAGTGTTCATGCTGGCCGCGCTGATCTGGCTGGTCAGTTCATACACAGAAACACTGAGTGTCGAGCCTGTCGCACTGATCATCATCTTCGCCCGTCTGTTTCCGCGCGCTGGAGAGCTGCAACGCTCGGTGCGGGATCTGTTTGCCATGATGCCCGGGTGGAAGCGTATACATGACCTGCGTGCAGCAGCGGAAGCCAGCGGTGAAAACCTGCCCGTCGGGGACACGTCTCCTGTGGCTTTTCGCGATTCACTTGTGCTTGAAGGTGTCGGGTACGGGTATCCCGACAGCGATACAGACGTCCTGCAGGACATCTCCATCGAGTTGCCGGCAGGCTCCGCCATTGGTCTTGTTGGCCTCTCCGGTGCCGGCAAGACCACGTTGCTTGACCTGATGTCGGGCCTGTTGATACCCACCAGGGGGCGGATTTCCATCGACGGTGAGATACTCGACGGTGCCCGCCGCAAGCGGTGGCGGCAGACGGTTGCCTATGTCCTGCAGGATGCGCAGCTTGTCAACGAGAGTGTCCGCTACAATGTTGCGCCTTTCGACGATAACCCGGCAGACGCGGAAATCTGGGCAGCGCTGGAAAAGGCGGGAGCGGCCGGCATTGTAGGGGATCTTCCGGACGGGCTGGATACCGAATTGGGCGACCGTGGCAGCCGGTTGTCCCGCGGTCAGCGCCAGCGCATTTCGCTGGCCAGGGCGCTTTACCTGAAACCCGCAGTCCTGTTTCTTGATGAAGCCACGAGTGCGCTTAACCCTGCCGATGAAGCGGCCATTGTTGCCACACTTAAGAGGCTTCGCCCGCATACGACTATTGTTGTGGTCGCTCACCGGTTGTCTTCGCTGTCATGGACCGACAAACTCTATGCGCTCGAAAATGGCAGCCTGTTGGAACATGCTCCATTGCAACTGGACGCGGGAGACCAACCTGACCTTGTCAGCGCGATGCGATAGCAAAAATCGTTCTGGTAAAGGCAAGCAGCGAGAGGATCTTGCTGCTTGGTTGGTTGTCCTAGGAGCAATCCGGCGACTGGCTGGTGCCGGGAGTGATCAAATCCATCCCGCTGCCGCAGGACAATTTTGTGAGCTCGGCAATGTTTACGCACAGAAGTTTGGGTCTGACCCAAACTTTTGGGATATTCTTCTTGAAAGCCATACTGAATTTTCCAAACCAGATTTCTAAGTTGTGCCAAGTATTTGACGATTCTGGTTAATTGACGATTAAAGCCAGTTGTCAGGAGCAATCGGTGGGTGATCAACATGATCAATATGCGCCCAGGTGGACCGCCCCTAACTAAACCAGAAAGTCGGTTTCATTGAAGTTTGAGAATGCGAAATTCTGCAGAACAATGGAGTCGCCGGCGCCCAGGTCAATCACCGTGTCGGCCCCGCTGCTGGACGCCGCGTCCAGGACCTGTTGCGTCGATGTGAAGTCGGTAAACTGCAGATTGAGCAGGTCCAAGTCGTCTTCAAAATCCGTGACTGTGTCCGTCCCGGTGTCGCTGGCAAGGAAGTAGAATGTATCGGCACCAGTGCCGCCACTCAGTATATCCGAACCATCATTGCCGAATATGACATCCGCACCGGCGCCGCCGTTGACGGTGTCATTGCCGCCATAGCCATACAGCCAGTTGTTGCCTGTATCGCCGGTGATCGTGTCGTCAAACTGGCTACCCTGAACCATCTCGATGCTGTTAAAAGTATCACCGAAGGCTTCGCCGGTATTGTTGGCCGAGTTGGCGAGGTCCACGGTGACGCCCGATGTGGCATAGACATAGGCGACGTTGTCAAAGCCTTCACCACCGTCAAGAACATCGGCACCGAGCCCGCCGACCAGGGCATCGTTCCCGGCACCGCCGGAAATGGTATCGTCGCCTTCGCCACCGGCCAGGAAATTGGTTCCCGAATTGCCGGTCAGGGTATCGTCGAAGGCGGAACCTTCGTACATATCTATGTCGGAATACTGGTCACCTGCGGCATCGCCGGTGTTCTGGCTGGTGTCTGACAGATTTACAACAACGCCTTCGGTAGCCGTGCGGTAAGACGCCCAGTCAAAGCCGCTGCCGCCGTTCAGCGTGTCGGCACCTGATCCGCCTATGAGCGTGTCAGATCCGCTGCCGCCGGTGAGTGTGTCGGCGCCTTCGCCGCCGTCCAGCACGTCGTTGCCGCCGTCGCCGTTCAATATGTCGTCGCCACCGAACCCGGAGATGGTGTCATTACTGTCCAGACCGTCAATGATATCATCGTTGTCGGCACCGTACAGGTCATTGTCGTTGCCGTCTCCCTGCAGGATTACCGGGGCATCATTGGTGCCGGTGATAGTGATGGTGATGTCATGGGTGGTGCCGTCAACGGCGGTTACCGTGACTGTGTCATTCATTGTAGCATTGAG
>JBPCVV010000354.1:0-24712 GCA_051010195.1 Anderseniella sp. | reverse complement strand
AGGCCGTCGGCAAGGCTTCCATGCAGGAAGTGGCGAAGGGCGTGTGGCCGTTCCTGGCTCTGATGCTGTTCACCGTGTTCCTGATCTATGAGTTTCCGGATCTAGCCATGTATATCCCATTCAAACTTTGAGAGTTGCAGATGATCAACCAATCGCCCGCCGACCGACTTAAAAGCCTGCTGGCTCAAGATACCTGTCACGTGATGCCGTGCTGCTGGGATGCGCTGAGCGCCAAGATGATCGGCGATGCCGGCTTTGGCTTCACCTTCATGTCGGGCTTTGCGGTATCTGCATGCCGCATCGGCGCGCCCGATACGGGCCTGATTTCCTTTGGCGAGATGCTCGATCAGGGTCGCAATATATGTGCCGCCACCGACATACCGGTAATCGGTGACGGTGACACCGGCTACGGCAATGCCCTCAATGTGCGCCGCACGGTCGAGCAGTATGCCCGCGCCGGCTTCGGTGCGGTCATGATCGAAGACCAGGTATCACCGAAAAGATGCGGCCACACCAAGGGCAAGCTTGTGGTCGATCGCGACGAGGCGTTCAACCGGATCAGGGCGGCGGTAGATGCACGCGAGGCAGGCGCCGACATCATGATACTGGCGCGCACCGATGCCCGCCATGGACACGGCCTGGACGAAGCCATCGAGCGCGCCAAGGGGTTTTCGGACCTTGGCGCGGATATCCTGTTTGTCGAGGCGCCGCAGTCTGAAGACGAGATGGCGCGTCTGACCAGCGAAGCGCCGGGCATTCACATGGCCAACCTGGTGGAGGGCGGCGCGACACCGATACTGCACCCCGACCGCCTGCATGAACTGGGGTACAGTTTCGCTGCCTACCCGCTGACACTGATGTCTGCCGCCATGAAAGCCATCCAGGCGTCGCTCGCCGACTTGGCGGAGCGCAAACACCCCGCCGACCGGCTGCTGGATTTCGCCGACCTGCGCAAAGCGGTCGGGTTCGATGCCTATTACGAAGCGGAAAAATCCTATTCAGACCATCGTGACTGACCGGTCAAACGCAGCCGGTATCCGTTTTCGAGCGACGATCAGGCATACGGGCCGCTCACGATTTGGCAGGGCAAGCAGCAAGTGCCTGCTGCAAGCGCATCATTGGCGCCCCGGAGCTTGAGTTGTCGCTTGATGTTGTCAGGCAATTGACAGCCTCAACGCGTGAATACCCTGGGCGCACCAGCTTGAACAAAGCCTGGCCGGCCGCGCAATATGGCGACGCCATCGAGGTGCCGCTCATGGTGCCGTATGCATTGGGTGCAATCTGCTTTTGCGGATCAAAGGCCACGGCACTGAATATGTCTACGCCCGGGCAGGAAATATGACCGCCGGTATTTGAAAAAGATGCCCGGTTGCCATTCCTGTCGTGTGCTTCGACAATCACACCGTTGGCCGCAATGTTGTTCTCTCTGGCGGTTATCGCAGCCCAGTTGAACGGGCTGGCGAATTTGGCACCGATCGGTGTGGCAAGGCCGGAGCTGTCATTGCCGGCAGCTGAAAAAATCACCCGCCCGTTGCTATTGGCAAGTTCAAGCAGCGGAACCAGAAAAGCACCTTGAGAAGCAACCAGCGTGCGCCATTGAGCCGAGTCCGGCAGGTCGGGATTGATGCCAAAATTGCTCCGCCAGTTATAGCCCAGACTGACATTGAAAGTGCCGACGTCATCCTGCGAATCGACAAATTTTTCCAAAGTTGCGAGAACCTGACTGAACAAAACGAGGAAATCCAGAATCTGGCCGCCTTCGACACTGTCAAAGAATACATCGCCGGACCGGGCGCGCACGAGACAATGCGGGAGCACGCCCTTGATGCCCACCTGGTTGTCGTGGCGTCCGCAGGCGATTGCAGCTACATGATTGCCGTGATCACCAACGTCTGTGTCAGGTAAAAACCCGAGAAAGATAATGTCTTCATGGCGGGCGAAACCGACATCCATCACGCCAAACAGCACACCATCCTGAGCTCCAGGCAGCGGCCAGAGCTGATCGGCCTGAATGTCTGTTATACCCCAGTCAGTCACCTCGCCCGGTGATGCGGGATCAGACAGTACTACACCACTCGGTGTGAGCAAATTGGTGATCTGAACACCCGTCGTACCGTGATGGGTCTGATCGCGAAGAACCAGATCCGGTGTTGCGTTCTGAATGCGCGGATCAGCCTTGAAATCTTTGACTACCGACACAAGCCCGCGCAACAATGCGTCATTTGCGCTGTTGTCGGTCAGTTTGGGCTTGAAGTAACCGCTGAGATCACCCTCCGCCTGAATTGCGCCGATCTTGGGATAAGTGCGCACGACGACCAGGTTGCGTTCAGCCAGGAAGGCTGCGATCTGCTGCTCTGAAACATCCTTTTTGAACTGAAGAATGATTGTATTGGGCGCGACGAACGGCACTTCAGCCTGCCCTTGTGCATTGAACTTCAACTGCCCTTTTCGGTCGTCGGGAAACTGGTCAGACCTGACGCTGTATTGTTGAAATTTCTGCTCACGTATGTTGAATTTCTCGACCCTGGTCCTGCTGAGCGTTGTACTCTTGGCGTTGTCTCGCGCCGGCAGGTTCTTTACGGCCTGCTGGGTGCGCTCAGACGGCAGGCGGGTGCCGGGTTGGGTCTGCTGGGAGTGTGCGTGCACCAGAGGGTGACACAGGCCGACGATCAATGTGGTAGCCAGGATGTGTTTTTTGGACATGTCTTGCTCCTTCGTTTGTCTATCGGATTGGGTGCCCGGCGGGACAGATGGCTTGTTCTGGCCGGAGCTGCCGGTGCTGCTTTCCCGCCAGCGGTGAGCTAGAGGGTTTTCAGGTATTCCAGTAGCGCCGCGCGTTCCTGCTCACCCAGGGCCATACCGTATTCGTGTCCGCACCGGCTGTTGCCGGAGCTGACATCCGAACAGTCGGTCGTCTCCAGGGTATGGTCGAACCTGGTCTGCTCGATTGCCAGGCCAACCCTGGCGATGTCGTAGCTGGGACCGAGCTTGAACGAGGCGGGACGTTCAGACGCCGGCAACAACAGCGCCTCCAGTGTGGGTACTGAACCATTGTGCAGGTAGGGAGCCGCGGCCCAGATGCCCTGCAGCACCCGTGCTTCGTAGGCACAACCCGATTTTGCTGCCGATGTCGCCAAACCGGGCGCAGGCGGCTTTACTTTCCTGAATGCGCCTTCGAGTTGCTCCAGTTGCGGCGGCAGTTCTGCCATTTCGCCGGCAGCCGCGCCTGTGGCACTGGTCGTGCCAAAACTGGTAACCTTCTGAAAAATGGAACCCAGAACAGCCGTCGACAATACATTGAAGGCTGTATCCGTCGCCTTAAGCCGCTCTGTAAGGAACGGGATCTTGGCCCCTTCCATGATCCCGGTTTTTACCGTGCGCGCCAGTATCTTGCACTCGCGGTTGTCTGTTCCAACATCCTGGATCGGCGTGGCCCAGGTGCCGCGGATCGTAAACCGGTTGGCACCGGGTTTTTCGCCATGACATTCAACACAGCCGCCGTTAGATGATGGCCGGTCGAAAATCTCCTTGCCGGTATCCGCCAAAGCCTGATCTATCTGCCAGGGCCATTTCGGTGGACCGATCTTCCAGATGAGTTCTTCGAGACGCCAGAGCCCCTCGAAATTCGCTGAGTTGTTGCCCAGGTAATCGCGGTTCAGCAGCGAAAACCCGTTGGTCTTTTTCGGATGCAGTACAGCAAAGACGCCGTAAACTTCGCCCAGGTTTCTGGCCAGCCCCAGTAGATCGTTACCGTTGTCTGCAAAACCGGGCCACTGGGTCTTGTCCTGACGGGCCGCGTTCCACAGGAACGGATAGCGCGTCGGGGCATCGGCCGGATAGATGTTCTCCGCTATCAGGTAGCTGGGTGGTTCGCCAATATCCAGGCCTGTCACGCGGTTGAAAATCATGGTCACAGCATCAAGGCGACCAGGACCCCAGGCAGGCTCCGGCAGCGCTCTGGAGGTTAATGTGCTGAACCTCAAGTGCCACAGTTCGACGGCCAGTTTCAATTGCTGCTTCGCAGACGCAGAAGCCGCTGACCCAAGCACCTTGTCTGCGAATGTGTCGAAGGCCGCGTCACTTGCAAGTACTGATCCTACAGCCGTATTCAAGTCTGCAAGGAACGACTGGAAGTCGACCATCGCCGGTCCACCATCGATACGATAGGCAGTACCGTTCACTTCGATCTGCCTGGTGTGACAGGCAGAACATGTCATGCCTATGGACGGTGCATCATTGTGGTTTGCGATCGTGAAGCCGACAGGTACATCGGCTTCCGGACCATTGGGGTTTTTCAGATACCCGTAACGGGTCAGCGCATCGTCCAGAAAGCCGGAGCCGTCCGGCAACATAAGCGCGCGCATCCAGGCCAGCGGCATAATTCGCGAGCCTTGATCCTGAGTGTAAAATTCGCTTCTGGCTGCATCAGTCCAGCCTGATCCCTGATCGACGGTTACGGTCTGCGCCTTGGCCGTCGATCCGGACATCGCAAACATCGCGACTACAACAGCGGTTTGAGTAACACGCGCCAGCCATCGTTCTCCTAGAGTCATGGTACAGCTCCGGACATAAAATTTCTGCGCTAATCGCAGTGCCGCCAATCAAATGCCGATCGGTGATAAAATTATGTGATTATTGCCACAGTAATCAAAATTCATTTATGTTATGAATACATGAAATTAAATTCACAATATTGATATCATTTGATTTTCAAGTAATGATATCGACCATTACGTTGCAAATTTCGTTTTATAAATTATCAGAAGAGCTTTTCCTGTACGCCGCCGGTGACAATCCGACGGCCTGGCGAAACTGTCTCGAGAAGGCCGCCTGGTCGGCGTAGCCGCAGGCCAGGGCAATGGTGCTGATCGGCTCGCCGGACCGCTTCAGCCGGGTGCAGGCATGATCAATACGGGCCCTGGTGATGTACTGGCCCGCGGTTACACCAAACAGGTTCCTTATCCTGCTGTCCAGCTGATAGGCGGACAGGCCGGCCATCGCTGCCAGGTCCGGCAGCCGCAGCGGTTTGTCAAGATTCCCATCAATATGAACCAGTACGACCGAAAGATGTTTCATGTCGGTGTGAAATCCGGTGTGCGATTGCAGGTCCCGCGACAGCCCCGACAGGCCGATGAGCTGACCGGCCGGGCCGCGCAGCGGTTCCTTCCAGGTCAGGCACCAGCCTTCGCGCCCGTCGGCATACAGGTGCAGTTCGAGCTTTTCCCGAATCGTCGCCGATGCCTCGAGCACCTCCTTGTCCTGGGCCATGATCTGCGCACCAAGCGGCTCGGGAAACACATTTTCAGCCGTGCGGCCAATCAGGTCGTGCTTGGTTGAAAACCCGCACCGATCCACTAGTGTTTGGTTGAGGCTCATATAACGACCTTTGTCGTCCTTGAGAAAGTATACCGTGTCAGTGACGCGGTCGAACAGTTCCTCGGCCCACAGATGCGTGTCCAGTGATCTGAAAAAATCCCGCTGTAGCCCGTTGTGTTGCGACATGGTTGCAGATTGTGCCGATTTCACACTTTTCGCCAGAGAATTTCACAATACGCAGCAAGAAACGCGGGCCATTGTTCGGGTGGATAAGCCAGAGCGCAAGGAGACCCGCCAATGACCGCCAATGTTTTCGCCGGATGCATCCCGGCCCTGATGACACCGTGCAATACCGACCGCACACCGGATTACGGCGTCCTCGTGCGAACGGCGCAAGAGCTGATCAATGCCGGCATGTCGGCTGTGGTTTACTGCGGGTCAATGGGCGACTGGCCGCTGTTGAGCGACGAACAGCGCCAGCGCGGTGTCGAGCACCTGGTTGAAGCCGGCATTCCAGTTATCGTCGGCACCGGCGCACAAAGCCCGGCAAGAGCCGCAATCCTCGCCGCCCATGCCCAGCGATGCGGTGCCAGCGGCCTAATGGTCATCCCGAGGGTTTTGTCGAGAGGCACATCGGCCAGCGCGCAACGGGCTCATTTTTCCGGTATCCTTGATGCCGCCGGCGATCTGCCAGCCGTCATCTACAACAGTCCACATTATGGTTTCGAAACAAGAGCCGACCTGTTTTTCGATTTGCTGCAGGACCATCCGAACCTGGTTGGCTTCAAGGAGTTCGGCGGCGCTGCCTCGCTGAGATACGCCGCTGAGAATATCACCAGTCGCGACAGTTCACTCACGCTCATGGTGGGGGTCGATACCAATGTGTTCCATGGGTTTGTGAACTGCGGTGCGCGTGGCGCGATCACCGGTGTCGGCAATGTGCTGCCACATGAAGTTCTGCAACTTGTGTCCCTGTGTGAAATGGCTGCCGCCGGAGACGCCGAAGCGCGAAACCGGGCCATGCAGCTTGAACAGGCGCTGTCCGTACTGTCATCCTTCGATGAGGGAACTGATCTCGTGCTTTACTACAAGCACCTGATGGTTCTGCAAGGACATGCCGAGTACGAGCTTCACCTGAACGCCGGTGACACCTTGGCAGCCAGCCAGAAGACCTATGCCGCAAACCAGCTCAAGCTGTTCAAGGACTGGTATGACAACTGGTCCCAGGAAGCGGACGTCATCAGACTGTGCGCATAGTTGATTCACATACCGAGGGCGAACCCACCAGGGTGATCATCGAAGGTGGTCCGCACCTTGGTTGCGGTTCGCTCAGCGAACGCACGCAGCGATTTGTTGGGGAGTTCGATCATGACCGCCGTGCCGCCATTTGCGAGCCGAGAGGACATGACGCACTGGTCGGCGCCTTGTTGTGTGAACCGAGCGACGAGACCTGCATTGCCGGCGTCATCTTCTTCAACAATGCCGGTCTGCTGGGCATGTGCGGCCACGCGACGATTGGAACGGCGGTCACCCTGGCGCACCTCGGCCGGATCGGCCTGGGACGGCACAGATTTGAGACACCGGCAGGTATTGTCACCGTCAATCTGAACAATGCCAATGAGGCCACACTGGAGAATGTGGAAAGCTACCGGTACCGCCGTCACGTATCAGTGCCGGTGGATGGCCTCGGCTCTGTCACTGGTGACATAGCCTATGGCGGCAACTGGTTTTTCCTGACGGGTGACGTTCCTTGCGCGCTCGAAATGACAAACATTCCACTGCTTGCAAGGGCCGGCGAAACGATACGACACGCGCTTGCGTCGCATGACATCACAGGTGCTGCAAGTGCCGCCATAGATCACGTGGAATTCGTCGGGCCGCCGCATTCACCCGATGCCGACAGCCGCAACTTTGTCCTGTGCCCCGGCGGCGCCTATGACCGGTCTCCGTGCGGCACCGGCACCAGCGCAAAGCTCGCATGCCTTGCAGCGGACGGATTGCTGGTACCCGGTGAGACCTGGGTGCAGGAAAGCATTATCGGCAGCCGGTTTGCGGCCAGCTACCGACCATCAGGTAATCAGGCAATCATTCCGCAATTGACCGGCAGGGCCTATATCTGCGCCGAGGCCACGCTTCATCGCGACCCGTCAGATCCTTTCGCAGATGGCATCACACCGGTGAAATGCGGTGTGCCGGGCCCGCGCTATCAGGCATCAGCCCACGCGCAGCAGCTTGTAGCAGAGCAGCTTTGACAGGTTGAGCAACAGTTTTGCTGCCAGTTGCGGCTCATTCGCCGCCAGCTTCTTCAGGTTGCTTTCACTCAGGGACAGAACACGGGTGCCGTCAGTTGCCACATACACATCCGCGGCCCGCGGGCTTTCCAGCAAAAACGCCATTTCGCCGACAATGTCGCCGCTTGAGCACACGTCAACCACGCGGTCACCGGCGCGCACCTCCAGGGTGCCGGACAGGACGGCAAACATGTTCTGGGCCACATTGCCCGCCTTGATCAGGTGATCACCGGCCATGCATTCGATTGCATTGCTCTTGGACAGGCAGCGCTGGCGTTCGTCCTCGCTGAGGCCGTCAAACAGGTGGGTCGGGTTTTCCGCAAGCAGGATGGCCTGTTCGATTTCGGACTGGTACTCTGCTTGCGGCGTTAGCGCCTGGCTCAGGACAAGGCGGCCGGACGACAGTAATTCCGGCAGGCAGGAGGGTACCTTTGCGGCATCCCCATAATCCTGCAACAGGCTCACAAACGGCGACTTCACCTGCTTCATGTAGGCGATATCTTCCGGTACCATGACCAGCGGCACCAGGTATCCGGTTTCCCGGCTGTTGACGTTCCTGTCGGCGTAGGTGCGAAACCCCATGCCCAGATAAAGATTGAGCAGATGGGGTTCGCAATCACCGAAAATCAACTGGATGCGATGCTCATTGACGAAACTCAGGTAGGTCTGGAACAGCCGGAAAATCAGGTCCGTACCGCGTTGGCTTGGCGCAACCATAAAGCGCTCGCCGATTATCATCTGCTCGCACGGGATTTCGTCGAGAAACCGGGCCAGGTCGTATTGCTCGACCTGGCGGGCGCACAGGGGCGCATCACCTCCCCAGTTGTGGCGCATGGTGGCAACCACCTGATCACCGTCAGTTGCGTAATAAAGCCTGGCGGTTTCGTCTTCAGGTTCCGCGAAAATGCGCTGCTCATGGTCAGCCACGGAGCGGTACCTGCCCATCTCCTCCACATAGATGTCATAACGGAAACGATACACGTCATGACGTTGTTCTGGAGTAACGGCTTCGTGGATGATTGGCTTCATGGCGGGTTATCTTTCTCTCGCACGCAACTCTGGCAGGTAGTTGAGATCTTAGCCCGCAATCGGCTAACAGTCTTAAGCTGATGTTGATGTGACGAGATACACGAGCCGAAGTTCACCCAATGCCCAGCCATCCACTGTTTGTTGAAGTAACCAATTCATATCAACTTGCCGCGAATGAATCGCGTCCGGGTGCTGCATCCAGCAGCAGCTTTGTATAGGGATGCGCCGGCTTGGCGTAGACGCTGGCGGTCGGTCCCTGCTCGACAACCTCGCCCTGCTGCATGACCATGATCCGGTCGCAGATCTGGGCCGCCACGCGCAGGTCATGGGTGATGAACAGCATGGCCAGGTCAAAGCGCTTGCGCACATCATCGAGCAGTTTCAGCACCTGGGCCTGAACCGACACATCGAGCGCAGACACAGCCTCGTCGGCAATCAGCACCTTCGGCTCCATGGCAAGTGCGCGGGCAATGCAGATGCGCTGGCGCTGGCCACCGGAAAACTGGTGCGGGAACCGGTCCAGTGCGTGCGGCGACAATCCGACAATCTCCATGAGGCCACGAGCGCGCTCTAGTGCTTCTTCTTGCGAAGTACCGAAATTCATCGGGCCTTCGACGATCGACTGGCCAACGGTCCGGCGCGGGTTCAAAGAGCGGTACGGGTCCTGGAAGACCACCTGCACATTGCGCCGGTAGGCGCGCAGTTCCGACTGGGACATCTTTGCGATGTTCTGGCCGTCGATCAGCACCTCGCCGCTTGTCGGATCGATCAGGCGCACGATGCAGCGCGCCACGGTCGACTTGCCGGACCCGGATTCACCGACCACGCCGAGGGTCTCACCGCGGCGCACTTCCAGCTCCACCTGTTTTGCCGCGTGAACCACCCGGCCGCCGCCGAACCAGCCGAGCGCGCCATAGATCTTTTCAAGCCCGGTTGTCGCCAGGATCGGTTCGCCTTCGGTGATGGGCTTGCGCTTCGGCGGCGTCAGGCTGGGAACCGAACCGATCAGCATCTTGGTGTACGGCTCACGAGGCCTGGTCAGCACCTGTTTCGCGGTCCCCTGCTCAACCACTTTGCCGTTCTGCATGACAACGACCCGGTCGGCAATTTCGGCAACTACGCCGAAATCATGGGTGATGAACATGACACCGGTGCCGTGGCGCTGCTGGATGTCCTTGATCAGGTCGAGAATCTGGGCCTGTGTCGTCACATCAAGCGCCGTGGTCGGCTCATCGGCTATCAGCAGCACCGGTTCCAGCGCCAGTGCCATGGCGATCATGATGCGCTGGCGCTGACCGCCGGACAACTGATGCGGATAGCTGTCGATCATCTGGTTGACGTCGGGCAGGCCGACATCGTTCATCACCTCGATGATGCGGTCGCGGCGCTCGGTGGCCGACATCGACGTATGAATTTCCAGCATTTCACCGATCTGGTCGCCCACCTGCATGACCGGATTGAGCGCCGTCATCGGCTCCTGGAAGATCATCGACATTTTCACACCGCGCAGCTCGCGCAGTTCAACCTCGGATTTTTCCAGCAGGTCTTCCCCCTGCAGCAGGACTTCGCCGGCAACCGGGGTCAGGTCCTTACGCGGTATCAAACCCATGACAGTCTGCGCGCTCACGGATTTTCCGGACCCGGACTCACCCACAATACAGACGATTTCACCCTGGCCGACGGTGAACGAAATGTCCTCGATGGCAAACTCCCGGTCTGCGCCTTCCGGCAGGGTGACCGACAGGCCGCGAATGTCCAGGACAGGTTGCGAAGACTTGTTGGCTGCCATCACATCTTCCTCGCAATGCGCGGATCAAGCGTATCGCGCAGGCCATCACCAACCGTGTTGACCGCAAGCACTGTCAGCGCCAGGGCTATGCCGGGGAAGAAAATGATCCACGGCGACAACTGGAAGTAGGTCCGGCCTTCCGACATGATGTTGCCCCAGCTTGGAATTTCCGGTGGAATGCCGGCGCCCAGGAAACCCAGTATGGATTCGGTCAGCATGGCGGACCCGCAGATATAGGTCGCCTGCACGATCAGCGGAGCGATGGTGTTGGGCAGGATGTGCCGCACCAGTATCAGGTGCGTCCTGGTGCCCGCGGCAATGGCGGCTTCGACATAAGGTTCCTCGCGCACGGTAAGCACGACCGAGCGCACCAGCCGCACCACCCTGGGAATCTCCGGTATGACGATGGCGATAATAACGGTGAACAAGGTGGCGCCGGACAGGGAGATCAGGGCAATGGCCAGCAGAATGCCCGGTATCGCCATCAGTCCGTCCATCACCCGCATGATGATGGCGTCGAGCCAGCGCATGTAACCGGATACCAGGCCGGTTACCAGGCCGAGCACTACGGCAACGATGGCCACCGCAAGACCGACTACAAGTGAGACCCGCGCTCCGTAGATGACGCGGGAATATACGTTGCGGCCAAGATAGTCGGTGCCGAACCAGAACTCTGCCGACGGCACTTTAAGGCGCTTGATCGGATTGATGGCCACCGGGTCAGCCGTCAGCAGCGGGCCGAACACGGCGACCAGCACCATGATCGCCAGCAGCAGGCCGCCCCAGAACACCGACGGATGCTTCCACATCAGCGAGGCCAGCGAGGCGTCCTTGCGCGATGTGAGAGTGGCCTCGGCAGAGGTGGTGTAATCAACCTTGTCTGTCTGCGTGCTCATCAGTATTTGATCCTCGGGTCAAACAAGGTGTAGCTCAGGTCGATCAGCAGGTTGATCAGGATGTAGACGAAGCTGAACAGCAGGATGAGCCCCTGAATGATCGGATAATCGCGTTTCAGGACCGCATCCAACACCAGCCTGCCAAGGCCGGGGATGTTGTAGACGCTTTCGGTCACCACCACGCCGCCGATCAGCAGTGCGATGCCCAGCCCGATGACGGTGACGATGGGCACGGCTGCATTACGTACTGCATGCTTCATCAGCACCTTGAATTCGCTTTGCCCCTTGGCACGCGCGGTGCGCACATAGTCTTCCTGCAGCACCTCCATGACCGAAGCGCGCGTCATGCGCGCAATCAGCGCAATGAAGATGACCGACAAGGTCACGGTAGGCAGGATGATGTGCCGGAAAAACGGAATGACACCGTCGGTGAACATTGACTTGTAACCCTGCACCGGAAGCCATTTCAACTGGATCGACACGATGTAGATCAGGATGTAGCCAAGCACGAAAACCGGCACCGAGAAGCCGGCCACTGAAAACAGCATGACGGCCCGGTCGATCAAGCTGCCCTGTTTCCAGGCCGCCAGCGTGCCGAGCGGCACTGCAACGACGATGGTGAATATGATGGTGGTCAGCGTGAGCATGATGGTCGGCTCGAGCCGCTGCGCAATCAGGGTGGTCACCGGCAGGTTGGTGAAAATGGAAATCCCAAGGTCACCCTGGGCAAGCTGGCCGATCCACCTGGTAAACTGCACGACAATGGGATCGTTGAGGCCGAGGCTTTCCCGGATCCGGACAATGTCCTCGGCAGTGGCATAGTCACCGGCAATGACGGCAGCCGGGTCGCCGGGCGACAGGCGCAGCATCAGGAACACAAACAGCGCCACCACGCCCATGACGGGCACTGTCGCCAGAATTCGCTTGAGAATATAGAAGACCACAAGCCGCTCCGTTCCCGATTACAGAAGGTAAGGTTGAAGCACGGCGGGACTGGAACAGACCGCCGTGCTTCAAGTCATGTGATCAGGCCTATTCGAGAGACATGTTCCAGAAGAACTGCACTGGTGACTTGATCAGGCCCTTGACGTTGTTGCGGTAGGCAACCGGCACGAAGAACTGGCCGAGGTGACCGGAGGCACCGATCGCCCACAGACGCTCCTGTACCTTTTCAGCCGAAGCCTTCTTTTCTTCAGCCGTGGTCGCCTTGGCATAGTCTGCGCGCGCCGCTTCCAGGTCAGCATCCTTCGGCCAGCCGAACCAGCCCTTTTCAGGGTCGCCGGAAAACGCAATCGCCATCGGGTCGATCACGTCGGCACCGATCCACCAGGTGTGGAAGATGTTCCAGCCGCCATCGGCAACCGGGTCACGTTTGGCACGGCGTGAAGTCAGCGTCGACCAGTCCATGGCCTGCACGTCGACCTTCATGCCGATATTGCGCAGCTTTTCGGCGGTGATCAGCGAGAAAGCCGACAACAGCGGAATGTCGGTCGGCTGCATGATGACAACCGGTGTGCCGTCATAATTGGCGGCAGCAAGCGCTTCCTTGGCCTTGTCAAGGTTGCCGGTCTTCATGACGTCAGAGCCGGTCTCGTTCTGCAGCGGAGTTCCGCACGGGAACACCGAATAGCAGGTTTTCCAGAATTTCTGGTCACCCACGGCGCCCTGCATGTAGTCGTCCTGCTTCATGGCCATGATGGCGGCCCGGCGAACGTCTGCATTGTCAAACGGCGGCAACAGGTGATTGAAGCGCGAGAAACCGATATTGCCGAGAGGATCGTTGATCTCGACGGTGATGTTTTCATTGGCTTCAAGCAGCGGCATCAGGTCGTTGGCAGGAGATTCAAAATAATCAACCTCGCCATTGATCAGTGCGTTCATTGCCGTGGTCTGATCCGGGAAATAGGTCCATTCGACGCGATCGACCTTGGCGACCTTGCCGCCCGACGCTGCATCAGGCGCTTCGGAACGCGGCTTGTAGTCGGCGAACTTCTTGTAGACGACCTTTGAGCCCGGCACCCATTCTTCCTTGACGAAGACGAACGGGCCGGAGCCGGTATAGTCTTCGATCTGCTTGAACGGATCGGTTTCCGCGACCCGCTTGGGCATGATGAACGGCACGTTCGAAGAGATCTTGCCGATAGATTCCAGCACGAGGCCGTAAGGCTCCTTCAGCTTGAACTGGAAGGTGGAGGCGTCCACCGCCACCATCTCGCCCATGGCACCCATGAGCTGCTGGCCCATGCCGTCACGGGCTCCCCAGCGTTTCAGCGACGCGATGACGTCGTCAGATGTTACATCAGCGCCGTCGTGGAATTTCAGGCCGTCTCGCAGTTTGAAGGTCCAGGTCAGCTTGTCGTCCGACACTTCAAAGGTGTCCACCATCTGCGGCTGCGGCTCGAACTTTTCGTTCATGGCAAACAGCGTATCGTAGATGAGGTAACCGTGGTTTCGCGAAATGTAGGCCGTGGTCCAGATCGGGTCCAGGTTCTTCAGATCCGCATGCGGGATCACCCTGAGCACACTTTCGGCCTGCGCAGGCAGGGCAGGTCCGGCAACCACAGATGCAAATACAGCTGCGGCGGCCAGAACATGTCGTCTTGTCCAGCGTAACATAATTCTTACCTCCTCATTAAACTGACGGTCTTCGCCTTTTTCGGCTTGTGACCCGTCGAGCAGTCTGTCTGTCTTCGGGGAAGGGAGTCAACGTCTGAGACTCAATTTCCGGAATTTGGGCGCATGGCTGCCATGCTCTTGTGCAACTGCCTTCACTTGTTGTTGAATTTCGCGCCGGTTTGTAAGCATGAGACAGCGAGGAGTATCTGGATGTCCGAGTTACCACTTTGGCAAATGAGTGCCTGTGATCTTGCCGCAAAAATTGCCGCCGGCGAAATTTCGTCCATAGACGCGGTAACCCAGACCGTCGAGCGCATGCGCTCGGTCAATCCGAAACTCAACGCGGTCGTCGACGATCTCGGTGAAGAGGCGATTGCTGAAGCTGGGGCGCATGACGACCACCTGGCGAAATCCGGGCCCATCGGACCGCTGCACGGTGTGCCAGTGACCGTCAAGGAGAATATAGACCAGGCCGGCCGGGCAACACCCAATGGGGTCGAAGCCTACAAGAACATCATTGCCCCGGATGATTCACCGGTGGTGCGCAACTTCAGGAAAGCCGGCGCCATCGTCATCGGCCGGACCAACACGCCGGAGTTCTCGTTCCGGGCGACCACATCCAACGAACTGCACGGCCGCACGTTTTCACCCTGGAACGACTGGGCCTCATCAGGCGGTTCATCGGGCGGTGCCTCTTCGGCGGTCATGGGCGGCATGGGCCCGATCGCGCACGGCAATGATATCGGCGGCTCACTGCGCTATCCCGCGGCGGCAACCGGTGCGGCAACCGTCAAGCCCGGGTTGGGTCGGGTGCCTGCCTGGAACCCGTCACAGACGGCGGAACGCGGCCTGCTGGCCCAAATCATGTCGGTTCAGGGCGTCATTGCCCGCGAGGTCAAGGACGTGCGGGCCGGCATGCGCGCGCTGGTGGCGTATGACCCTCATGATCCGTGGATGGTGCCGATGCCGTTTGACGGACCGGCGCTGAACGGCAAGCCGAAGGTCGCCTTCACCAAGAACATGTATGAGTTCGAGCTGCACCCAGCGGTCGAAAAGGCGCTTGATACCGCCCGGGACTGCCTGGCAGATGCCGGTTATGAGGTGGTCGAGGCCGACATGCCGGAGCTTCGCGAGTGCGCCCGCGACGGCGCACGCTCGTTGTTTGGCGAGGTCAAGGCCCTGCTGGGTGACGAGATCCTCAAGCAGGGATCCGATACTCTGAAAAAGATCTTCGCCGACTACTACGAAATGTTCACGCCGCATGAAGGCAGGGACCTGCTGCTGGCTATGGCCAAACGCAACCATTATCACCGCCAGTTCAACCTGATGTTCCAGGACACTCCTCTGGTGCTGACCCCGTTCCTGCCCAAACCGACCTATGAATGGGACCGCGATGCGCAAGGGTTGGAGGGGGTCAGGGAAACGCTTGAAGCCGGTATCTATTCGATTGCCTTCAACTATACCGGCCTGCCGGCGGGGAATATCGCTGCCAACTACAATGACGGCCTGCCGGTGGGCGTGCAGATCGTCGGCGCGCGCTTCCGCGAAGACCTGATCCTTGATGCCTGCGAGGAAATTGAAGGCCGCGTCGGCGTCATGGCCAAACAGCTGTTTGCCCGGGAAGGATGAACTTGGATCCGGACCCTAACATGAAGCGCCCGCGCATTGTAGTCGCTGGTTTCCAGCACGAAACCAATACGTTTGCCCCGATCCCGACCCCCTTTGAAACGTTCAAGGAAGGCGGCGCATGGCCGGCCATGAAGTTCGGAGCCGAGGTGACCGAAACCTTGTCCGGTCTCAACCTGCCCATGGGCGGGTTTCTGGACGAGGCCGATGATTTCGACATCGTGCCAATCCTGTGGACCTTTGCCGAACCTGGCGGCTATGTCACCGACGATGCCTTTGATCGCATCTCCGGCATGATCGTGGACGGTGTCCGGGATGCAGGCGACATAGACGGTGTCTATCTCGACCTGCACGGCGCCATGGTGACCCAGTCGCACGAAGACGGCGAGGCCGAACTGTTGCGCCGTATCCGGGAGGTTACCGGACCGGGCCTGCCGATTGCCGTCAGCCTCGATCTGCACGGCAACATGTCGCGCAACTTCTTCGAGCGTGCTTCGTCGGTTGCCATTTATCGCACCTACCCGCATGTGGACATGGCCGACACCGGCGCGCGCGCGCGCAAGCTGCTGCGCGAAGAACTGGTTCGCGGCGCCCCGTTCGCCAAAGCGTGGCGGCAGCTGGATTACATCATTCCCATCCAGGCGCAGTCGACCCGGCGGGAACCGGGCGGCAGGCTCTATGCCCTTTTGCCGGGCATGGCATCGGATACTGTGAGTTCAGTGGATTTCGTGTTCGGCTTTCCCCCGGCAGATGTCGCCGACTGCGGCTGTTCGGTATTTGCCTACGGCAGCAATCAGCAGGCGGTGGATGCAGCGGCTGATACAGTGCTGCAAGCGCTTGAAGCGGCGGAAGACGACCTGCACAACCCGCTGGTGCCGGCAGCCGATGCCGTGGCCAGGGCCAATGAACTCGCTGGTGCTGCCGCAAAACCGGTGCTGATCGCCGATGCCCAGGATAACCCGGGTGCCGGGGCCACCGGTGACACGACCGGGGTGCTGGCCGCCCTTGTCGACGGTGGTGCGCGAAAGGCCATTATCGGCATGCTGTGGGATCCTGAAACAGCGGGCATCGCGCATGAAGCGGGCAAAGGTGCGGAAATTGATGTCGCCATCGGCGGCAGGTTTCCGCAGCTGGGAACTGGCCCTTTCAAGGCCCGGGTCAGGGTTGAAGCGGTGTCGGACGGGCAGTTCACCTTCACCGGGCCGATGTATGGCGGTGCGCATGCAAATCTCGGGTCGATGGCGGCACTGAAGGTACTCGACCAGGACTGCGACGTGACCGTCGTTGTCGGATCAAACCGCACCCAGAACGCTGACCAGGCCATCTTCACCCACATGGGCATCGATCCAACGCAACAAGCCATTGTCGTTGTCAAAAGTGCGGTGCACTTTCTGGCCGACTATGAACCGATTGCCGAAACGGTGATTTTCGCAGAAAGCCCGGGCGCCAATCCGTGCCAGCTCGACCGGATTCCGTTCACGCGGCTGCGCAAGGGCGTGCGCCTGGGCCCCAACGGTCCGGCGTTTGATCAGACCGCCTAGACCGCGATAGTTGACCCTCGGTCCTTCAATTCAATCTCGACCTTGCGGTTGAACGGATCGGGCGGCATGCCGGTATCGCTCATTGTGACCAGGGTCTCGGCGGCTAGGTTGCCGATCCGGCGGGCCGGCATACGTATTGTGGTCAGGCCCGGTTCCAGGTGGGCGGAGCCTCTGAAATCGCCGATACCGACAATTGAAATGTCGTGCGGTATGCGCACGTCCTCGGCATAACAGGCATAGCAGGCGCCGTGAGCGATAATGTCGTTTCCGCACACGATTGCGGTGGGGCGTCCGGCGCTCGATACCAGGTTGCGCACCAGCCGCTTCGCCTCGCCGATATCGTAGGGACACGAGATTAACCGGTCCGGCGGGATCTTTATGCCGACACGGCGCAGTTCGTCCATGACGCCGTTCATGCGGTCCCGCGCCCGGTCGTTCGACGCGACATCGGGAAACAACAGCGCAATATCGCGATGCCCGAGATCGAGCACATGGCGGACAACCGTGCGTGCTGCAGCCAGATTGTCTGCCCCAACGCATGGAATGTCGGTGGCATCGCGGTAGTTCCACACCGCGATGACCGGAATACTGCGCTGTTCAAGCATGTTCATCGATACTGCGGCATGGTCGAAACCAACCAGCGCAATGCCGTCAATGCGCCGCTCAAGCAGCGAGCGAACTATTGCCACCTCCAAATCCAGGTCATAGCCGTGCGCGGCGATCAGCATGGTCCGGTCAAAGTCCCGCAAGCGGGAGGAAAACGCCTCGATCAGTTCCGCAAAAATCGCGTTGTCAATGGTCGGCACCACGAGGCCAAGCGTGCCGGAGAACCGGTTGTGCAAAGCGCCGGCGGCACGGTTGCGGATATACCCCAGTTCGTCTGCGGCCTGTTCGATACGGACCCTTGTCGGCGCACGCACCATGTCGGGCTGGCTGAAAGTCCGCGAAACAGTGGCGATCGAGACCCCGGCACGGGCCGCGACTTCAACGATCCCGGGCGCCCCTTTCCTGGATCTTGCGTACCTCATGAGCCTAGAGCCTTTCTGACTTGCATGGATGCGTTTGACCGGTTTTCTGCGTTTGCTGGCACGGCACGGGTCTCGCGGTGGTCTGATTGACCACAAGAGAGCCGAAACGATGTCCAGCGGGCCCAGAAAACGGGCCTTCGGTGGACCAAATCAGTCCATCGGCGTCGTTGAAAAGCTTGCCCGATGCCCACATCGCGCTGCGCTTTTCGTACAGAGCAACATGGGTTCGAAAGAACCCATAAAGTTGCTCGCTTTCCTTGGATGCGATCAGGTTCAAGACTTTTGGTTGTTTCAACCAAAAGTCTTCCTGATCTGCCCGAGTGAACTGATTTGCTACCATCAAACGCATCCATGCAAGTCGGAAAGGCTCTAAATATACCGCAAAATGAAAACGTTTGCATTTTTGTTTTCATCAGCTAGCGTTTTGACAAGGGATAAGCCGGAGACAACCGGCAACTGGTTTCTCAGGACCGGAACAACAGGGAAGAAACAGGGCCGATGGAGTTCCTGAATTATTTTGGCGGCGTGTTTGAACCATGGGCATTCATGTTGCTGCTCGGCGGCACAATCGGTGGCCTGATCCTGGGCGCGACACCCGGGCTGTCGCCGACGATGGCCGTGGCCCTGCTGATCCCGTTCACCTT
The DNA here is from genome assembly GCA_051010195.1 of Anderseniella sp. Classification (GTDB taxonomy): domain Bacteria; phylum Pseudomonadota; class Alphaproteobacteria; order Rhizobiales; family Aestuariivirgaceae; genus Anderseniella. The sequence continues at coordinate 5,936 of JBPCVV010000354.1, read as the reverse complement.
CCACATGTCGGCAACCCATGGACTGGTCCTGCTCGGCGCGGCCTACACCTCTACTGTTGCAGGCGGCGCGGTCAGCGCCATTCTGTTGAAAATTCCGGGCGCTCCCGCCAACATCGCAACGGCACTTGACGGCAATGAAATGGCCAAGCGCGGCGAAGGCGCAAGGGCTTTGCATCTGTCGTTCCTGTCGTCGGGTGTTGGCGGGGTCATCGGTATTCTCTTGCTGATCTTCCTGACACCGGTGCTGGCGCAGTGGGTGCTGAAAATCCAGACGCCGCACGTGTTCTGGATTGCCATTCTGGGCGTGACCGTGATCGGGTCGCTGGACTCCAAATCATTTGTCAAAGGCCTTCTGTCCGGCTGTATCGGCCTGTGGCTGTCGACCATCGGATATGACGAAATCCAGGGCACCGAACGGTTCATCTTCGCCGACGCACTGAGCGGCGGCATCGGCATCATCCCTGCCCTCATCGGCCTGTTTGCCATTCCACAGGTACTGGACATGATGGCCAAGGGACGCGTTGATTCCCTTATCGAGGCGCTTGAAGTGCCCAAGCAAAAAATTTCCAAGTCGGTCAGCGAACTCACCCGATATATACGGGCCCTGTCCATCGGCACGACCATCGGTTCCATCATCGGGCTCATCCCCGGTGTCGGCGGCCAGATTGCCGGGTTGGTTGCCTATGACCAGTCGCGCAAGCTTTCGCCGCAGCGGGACAAGTTCGGCACCGGCCATCCGGAAGGTGTGGTGGCAGCGGAATCCGCCAACAACGCCATGGTTGGCCCGTCGCTGGTACCGCTGCTGACCCTGTCGATCCCCGGTAGCCCGACCGCAGCGGTCCTGCTGGGTGGCCTGCTGATCAAGGAAATCTTTCCCGGATCGGATATTTTCGACAACCATCCCGAAGTGGTTTGGACGTTCATCAACTCGATGCTGGTCGGACAGGTTTTGATGGTGATCTTCGGCATCATGATTGCCGGATGGGCCGCCAAGATCGCCCGGGCACCCGCGCCGATCATGGCGGCCGGCGTGCTGGTGCTGGCGGTGTTCGGATCGTACTCGGTCGGACAGTCGGTCGGGGACGTGCACATCATGCTGGCACTGGGCGTGGGCATGTACATCCTGGAGAAGTTCGGCTTTTCCGCTGCACCGCTGGTGCTGGGTCTCATCCTCGGCCCCATCGCAGGAGACAACTTTACCCAGGGCATGACGCTGGCCGCCGCGCAGGACGGTCCGTGGGTCTACTTCTTCACCGGCACGTTGAACATCATCCTGATTTCGCTGGTGGTTGCCTCGATTGCCTATTCGTTCTGGAACAACATGCTGGCAGGCGACAAAACGCCAACCCCCGAACCTGCCGGGAGCGAACCGACATGACCGCGCACCGTCTGCAGCATATCGTTCCCGGTCTGGCAATTTTCTTGCTTGCCTCGATCGTCACCTGGCTGAGCTTTACCCAGGAACCCGCAGACGCCTTCCTGTTCCCCCGTGTCATTTCGGTGGCGTTCATCTTACTGGCGGCCTGGAACCTGATCCGGGCGGTTACCGGCATGTCGAAGGTCGGACGGGGTATCTCCGTCGATACGCTGAAGAACCTGGCACCCGGCCTGGCGGTGATGCTGCTGTTTGTATTTTTCGGTGCCAAGCATCTCGGGTTCTATCTCGGGTCCACGCTTGCGTTTTTCGCCATCTACAGTTTTTACGACCCCGCTTCCTGGTCCAGCATCAAGGATTGGATCAAGCGGATACTTGTGACGGCCGCTTTCATGGCCGTCATCTATGCCCTCTTTGCGGTGGTCCTTCAGGTCCACACACCAAGGGGAATCCTGTTCTGATATGGATGGAAACCCGTATCGATTGATTGAACCAAGAAAGCTTCTGGGAGGAAGACAATATGAAAAAACTTTTCAAAACCGCAGCTCTGGCGGCAGCCACTCTGGCGATTGCCGCGACCGGCACGTTTGCCGCTGATTTTCCCGACCGGCCCATCGGTGTAGCGGTATCCTATGGCGCAGGCGGGGCCACCGACTTTCAGGCCCGCATCGTCACCATGGTGGCCGGCAACGAGGATATTCTCGGCCAGCCGATCTATATCCTGAACAAGCCCGGCGCCGGCGGCCGCAAGGGCTGGAACTGGTTTGCGACCGAAGCCACGGCAGACGGTTACACCATGTCAGCCTACAACATCCCGCACTTTATCGCACAGTCGATCAAGGGCGGTGTGAAATACTCCGCAGACTCGTTCGAACCCATTGCCAACTGGGGTTCTGACCCGGCCGTAGTGGTTGTCGGCAAGGACAGCAAGTTCAACTCAATGCAGGACCTGATCGACTATGCCAAGGCCAATCCCGGCAAGACCACGACCTCAGGCGCCGGCCTGTTTGTCGGCCATCACATCGCCGCCCTGCAGATTGAAAAAGCCTGCGAGTGCAAGCTGGCCTACGTGCCGACAAAGGGTGGTGGTGCCGCTGCCATGAAGGCGGTAATCGGCGGCGAAGTGCTGGCCGGTATCAACAACCTGTCCGATGCGTTCCGTGCCCGTGAAGCCGGCAATGTCAAGATACTCGGGGTTGCCGACCTGGAGCGCAATGACTTCATCAAGGACGTGCCGACACTGAAGGAGGCCGGGCTCGATGTGGACAATTCATCGGTCAACTTCCGCGGACTCATGGTGCCGAAAGGCACGCCACCGGAAGTGATTGACAAGCTGGCCAAGCAAGTGCCGCTGATGTTCGGCCATGCGCGGGTTGCCAAGCGCATGAAAGCCGGCGGATCGCCGATGAAAATAATGAACCGGCAGGAAGTGCAGAAGATGTGGGCAGACCGTGAGGCGGTTCTCAAAGAACTGCTGAAGGGCCTGTAACTTCCACGTGCCAACCACGGCCTTTGGAGGCGGAGTGGTTCCGCTCCGCCTCCAATCAAACAGATCATCATTCGAACCCAGGACCCACGAGCCATGTCAAGCCAAATCGCCTTTTCAGCGCCAGCGTCAGATGAAGAAGCCATCATTGACGCGATTGTGGAGCGGGCCCGGGCTGCACAAATGAAATTCGAGGCGGGTGCAGACCAGGCCCGCTATGACACAGCCGCGCTGGCGGCCGCCTGGGCACTGATGCAACCGGAGCGCAATGTCGAAATGGCCGAAATGGCGGTTGCCACCACCGGCCTCGGCAATGTGGCCGACAAGATCACCAAGAACCACCGCAAGACGCTGGGGCTGTTGCGCGACATCAAACACGCGAAAACCCAGGGTATCCTGTCTGACGACCCGGCGCGCGGCATAGCTGAGATCGCCCGACCCATCGGCGTGATCGGTGCCGTGGTACCGTCCACCAACCCGGTCGCCACGCCGGTCAACAATGTGGTCAACGCGCTGAAATGCGGCAATGCCATCATCCTGTCTCCCTCGCCGAAGGGTGTCGAGGTATGTGAAAAACTGCTCGGCTACATTCACGCCGAGTTCGACAAAACCGGCCTTGATCACGACCTGGTGCAGATGGTGCCGGCACCATCTTCCAAGGTGAAGACCCAGCGCCTGATGGAAACCACCGACCTCTTGGTGGTCACCGGCAGCCAGGACAATGTGCGCCGGGCCTATTCTTCCGGCACACCGGCCATCGGTGTCGGAGCGGGCAACGTTACGGTGATTGTGGATGAAACGGCCGACCTGGCTGAAGCCGCGCGCAAGATCGCCGCATCGAAAACCTTCGACAACGCTACGTCCTGTTCGTCGGAAAACGTGCTGGTGGTGGTCGACGAGATTTACGACGCCTTTGTCACAGAGCTGGAAGCCGCCGGCGGCCGTATGCTGCGCGGCGCTCAAGCCGGCAAGTTGAAGTCGGCCCTGTTCCAGGGCGGCAAGCTCAACCGGCACATGATTGCCCATGACATCGACCGGGTTATCGATGTCGCCGAGGTAGAAGTTGCCGATCCAGCCAATGCCCGTTTCCTGATGGTGGAAGCAGACGGTATCGGACCGGATCATCCTGAATCGGGTGAAAAGCTGTCGCTGGTGCTGTCGGTATACCGTGCCGGTGACTTTGCCGCCGCAAAACAGCTCAGCGCCAAAATCCTGGCACACCAGGGCGCGGGCCACTCGATCGGGCTGCACACGGCAGACGACTCGCGGGCGCTCGGCATGGGGCTGGAAATGCCGACATGCCGGGTCATCGTCAACCAGGCGCACTGCTTCGCCACCGGGGGGTCGTTCGACAACGGCATGCCGTTTTCTCTGTCCATGGGCTGCGGCAGCTGGGGCGGTAACTCCATCGACGACAATCTCAATTATCGCCACTTCATGAATACTACCAAGGTAGTCCGCACCATTCCGGCGAACGAACCGGCGGTTGAGGAGATCTTTTCAGACTACTGGCAGCAGGCCGGAAAATGAACGAGGCAGCCCCAGTTGATGCCGGGCAGATCAGCGGCCTTTCGGTTCGCGGGCTGATCGACTTGCGGGCCCGGACAACGCCGGATGCGGTGTTCCTGGCCGACCCGGCAACCGGCAGTACCACCAGCTACAGCGAGCTTCGGGACAGGTGCACCGCCGTTGCCGCACGGGTCGCGCAGCACGGTATCAAACCGGGCGAAGCAGTGGCATATGCATTGACCAACGGCACGGCATCGGCGGTCTCGATCCTGGGCATCATGTATGGCGGCTACCTGGCCACGGCGATCAACCTGGTAGCCGGCAATGACACGATCTCCTACGTGCTGTCGCATTCATCGACCCGACTGGTGCTGGCCCAGCCGCAGACCCGGGACCTGATTGCAAAGGCTCTGGAAGGCCGCGACCAGCCGCCGCAAACGGTTCTGGTCGATGACGGGTTTTTTGCCCCCTGCCATGAAGCGGCAGACCTGCCCGCGCCGGCACATGATGATGATGGCTTGCTAATGTACACCTCCGGTACCACGGGCCGGCCAAAGGGCGTCGTGCTGCGGCAATCAAGTGTACTGGCCGGCGGCGCCAATTCGGTACTGGCGCACCAGTTGACCTCGCAAGACCGCGCGCTGTGTGTGCTGCCGCTCTACCACATTAACGGGTTGTGCGTGACCATCATGGGACCGCTGGTGTCCGGTGGCGGCGTGGTGATTCCGCCTAAATTCTCCGTGTCTTCGTTCTGGTCCACCATTCGCGATCATGCCTGTACCTGGTTTTCGGTGGTGCCGACTCAGATTTCCTACCTTTTGCATGACGTGGAAAAGGTGACAGGCAATCCGGCCGACATTCCGGGCTTACGCTTCGGACGTTCGGCCTCGGCGCCCCTGTCGCCCGATGTCCACGAAGCTTTCGAAACCAAGTTCGGCCTGCCCATCATCGAAACCATGGGCCTGACGGAAACCGCGGCACAGATCCTGTCGAATCCGTTGCCGCCGGGCGAGCGCAAGATCGGATCGCCGGGCCTGGCGATCGGCAATGAAGTGATGATTGCCGATGACGATCAGCGACAGGTGACTGCGGGTGTGGAAGGTGAGGTGCTGGTGCGCGGTCCCAATGTCATGCGGGCCTATCTCGACAATCCGGACGCCACCGCTGCAGCGCTGACCGATGATGGCTGGCTGCGCACCGGAGACCTCGGGCGCATGGATGAGGACAGGTACGTGTTCATCACCGGCAGGCTAAAGGAACTGATCATCAAGGGGGGAGAAAACATTGCCCCGCGTGAGGTGGACGAAGCTCTGTACGCACACCCGGACGTCATTGAAGCGGCTGCCTTTGCCTGTGCCTGCGAGCGCTATGGCCAGCGTATTGAAGCAGGCGTTGCGCTCAATACGCAGTCAAGCGTCAGCGAGCAGGATCTGATTGAGTTGTGCACGTCGAAGATCGGTGCGTTCAAATCACCGGACCGGATTCACTTCATGGCCGAACTGCCGAAAGGCCCGTCAGGCAAGATTCAGCGGATAAAACTTCAGAACCTGTTTGATCGGTGAGTTC
>JBPCVV010000353.1:0-8426 GCA_051010195.1 Anderseniella sp. | reverse complement strand
CTGCTGGTCCCGGAAATCACCACGGTGTTCCTGTAAACCGCGCAAGCCGCCTGGAGGTTTTAGTGCAGCCAACGTCAATCAGCGCCATGGAAACCGGCCACTACCTGATCAGGCTTGAACAGGTGCTGACCGACAGCATGCATGGCGAAATGCATGGCTTCGAGATCGTCACCGTCAGGCTCGCATCCGCCGATGGCGCAGAAGGGGTCGGCTATACCTTCACCTGCGGACGCAATGGCGGCGCCATCGCCGACATCCTGCGGCGGGAGATCGCCGGCCTTGTCACCGGCCAGGACCCGGACCGCATTGAGCACATCTGGAACAGGCTGTGGTGGGAGCTTCACTACGGGGGGCGCGGCGGACCAACCGTGCTGGCCATGTCGGCGATCGACATGGCGCTGTGGGACTTGAAAGCGAAACGCGCCGGGCTGCCCCTGTGGCGCCTGCTCGGCGGCAATGACCCGAAGGTGCCGTGCTATGCCGGCGGCATCGACCTTGAGCTCACCGCCGATGAACTGATCAAACAGACCGAAGGCAATCTGGCCAAGGGCTTCCGCGCCATCAAGATGAAGGTTGGGCGCGAAAAACTGAGTGAGGATGTGGCCAAAATTGCCGCCATGCGCGACTTCCTCGGCGAGGAGTTTCCGCTCATGGTTGACGCCAACATGAAGTGGAGCGCCGATCAGGCGATCCGGGCCGCGCGTGCGTTTGAGCCCTATCATCCGGTCTGGCTGGAAGAACCCATTTCACCCGACGACGTGGCAGGCCACGCCCGCGTGGTGCGTGAGGGCGGACTGCCCATTGCGGCGGGCGAGAACCTACGCACCGTGTGGGATTTCCGCCACCTGATCGCATCCGGCGGCGTGACCTATCCTGAACCGGACGTCACCAATTGCGGCGGCATCACCAGTTTCATGAAAATCGCGCACCTGGCGGAGGCCTTCAACCTGCCGGTCACCTCGCACGGTGCCCACGATATTACGGTACATTTGATGGCCGCATCGCCGAACCGGTCCTACCTTGAAGCACACGGCTTCGGGCTGGACGAGTATCTTGCCCATCCGCTGGTCATCGAGGACGGCTTTGCCATTGCCCCGGAGCGACCGGGACACGGAATGGAATTTGACTGGAAGGGATTGAGCAAGATCAGCGTCTCGTGAACCGAGAGAAAGTGATGTCATGGAAACTCTGAACGAAACCCAGGTGCAGTTTTACCGCGACAACGGCTATCTGATGCTGGAATCGCGCATTCCGGCAGCCGAGATCGACAAGTGCATCGCCGAGATCGAAAAGTTCCGCGAAGAAGCAAGTCACCTGAGTGCATCAAACGATAGGCTCGACCTTGAAGACACCCATACGCCGGACAATCCGAGAGTGCGCCGGATCAAGCTGCCGCACACCATTTCAGATGTATTTGCCGCTCTGATGCGGTCGGACCACGTCTTGGCGCCGGTGCGCGATCTGATCGGCCAGGACCTGCGCCTGCACACATCTAAGCTCAACATGAAATCCGCCGAATACGGTGCAGCCGTTGAATGGCACCAGGACTGGGCCTTCTACCCGCACACCAACGACGACGTGCTGGCTGTCGGCATCGTGCTCAATGACGTTGGCCCGGACAACGGTCCGCTGATGGTGTTCCCGGGCACCCACAAGGGCGAGGTTTTTGACCATCACTCAAATGGTGTCTTTGCAGGCGCCATGGACCTTGAGAATTCCGGTCTCGAGTTGAACGCCGCGGTCAAGCTCACCGGGCCGCGCGGGTCCATGTCGATCCATCACGCGCGCACGGTACACGGCTCCGACCTCAACCGCTCGGACCGCGACAGGATGCTGCTGCTCTATGAAATCATGGCAGCAGACGCCTACCCGGTGATGGGCTCCATGACGCCGTGGCCGTCACTGGAGGAGTATGACGAAAAGCTCCTGTGCGGCTCCGGTACCATAACGCCGCGGCTTGCAGACGTACCGGTTCGCATTCCACAGCCGCAACCCAAAAAGACAGGGTCTATCTACGAGATCCAGTCCACCGCACAAAACCGTGCCTTTGAGACGGTCATGTGACGACTGCTCAACGATCAGGGCCTACAGGCAGGCAGTGATGCCGCCGTCCACGTACAGGATATGGCCGTTCACGAAGCTGGCTGATTCCGACGACAGGAACACCGCCGCACCCACCAGTTCCTCCACCTTGCCCCAGCGGCCTGCAGGGGTACGGTTTGCCAGCCAGGCGGAGAATTCCTTGTCCGCAACCAGCGCTTCGGTAAGCTCGGTCTCGAAATACCCGGGTGCCAGGCCGTTGACCTGGAGACCATGCTTCGCCCAGTCGGTACACATGCCCTTGGTCAGGTTTGCCACCGCGCCTTTCGACGCCACATAGGGCGCAATGCCGGGCCGCGCCAGCGCCGTCTGCACCGAGCAGATATTGATGATCTTGCCCTTTTTGCGTTCGATCATGTGCCGGGCAACCGTCTTGCCGACATTGAACACTGAATTGAGGTTGGTGCTCATCAGCTTGTCCCATGCATCGTCGGGAAAATCTTCCAGCGGCGTGCGATGCTGCATGCCGGCATTGTTGATGAGAATGTCGATCGCGCCTGTGTCTGCTTCGATGCTGGCCACCCCTTCCCTGACCGCTTGCGGGTCGGTGACATCGAACACCGCCGTTGTGACGGATGCACCGGACCGGCTGAGACCGGCTGCCGCCTGATCCAGCCGTTCAGCGTTGCGTCCATTGATGACGATGTCCGCGCCCGCCCCGGACAAACCTGCTGCTAGGGCGTAGCCGATGCCTTTGCTCGACCCGGTAATCAGCGCCCGCTTGCCGGAAAGGCCAAAAAGCTCTTGTACATTCATCGACAGTGCCCCTTAAACTTGTTCAAACCCAACTAATGACCGCTGTGTGCCAGCACGGCAACCCCGGAAGGCCTTGCAAGGTGCAGACACTCACAATTCATTCCGCCAAAGATCTGAGACTTGAACAGGCCGACATTGGCGATCCGGGTGACGGCCAGGTGCGCATTGCCATGGCGGCCGGCGGCATTTGCGGCTCCGACCTGCACTATTACAACCATGGCGGGTTCGGCACGGTCAGGTTGCGAGAACCCATGGTGCTGGGCCACGAAGTCGCCGGTCACGTGGAGGCGGTTGGTAAAGGCGTGACCGGGGTGAAACAAGGCGACCTCGTCGCCGTCAATCCCAGCCGACCTTGCGGGGATTGTCATTATTGTGCCAACGGCCATTTCAATCACTGCCTGAACATGCGGTTTTACGGATCCGCCATGCCGTTTCCCCATATCCAGGGTGCATTCCGGCAGCAATTGCTGGTGGACGAAACCCAGTGCGAAATCGCCGGGCCTGGCGTGAGTGCAGGCGAGGCGGCCATGGCCGAACCGTTCAGCGTTTGCCTGCACGCTGTGAAGCAGGCAGGAGCCGTGGCAGGAGCCCGTATCCTGATAACCGGATGTGGCCCGATCGGCGCGCTGTGTATCCTCGCCGCCAGACAGGCCGGCGCCGGCGAAATCACGGTGTGTGATCTGACCGACCAGGCGCTTGAATTCGCGACACGGATTGGCGCCGACAGGACAGTCAATGTATCCGGCGGACCGGATGCACTGGCGCAATTCACAGCCGACAAGGGATATTTCGACATCTGCATCGAAGCGTCCGGCAGTGAAAAGGCACTGCACTCCGCCCTCACTGTGGTGCGCCCACGCGGCAGGATCGTGCAACTGGGCCTGGGCGGCGACATGAGCGTGCCCATGAATATGATCGTCGCAAAGGAAATACAGCTGGTTGGCAGTTTCCGCTTTCACGAGGAGTTCTCTGAAGCCGTGAAACTGATCAGTTCCGGCGACGTTGACGTCAAACCGCTGATCTCGGCGACACTGCCGCTTGCCGATGCCGTCAAGGCATTTGAGCTGGCCAATGACCGCTCCCGCGCCATGAAGGTGCAGTTGTCATTTCAGGACTGAACAGACAGGCATGCTGTATCAGGCTGAGCCATAGACGAGTTGGACACTGGGCCTACGTGAAACGGCTTTGGCGATACGGTGCACCTGTCTGAACTCATCGACGCGAGGATGCTCATGCGCCGGTGACAGCCAGGTGGTCAGCATGAACAGGTAAATGTCCGCGGCGCTGAACCTGTCACCCAGCATCCAGTCATCATCGCCAATGGCGTCATCCACAACCTGCCAGAGTTCACGCAACCGGCTGACGGAGCGCCGTTTCACACTGGGTTCGTGTTCCGGTGCCTCACAAAACCGGTCGGAGTAATAACTCATCTGGAAGGCATTCTGTATCGAACTGGAGAAGAAAAACAGCCACTGCAGAAAACGGCCCCGCGCCGGATCATTCATGCCCGGTGCCAGCCCGGCATCCGGATGGCGATCACAGAGCCAGGTGGTGATCGCGCCACACTCGTAAATGGCGGTGCCACCGCTTATCAGAACCGGGATCCAGCCATTGGGGTTCAGCGCCAGCAACTCCGGCGGGCGCGGCGTATCCATGTCAATGCTTGTCTGAATCAGCGTGTATGGCAGGTTCAGTTCCTCAAGCACAACGCGCACCCCCATGGCGGCACTGTTTTCAGCGTAATAGAGCGAGAATGTCATAACGGTATTTTTCCGGGATTGGTTGGCCTGGTCAACTCCAAACCGGCATCAGCGAAACCGGTTGGGTGAAAAGGCTGACATTTCCGTATTACTGACCGCACCATCGACCATGCCGGCAATCAGCCGGGCGGTTGCCGGCGCCATGCCGAGACCATAGTGGCTGTGGCCGAAGGCGGCAAACAGCCCGGGCTTGTCAATTCAGGTGCGGGCCAGCCGCCGAGCAACGATGCCTGGCCATTCTGCTGTTTCGGAACTGCTTTCTGCCAGGAACCAGCCGTCCAGGCATGAACGTGTGGCCGGATCTGATACGGTGGCTTTGTAGGCTTCAGCGTCGAAAACACTGCCGGGGATGATGCGTCCGGCGCCCGCTTCGCCCTGTACCGCATCAAGCAACTCCGCCAATGGCCCGTCGTGGCGCAGAAAGAAACTCTGCACGACCGGGAGGCCGGTTCGCCGCTGCGCTGCACGGCCTGCCAGCACCAGGCCTGTGGAACTGTTGGGCCGGAAATTGAGGTCGAAAACCACCGGCTGCCTGCCGGGCACCTCGCCGATGTCAAATCCGGCGATCCCCCTGAAACCCGCCCGGCCCGCGCGCCCCGCAATATCCAGTGCGATCCGGGTTATGTCGGCAGGAACATCGTCCGGCATCAGCAGATTGCCCGTTTGCTCAGCCGGCGCACTGAACAGCTGGATCGAGGCCCCGAGACTTTCCACCTTGGTGTCCCCAATGCAGACCCCGACACACCAGCTTCGCCGTGCGGCGATTTCCTTTTCCAGGATAACCGTGTCATGGCAACCCAGGCGTTGCCTGAATTCCAGCACCGCAGCATCCAGGTCAGGTTGCCCGGCACAATACCTGACCGCCGCGCCGCCTCCGGCTGACACTTCTCCCGCCACCTTCAGGAAAACCGGACCTGCGCTGGTTTTTGAGCTGAGTTCTGCAAGTTCACCAATCGGGTACACAGTGCGTGGCGGCAGGTATTGCGGGTCAACAAGGTCCGGCAGACTTGCCTTGTCGTTCATTTGCATGAACTGCTTCAGCGGCGTTTGCAGTCCCTCGGGCGCCTCCAGTTCCGGCAGAACACCGAAATTGTAGGTCATCTTCCTGCCCTGGCCGATCAGGTCCAGCGCAAGCGAGGCGGCTTCGGCCGCGGTCCGGTATCTCAGAACGCGAGCCGGACGCGGAAGACCGCACGACACCATGAAGTCTGTTATCTCCGGGGTGCTGGCCGCTTCGTGAGCGACAAACGGCATTTGCCCGGCAAACCCCAGCAGCTGGGCCGGTGTGGCGTCCAGCCGGTATGCAGGCAGTTTGCCGACGTCTTTCACGTTCCAGCGCATCGTTTCACGCGTCGTTCGTGCGCAGAAAAAGCAACCGTCGGGATACAGTTGATCCAGTGTCCTCACAGGCAAACTCACGCGATCAACCCCTCGAGACCATCGGCAAGACTGCGGACATAGGCGCCGGGCTTGCCCGACTTGTTCAGAAATACGGTCGGCGTCTTGTTGACATCAAAGACCAGCGGCTTGCCATCATGCATGACAAAATCGATCTTGCCGAAATCCAGGCCGAGTGTCCGGCGGATCTCGCGCACCTGGTCGGGTACATCGTCGATCAGGTCGACACTCACCAGTTTCCGGCTCTTGACAATCGGCAGTTCGCTGCAAACCCGCATGCAGTATTCCTTGCTGCCGAAGAACATCCACAGCCTCAGGACATACAGCTCTCCATCGCGCTCTGGCATGAACCTTTCAACGACAAACCGGTCGTCCTGCCATACCCAGCCCGGCACACGATCAATGCTGTCCAGTATGGGGTATCGGCGCAGCGGCAGGTCACCGGTCCATTGCCATGGCATTACCCTGCCTGCCAGGATCTTCAACAGCCTGGGAACATCAAGCCGGTGGTAGACGTATTCCTCGCCGGCATGTGCATTGGCGTTGGTTTTGACGATCACCGGTCCGGTCCATGTGCTGTCGCGGGTAATCAACATCTGGCTGACAGCCGTTTTCAGGATGTTGCGCGCCTTGCTGTTGATCACCGGCAGTGCTTTGTCGACCTTGCTGAAGAAGTCATCTCCGACAACCGAATAGTCCGTATGTGAAATCACCACGTCCGTCTGCGGCGGCGGGCGATCTCCAAAGGATATCGAACTGCCGTTCTCGCGCCAGATAGACGCCAGCACTGCCATCAGGTGTATGCGCTGCAGTCGCTCGCCTCTCGATGTCAGAATGTGGATGTGTTTGACCATGAAAATGTCCGGGCAGGCGGTGCCACCGTGAATCGGGAATTGAAGCACCCGCATAGTCACTGGCGAAAGTGCAACTAGGCAGTGTGAAACTAATCAAAAGTTGACCACAGGACCAGTGGCGGTGGCCGGCCATCTTCCCGGTCGGTGATGTCAGTCGGGCTTGAATGGCTTGGGCCTGATTCTGGTCTGGTGTTCCGCGCACCCTGGACTGCCATCCGGATACTGACCTCGGAAATAGTCCTTCTGCCATATCTGGTTGAGTGCCGCAGGATCTCGGGCTTTCAGCGCGTCAATAAACTCCCGCCGTGATTGCTGCCAACCAAGGACCATCTCATTCAATGCTTCGTCATCCGCCAGACGGCGTAACTTCGGTTCAGTCGTGTCGACAATACCTCGTGGAACAGGAAACAATTGCGCAATGGGATCACCTTTTTCAAACCGTATCCATTTGCGTTTTCGCGTCATCTTCCAGTTCATCGTGAAAGTATACGGCATCCAGTCTGTTTCAAGCAGTCCGCTGATGGCTTGAACGCCGTCCTTGAAGCTGTTTACCGGCCCGGTGACCCACAAATTGATCCCAGGATCTGTGCGGAAGAGGCAGTGAACCTTGAAAGTCACAATGCCATTTCCAAAGTGACTGACAACAACATCATCAGTACCCGAGTCAGTTTCGACTTTCAGGCTGCCGGGCAGGTTGCCCCCGTTCCACTTGAGCCGGCATCCGTCGATCAGGCGGATCTGCCAGCCGTGTGCATTGGCGACCATGAGAGGCAGGCAGCGTTTGGCAAACTGGTCGCGTGTATCGTCGATCCACGAGCGTTCGGCACTGGCAGCCTGCACGTCAATTTGCTTTCCTTCGAGGGAGTAGCAGATGAGCTTCATATTGTTTGTTCACGCATTCAGTTTCAGGATGGGACAACCCATCTCACACTATAGTGGTAAATGCCGGAGTCATCGCCATTACATCGCCGGCCTGTGCAGTTTCCCATCGATAGGCTGTGCGAACTGCCCGCTTGTCCAGCACAACCACTGCCCCGGGTTATCTTTGATTGCTGACATCTGACGTTGAGTGGAAAGCAATGCCATTCGCCTGATATCATCATCTCTGGAAAGGCTCATGTCCGCTTCAAGCGGTTGGTGAAACCGCACGGAGAATTTTTGAAATGGCTTTGTTTCCAGCACTGTCAGTGGAACAACTGTGGCATTGTAAAGCCGCGTCATGGTCAATGTTGCAGTCGCCTGTACGAAGCACAATTGTTCGTTCAACCTCGTGCAGGCGAAACGCCGTCCGATGAAGGCATTGTTGTTCATGAAAACCGCCGTGTCGGACCGGGTTGATCCAGCAAGTTTGCGCGTTGCACTGAAATGCGTTGATGGTCCGCTGATTATTCGCGAGGCAGTATAGCGATTTTCCAGTGCAAAGTTCATTTGCTGCGCGGTCAGTTTTCCAAGCCAGGTATGGCCCTCACCGTGCACATGATCTGAAAACTGGGTTAACCTGACACCCAACTGGTGCAATGCCATGCGTCCGATCAGCGGGGCGAAAACCGTATTGTCT
>JBPCVV010000352.1:0-20411 GCA_051010195.1 Anderseniella sp. | reverse complement strand
TGTTCTTGCCACCCCACCTGGCGATGGTTTTCATCCAGAAAATCTGCGCGCTCACCGTGCCGTCGACAGCGTTCTTGTACAGGCTGCCGGCAACGGCTGCGTTGGCAATGTCCTTGCCGTTGTTCAGTTCATCGACAAAGTGCCGGTGCAGGGCTGGTTCAGAGATACCGAGATGGCCGGCGATCTTTTCCCGGGCAATCCCGCAAACAACAAGCATCATAACCCTGAGCCGATCAGTCTCGGATGGTTTGAATGCCGGCATTTCGGCAACCTAAAATGCGCCCGACGGTTCTCCGGCCGTGGCCAGCACAATTTCCACGCCGGGCTCAGCGTCACCAGATGTGCCGCTAGCAAGAATGCGCCGGACGCGCACCGGTTCCCAGCCATTGTGTCCGGGCAGGAAGGTCAGCGGCACAGCCGTGTCGTCACCGTCCATCCAAACGGAAAGCACGACAGCGGATGCGGCTTGCGGAACGGTGACGCGCACCGCAGATGCGGTCCGGGGCAGATCCGCAATGTCGGATTTATGCGTACCGGCCACGTAAGTGTAACCATCCTTGATGATCATGATTGTGGTTCCTTTTGTTGTTACCGCTCACGCAAGCAGGCCTTTTGGTGGTCGAACAGCTTTCTTCGCTTCGCTCAGGCCGTTCTCCGACCCTGAACAAGCCTTGTGCGGACGTCATTCCAGCGAAGGCTGGAATCCATCCTTCATCGGCTACAGTGTCCGGACTGGAACTGGACCCAGCCTTC
Organism: Anderseniella sp.; assembly: GCA_051010195.1. Taxonomy (GTDB): domain Bacteria; phylum Pseudomonadota; class Alphaproteobacteria; order Rhizobiales; family Aestuariivirgaceae; genus Anderseniella. The sequence goes on along the minus strand of JBPCVV010000352.1, from coordinate 19,658 downwards.
GCTGGGATGACGGTTCTAATAAATTGCCCTCCGAGGCACGGAACTTGCCGAGGCAAGGCCGACCGGCCGCCGCACGAAGTGCGCCCCCGCGGAGCGCAGGCGAAGCCTGCTTGCGTGAGCGATAAACAAGTGACCTATTCAGCAGGTTCAGGCACGAACATCTCTGGTTTCGTACCTTCAGCAATCCACGACTTCGGCGGCCGCGCACGGTTGCCCGTTTTAGCGTTGTTGTGCATGTGCTTTGCCGCCATTTGTGCAACCGCGTCAATGTCGGCCTGGAGCAAGGGAACTGCGTTCTTGTGAAGTGTCGATGCAACCTGTTGTGCGGCCTTGTCTTTTCGGTTGTAGGCGGTCCGCCGGTTCCAGCCGAGTGTTTTGCAGGATCTGGAAAATCGCCGGCCATGCGCCTTGTCACGGCAGTAGATCAACAGCGCCTTGCGGTACGGAGGCTCGCTGACATGGCTCATCCAGTCCATGCATTGATACATGCGGTCAATCTCGCCGGGGCGCGGCGGCGACAGGCGCGCCCGGTTCCGGTCGCGGGTTTCTTCCGAGCCGACACGGGCCAGCTGGTCCGCCCACTCATCGCGCACTATTGGCCAGGCTGAGGTAAAGCCGGCAGGCCGAAGCCCGCCGCCAGGCAATCGCCTGATGGTGTCGGCAGCTCGGATCAATCGGTAGATGACGATGTCGGAAGTCCAAATCATGCGCGCGGCGTCCTTTCATGCAACAGAATTCACCGCTCTCATTTTACCCACGCCACGTTTGCGTCTCCAGATCAGGAAGGCCACGCGTTGATGACACAACCGGTCAGTCTTCAATCAATTCAGGATCATCAAGATCGGTCTGGATCCATCTGTCACTGACATGGATGTCCGTCGTCTCGAGCAGTCCGGGCCCGAGGTTCACATATTTGTGCGGAATGTTGGCTGGGCCCAGCAACACCTCGCCCGCCTGGGCCTCGATCTTCGTCTCACCGATTGTGAACAGGGCCCTGCCGACCCGGACAATGAATATCTCGTCGTACGGATGAACATGCCATTTCGGGCCAACACCGGTTTCTTCGGTCGCATAGAACAGTACCGTAACATCGGTGCCAAGCTCCTTGCCCTGCAGCACGCCTTTCCAGAGACGGTCGTCCGATGCCCAGTCTTTGCGTTTCAGATGTAAAGGTTTCCGGCTCATACCCGCACTCCTTATGTCCGTGTTGATGTAGGTGGCAGGAGGCGGAGGAACAAGAGCGCCAGATTGTGCCGGGTCACCTAGCCCGCGTCACGCAGAGTTATTGCGAACTGGGCATTGCCGTTCAGGTGGAGGATCTGGTCCTGGTGGGCCTTCTGCCGATTGACCCGGGTGGATACGTTCAGCCTGGTCAACCTGCAGGTCGCGGCAATGGTGTCCAGCAGAACGGGACATTCGGTAACCGCCTGCCTGTAGATCATTTTCCTGCCTCGGATCTGGGCATCCGACAGGGTCGTCATGTCATTGCCGGCAAGCGACATCTGCATGTCGAAGCTGACGTTTATGTTGACGATCGTCGAAGCGGGAGCAGCCAGAGACCTGGCTTCACCTTGAGACGAGACGCTGGTCACGCTCAGGGCAATGGTCATCAGGGCTGTAACCGCGAGCGCCTTTGTGGTTTTACTACACATTGTTCAAACTCCTTGATTGTAGGTGATCTGGTCCCTGCGGTTGTCCCGCAGGAACCATCGCTGCACTATTGCTTGCCGGGCTCCAGGGCAGCCGCAGATCTTGCCAGCCGCACCAGGTTGATGAACTCGGCCCGGTAGCCGAACCGGTCTTCACCCTTGGCTGATTGCGCCAGTGAAACCACGTCGTCATAGGAGAAACTGCCAGTATGGCGGCCGCCTCTGAGCACTTGGCCGAAGGCGGCCACTGATGCGGCAAACCGGTCATCGCGTGACGCACTTTCTATGGATGCCGTTTCCGCGTCCTGTGTCACCGGCGCGGAAATCAGGGTGCTGGTATCACTTCCCGGCAGCTTGTAGCGGATTTTCATGAAGGCATATTCGTCGGCGCTTCCGCCACCGGGTTTTGCAGGTTCAGACTGGTAACGCAGATCATCTACCAACCGGCCTTCAGCACCAACCGGCGTAATCTCGTACAGCGCGGTTACCGTGTGTCCGGCACCGATGTCTCCGGCATCGATCTTGTCGTTGTTAAAATCCTCGCGGTTCAAAAGCCGCGTCTCGTAGCCGATCAGACGATACTCGCTGACGGTCGCCGGATTGAACTCAAGCTGCAGTTTCACGTCCCTGGCGATGGTGAACAGGGTCGAGCCCGCCTCTTCCACCAGGACCTTGCGGGCTTCGTTCAGCGTGTCGATATAGGCGGCATTGCCGTTGCCATTCTGGGCCAGCGCCTGCATCAGCTCGTCATTGTAATTGCCACGGCCAAAGCCCAGCACCGACAGGGTGACGCCGGATGCGCGCTTGCGTTCAATGAAGCTCTTCAGCTCACCGGTGTCCGAAATGCCCACATTGAAATCACCGTCTGTAGCCAGGATGACCCGGTTGACACCGTCCTTGTCGATCTGGCGTTCGGCAAGCTGGTAGGCCTGGCGGATACCCTCTGCGCCAGCAGTCGAGCCGCCGGCATTCAGCCGCTCAAGCGCAGACAGAATCTTGTTCCGGTCTGCCACCCTGGTCGGCTCCAGCACCGTGCCGGCAGAGCCCGCATACGTAACGATGGCCACCGTGTCATCCGGTTTCAGAGACGACAGCAGCAGCTTGAAGGAATTGAGCAGCAGCGGCAGCTTGTCCGGCGCATTCATCGAACCCGAGGTATCTACCAGAAACACCAGGTTGGCCTTGGGCGCTTCCGTCTTCGGCAGCTCAAATCCCTTGATGCCGATACGCAGCAGCTTGGTGTTGGTGTTCCACGGTGTCGGCATCACCGACACATTGGCCTTGAACGGTTGCTCACGGTTCTCAGGCGCCTGGTAGCCATAGTCAAAGTAGTTGACCATCTCCTCGACACGCACAGCGTCCTTTTGCGGCAATACGCCATTGTTCAGAGCCTTGCGCGCGAAGGCATAGGACGCCGTATCAACGTCAATGGAGAAAGTTGAGACCGGATCTTCCGTGACGACCTTTAGCGGATTGGGGGTGATGTCGGAGAACTTGTCCCGACCCTGATCCCGGTACTGCGGGGCCGCAGTATCGTCACGGCTGCGCAAACCTGACGTCGGCTCATTTGCAACAATGCCTCCAACGATCTGGCGTGAGAAACTGGTTGCAGCCTCGTTCTCCCGCTTGGACAATTGCATAGCGCCAGGCTGTTGTTTCCTGGCTTCTTTTGTTTTTGGCAGGCTTTCTTCCAACCGCGCGACAGGTGCGCTATCCGGCGATGCCGCAGCAATATCGTTTTCATCCGCAGGTGCGGTCACGTCGAGCTTGGTTTGCAGCGGTGTGGATACCGTGTCGGGCCGGATGTGATCGAGGCCGACAACAGCAACGGCCACTACAGCAAGGCTCGCGCCGCCGGCCATCAGGTGTGTCAATTTCGGGTGTGCAAGATCCATGAAAGGTCTCCTCTTGAGTGCGTTAAGCAAATGAATGCCCCGCTCCCTGAGACGGCTGCCGATGGTGGATCCTTTGCGGACTTCAGAATTTTCCTGCTCAAACGCGTCCGTGGCTGCCCGCATGGCAGCTTGACGCGCAGCATCACTTGGACCAACGGCTGCCTGCCGCTCAAACGCCTGTTTCATTCTGTTCAGTTCGTCGTTCATGCTTCTGCTTTCGCGAGCGTTTTCAATTCCTTGCGCAATTCATGCATGCGCCATGACACGGTGGATTCCTTGATATCGAGCACCTCTGCGGCTTCCGCGTGGCTGAGGCCTTCGGCCAGCACCAGCACTGCGGTTTCACGCAAATCGGGGCCGACTTGCCGCAACGCGTCGTACAACCAGGCCAGTTCGCGGGCCGTTTCGGCTTGCGCGCCCCTGGCCAGTTCGGAGACTTCGCCATAGGCCTGGTGCAGGCGGGCGGTAGCGCTTTGCCTGCGGTGAAAATCCTGCGACGCGTTGACCACGATACGGTACAGCCAGGTGGTGAACCGCGCTTCACCCTTAAACGAGCGCAGTTTTGCCGCAAGCGACGTACACACCGTTTGCGCCACGTCTTCGGCATCCTCGCGCACACCGGTAAAGCGCAGCGCGACCCGGAATATGCTGTCATAGTGACGTTCCAGCAGCACCTGGAATGCCGCCCTATCGCCACTTGCGGCCTGTGCGGCCAGTTCACTGTCACTCGTATTCATTCGCATGTTCTGTCATTGGACGCATGACAACAGCATTTCCTTGGCGGCGTCTGAACATATTTCTGAAAACATGGTATCGCCGGCAGGGAATTCGCCTGATTTCAGCCGTTCGCTGATCCATGGTGAATTAGGCCTGAATAGATGCCTCTGCAATAATCCAGTCCATGAAGCTCTGCACCTCGGCCCTCTGCAGGGCTCGCCGCGTTGTCACCAGATCATAACCAATGTCGGTGATGACCCGCTCGGGAAACGGTGAGACAAGCAGATTTGCCGCAACCAGGTCATGCAAGACGGGCAGGCTTCCCAGCACCACCCCCTGCCCGGCGATGGCCGCCTGAACACCGAGATTGTAGTCACTGAAGCGCACCCCGGCTGTGGAGTTGATATGATCGGCCCCCACGTCCTTGAGCCAAGGCTGCCAGCCCATCCAGCGCCTGGTGGCGCGTGCCCAATCAAACTCAGACAGATCCCAATGCAGTAGCGTGACGTGCTGGAGGTCATCAATTGTATTCAGTTTGTGCGGCCCTTGTGCAAGCGAAGGGCTGCAGAACGCGCAAAGCTTTTCATCAAACAGCCGATGGGAAACAAGGTCGCGCTGGGGCGCCTGTCCAAACCGGACAGCAATATCTGCCGCACCGTTTTCAAGATCGACGATCTTCAGCGAGGAATCTATCAGCACATCAACCTCGTCATTGCTTGCGCGAAACCCTTCGAGTCTCGGAACAAGCCAGGCCGTGGCGAAGGATGGTTCAACCGAAACGATCAGCCGTTTACGCGTATCCGGTGTGCGCATTGTATCGACCGCCTCGCGAACCAGGCCGAATCCGGAGGTGAGCATCTTGCAACCGGACTGTCCCGACGCCGTCAACTCCAGACCACGCCCGCTGCGCTTGACCAGCCTGGTGCCAAGCGCGTCCTCCAGTTTGCTCACCAGTTGTTTCACCGCCGCCGGTGTCACGCGCAATTCTTCAGCGGCACGGGCATAGTTCAGATGCCTCGTTACAGTTTCGAACGCCTTCAGAGCGTTCAGCGATGGTAGCCAGTCACTCATTTAAAAAGGTAGATAAACTAACTTTATAGTGCAGATCAAATGATTTTGCTGATGGTCGGAAAATCAATACTTTTCCGACCGGTTATCAGTTCATGTCACAGGGGAAATCGATGAGTAATTCTATCCATTCCGACCGGCAGCAAACGGTTCGCGTGAGCAGCCGGCGTTTTGAACTTTCACCGTTTCATGACTGCTGGGCCAATGAGCACACGGTAATGGGCGTTTATGCCGGACGCTATTACAGCGTGTTCAATGGTGAAGATGTCACCGAGGTCTACTGGGCTCTGCGCCGACAGGCTGTTCTGTACGATGTGCCGGAACGTCCAGTGGAAATTTCCGGCCCCGACTCGGTGGCATTCCTGGAACGTGTATTTGCCCGCAACATATCCAGCCTGAAGCAAGGCCGGGGCCGCTATGCCATTGCCTGTACGCCGAAAGGCGGTGTGTTCATGGACGGTATCTTGTTCAGGCTGGCGCAGGACAGGTTCTGGTATGTACAGCCCGACGGTGCGCTGGAAGCCTGGCTTCACGCCCACAGCGACGGTTTTGACGTGACCATCTCTGATCCCAATTCGCGGGTCTTGCAGATACAGGGGCCGACATCGTTCGACATCCTGCACGCTGCATCCGGCGGGGCAGTTGATGTCGCCATGGGCTACTTTCACTCCGGGTTTTTCAGTATCGGCGGCCAGGAGGTTTACGTTTCCCGCACTGGATGGACCGGAGAACTTGGTTTCGAAATCTACACTCTGGGAGACGCAACCGATTGCCCGCGTCTGTGGCAGCATCTGGTGGACACCGGTGGCCCTCACGGCATGATGGTCGGCAGTATTTCCTCTATGGAGATCCGCCGGCTGGAAGCAGGCATTCTGGACAATGGCACGGATTTTGACCTGTTCATGACGCCGTTCGAGGCCGGACTGGATGCCTTCTTGGACCTGGACAAGGAGGACTTCATCGGCCGGAACGCACTGCTTGACGGCAAGCCGGGCACGCAAATTTTCGGCGTCAAGTGCGCACAAGCCATACCGGTTTATCACGGTCAAATCCTGGATGGAGAAGATGAGGTGGCTCACATCACCGCCGGTGCATGGTCACCCTTCCTGGACTGCGGCATCGGTTATGCGCGCTTCCGGGCGGCCGGAGACTGGGCCGGCAAAACACTCGCCATGCGAACAGGGCAAGGTGAGAACGTTGACTGCGAGATTGTCGGCCTGCCGTTCTACGATCGGGAAAAACGCATCCCGCGCGGGCTCGACAAGACCATACCCTGAGGCTGCTGTGGGCCGAAGCCACGGTTGAAAGCGGCTAACCGAGATGCCGTTTAAAGCCGGAGAAGCGCGCTGACCACGAACAGGATAATCGAGGCCTTTGCCCCGATCAGCAGGATCCGGAAAGGGCCAGATGAGGTGAAGTCGGTTTTTTTAACCGTTTCATCGGCTTCGTCATACTGGGGTACGCTCATCTCTGCTGCTTTCGTCTGAACACGGAACTTACTAACGTGAGGTTATCAACGAACTGCAAAGTTTTCGTTACCAGCGTATACCCAATGCAATCAGGCCATGGCCAATGTGGAGGCCCTGCTGGCAGATGCAGGCATGACGTGGGTCTGGATGTTTCGGGGGACCAATTACCTGAACGACGCGGAAAACCTGGCCATGCTGGGCAAAGTTCGTAACATAAAGGTGGGGCTCGGACCAGCCACCGGCCGTGACGACGCTGGTGGTCGCAGCCCGGGCGAGCCCGGAATTGTTGATCGAGGTCGCGGCGGGAGTGTAGCAACAGTCGGGCGGCACTTCCGAACTCAGCCTGTCACGACAAGACTTTTGACCAACCATTGTTAGCAGTCCACAAGGACGGCTGCTAAACACCTGAAAAATATAGCCGTTTTCTTTTCTATCGATATACTGAACCGGTTGTTCCCGGGCGACTCACTTTGAAGATTGGCCTGCGGAGCGGCTGTTTTCACGGTGAAAGGAAAACCATGCTCGAAAACCAACTGCACTGCCAGCTTCTCGGCTGGAGCCTGACGACGGCGGAAATTACCTACCGAATGCCCGACCATCGCAATTTGCTGCAGAGTTATGTCTGGCAGGAATATGATCTCGCACCACGCTTTCCCCGGCTGGTGCGGTTTCTGGATTTCTGGATCGAGAATCTCGACGGCCCGCTGGCAGAGGTCCGCGTTGCGCACAAGAAACTCATAGGTCCGGCCGAGTTGCGCAAGGTCGATGCGGAGTGGCGGCTACACTAAATTACCAGCGTCCCAATGCCATCGGCTTGTCGAATTGATGTAGGCATCATCGGATGTGGTGCGAACAAGGGTGTGGAAATGCCCGTTACAATATGCGCTACTTTCAAAAACCGATCCGTCATGAAGGGGTATTTTCCGTGACCATCAAGCCTACAGCCGTTGTGATACCAGGCTCGGCGGCAGCTTCAGCCTCAGCAAAGTGACGACCACGCAGGCAGGGATATTGCACGATCGCGTGGGCTGGCGGACCTGGGCTGGATTTTCAGCCATGTGCGTCGGCATGTTCATGGCTATTCTGGACATCCAGATTGTAGCGACTTCCCTGCCGGCAATCCGCGACGCGCTCAATATATCGCCGGACCGGATGAGCTGGATCCAGACCGCCTACCTGATCGCCGAGGTGATCGCCATACCGCTTACCGGCCTGCTGTCGCGCGCCCTGTCCGGACGCAGGCTGTTCCTCGGTGCGCTTACCCTGTTCACCCTGGCTTCCATTGGCTGCGCCTTCAGCCCTGACTTCAACACCCTGATTTTGTTCCGCATCCTGCAGGGACTGGCCGGTGGATGCCTTATTCCGCTGGTGTTTTCGGCCGTGTTCCTGATGTTCCCCGTGCGCCAGCAGGGCATAGCAACCACCATTGCGGGCGTGCTGGCAGTGTTGGCGCCGACACTGGGGCCAACAGTTGGCGGTTTCATCACCCAGACCTACAGCTGGCCTTGGCTGTTCCTCGTCAATGTGCTGCCCGGCATAGCCTCGATCGCCGTGGCAGCTGTCCTGCTGCCAAGAACTCCCGGTGACCTGAGATTGCTGCGGCGCATGGACTGGCTCGGACTTGCCGCACTGGCGCTGGGTCTGGCATTCCTGGAAATCTCACTCAAAGAGGCACCCGAGCGGGGCTGGACGTCCCTGCTCATCCTTTGCCTGCTGGCGACGGTGATCGTGTCGCTGTCAGGCTTTGTGGTGCGGTCACTTCGCCGGGACCTGCCGATCGCAGACCTGGGCCTGTTTCGCGACCGGAACTTCGCCATTGCCTGTGCGCTCAGTTTCATCTTCGGCATGGGCCTGTTCGGCTCGGTCTACCTGATGCCGGTGTTCCTGGGCCTGGTGCGCGGGCATGGCCCGCTGGACATCGGGCTGGTGATGCTGGTGACCGGTGTTGCACAATTGCTGGCAGCCCCGGTGGCGGTCAAGCTGGAACAACGCATAGATGCGAGAATTCTGACGGCGGGTGGATTCCTGTGCTTTGCGGCAGGTCTCGGCTGGAGCTTCTTTCAGACGGCGGCGACGGACTTTGACGGCATGTTCTGGCCGCAAGTGTTGCGCGGAAGCGCCATCATGTTCTGCCTGCTGCCGCCGACCCGCATAGCACTGGGATTGCTCGCCGAAGACAAGGTTCCTGACGGCAGCGCTCTGTTCAACCTGATGCGCAACCTTGGCGGAGCCATCGGCGTTGCCCTTATCGACACGGTGATCTGGCAGCGGGTCGAAATGCATTCCAAGGACATCGGCCAGAAACTGGTTGAACTGGATCCGGACGCAGCCGCATTCGCCGATATCTCCATACATGAAATACCATCGGTCGCATTCGTGCCGCCTGAAAGCATCGTCGAGTTGATCCGTCCGGAGGTGGAAAAGGCTGGCCTCACCCTGGCCATCAACGATGCCTGGGCCATGCTGGCTGCCCTGACGGCGATCGGGATTTTACTCATCCCCTTTGTGCGCCGGACGGATCAGTCGTCCCAGAGCGAGATGTGATCACCTGTAGCGCCTGATGGCGGCTTCCTCGGCACTTATGCGTATCGTCAGCATGGCAGCATTCAGGGCGGAAAATACGGCTGCCACGACCGGCAAGCCGAGGATCATCGGCACGGTCAGGATTTCCGCGATTACCACCAGGTAATTGGGATGCTTGACCCAGGCGAACGGCCCGCTGGTGACAAGCGGGTCACTGAGGACAATGATCCTTGTCGTCCATCTGCCGCCAAGGCTCAGGATGATCCAGGCGCGCAACAGCTGCAACACGGCAAACACTGCCAGCCAGCCGATGGACACCGGCTGATCGATGCCATAGTACACCAGGGCCACGAGCCAGGATGCGTGCAGCGCGATCATCAGGGGATAATGCTCCGAGCCGGTTTCAAAGGCGCCTTTTTCCAGCAATCTGCGGGTGTTTCGCCGCGCCAACACCAGTTCGCCCAGCCGCTGGACCACAAGAAAGATCAAAAGGCACAAGGCAGGAACCGATATCGACATTCTACGCCCTTGAGATCGGCAGGAATGACGCGGTAAACCCGGGCCCCAGCGCGCACATCAGCATGTCGCCGGTCTGATCCTTCTCCAGTACCTGTTGCAGCACAAACAAAACAGTAGGGGCCGACATGTTGCCAAAATTGCGCAACACGTCACGCTCCTCGTCCAGGCTGTCAGGTTGTAGTTCGAGGCATTGTTCAATCGCCTGAATAACCTTGGTGCCGCCGGGGTGGCAGACAAAACGGTCAATCTGGGAAATGTCCTTGCCGAGTTTCGCCAGGGCACCACTGACAGCAGACGAAAAGTTTTCTTCGGTGAAGGTCGGAATCGACTTGTCAAACACCACCCCGAGGCTGTCTTCATCAACTTCCCAGCCCATGATCGACAGGGTGTCCGGCCACATCTTCTGCGACCCTCTGCCGATCAGAATCTTGTTGCCATTGTGCAGGTTATGGCCCTTTTGACCGTTGCTGCCGTTGACGCCTACATGGCCATTGCTGCCGTTGACGCCTGTATGGCCATTGCTGCCGTTGACGCCTGCATGACCATTGCTGCCGTTGTGTCCATTGCGTATGTGGTGGCCGTTATGCCCACTATGGCCACCATGACCATTAACACCGTTGTGGCCATTGTGTCCGTTCAGGCTTCCATTTTCGCTGGTGACACACACGGCCGCGGCACCATCACCGAATATGGCCGAACCGATAATATCAGCCTTGCGCGGCGTGCCTGCGCAGAACGACACGGTGCAGGCTTCAACCGCAACCATAAGCACCCGTGTGCCCTCGTGGGCGGCGGCAAAATCCCGCGCGATTGCGAGGCCTGACACACCGCCTGCGCAACCCAACCCGAAGACGGGTATGCGGGTCACATCTTCACGAAATCCCAGTTCAAGGTGGGCGCGCGCCTCAAGTGTCGGCGTAGCTATGCCGGTGGAAGACACGGTAACGATGGCATCAACTTCGTCCGCTTCCCACCCGGCGTCGTCCAGGGCACCGGTTGCTGCCTTGATGAACAATTGCGTCGCACCTTCGAGATAAACCGTGTTGCGTTCCGGCCAGGATTTCGGCGTTTCGAACCAGGACATGTCCGCCACGGCGTAGCGGGACTCAATGCCGGCATTGTCGAATGCTTTCGACATACGCTCAAACTGGGCAAACTTGCTGCCCAGGGTTCGGCGAGCCCAATCCAAAACCAGATCTTGTGGTAGTTTGGCGTTAGGAACAACCGTGGACATACCTGCTAAAACTACGTCCAAGCGATTTCTCCGCTGTAGGAAGGATAACGATCATCCTCTATAGGCAAACAATACGCTGAAAATGTGCTGGCATTGGGAACTGAGGTCAAGCGTGGATTTGCATCTTTGTTATAACAATTCTTGTCCCTACGGAAACCACACACCGCGCCGCAACATATTGCCCGAGTTCGGCAAAACATGCTTCTGATGAAGCTCAGCCTGCGAGCGAACAACACTGATTAAAAGGTTTTCAGGCAGGTCCCGGCCAGCAAATACCCATGTCAGCAACAACTGGAGCGCATCTTCTTCCCCGAGCGCCGAAACACCGCAACCAGACACAGCGACGCCAGGCAATTCATCCATGGAAAGTGCATGGTAGGTGATCCAGGATGTGACAAATGTTTTCATGTTTCAGGCCCGGGCGACGGGCGTCAGTGCAATATTCATCCCAGCCCCGACCTAAAACGACGCAGTTATAGCATCATTGACCCTCAGACCCTTGCATGATCATCATCGCTCACCTCCATGCTAACAGGAACATCAACCCCCCATGGCAAAGCCGAAACGAAAAGTCATCATCACCTGTGCTGTCACCGGCGCCATTCATACACCGTCCATGTCACCGCATCTGCCGGTCACGCCGGACCAGATAGCCGAAGCCGGCATTGCGGCCGCCGAAGCAGGTGCCGCGATTATCCACCTGCATGCCCGTGATCCGGAGACCGGGCGTCCCACACAGGACCCGAGAGTATTCGAAAAATTCCTGCCGCGCATCAAACAATCCAGCAAAGCAGTGATCAACATCACCACTGGCGGCAGCCCGCACATGACGGTGGAAGAACGTATGCGTCCTGCAGCGGTGTTCAAGCCGGAAGTCGCTTCCATGAATATGGGATCGATGAACTTCGGGCTTTATCCCATGCTTGACCGGTTTTCGGATTTCACTCACGACTGGGAGCGCGCGCATCTGGAAAACTCCCGCGACCTGGTGTTCAAGAATACCTTCAACGACATCGAGACGATCCTGCGGGTCGGCAATGACAACGGCACCCGGTTCGAGTTTGAGTGTTATGATATTTCCCACCTGTATAACCTGGCCCATTTCGTCGACCGTGGGCTGGCGCGCACGCCGTTATTCATCCAGTCGGTATTCGGCTTGCTCGGCGGTATCGGCGCCCACCCGGAAGACCTGATGCACATGAAGCGCACGGCCGACAGATTGTTCGGCGACAGCTACCGCTGGTCCATCCTGGGCGCAGGGCGGAACCAGATTCCGCTTGCGTCCATGGGCGCAGCACAAGGTGCCAATGTGCGCGTCGGGCTGGAAGACTCATTATGGATTGCGCCGGGTGAGCTGGCAAAATCCAATGCCGACCAGGTTGCCAAGATGCGCCAGGTCCTGGAAGGCTTGTCGCTGGACGTGGCAACCCCCGACGAGGCCCGGGCAATGCTTGATCTGAAGGGTGGAGACCAGGTTGGTTTCTGACAAGGCAGGACTATCGAAACATGACTGAGACAATGGGATTGAAACCGGGCCTCCGCGTGCTGGTGACAGCAGGTGGCAGCGGTATCGGCCGGGTGATAGCAGAGGCATTTTCGGCTGCCGGCGCACGGCTGCATGTGTGTGATGTTTCCAATGCAGCACTTGCTGATTGCAGGCGCAGTTTTCCCGGCTGGGGCACCACAAATTGCGACGTTTCCGATGAAAAGCAGGTTGTCGAGTTGTTCGAAGGGGTCAAAACCCATTTGGGCGGGCTGGATGTGCTGATCAACAATGCCGGTATTGCCGGGCCGACGGGTGGTATCGATGAACTGGAAACGCAAGCATGGCGCGATACTATTGATGTCAATCTCAACGGTCAGTTCTACTGCGCCCGGCTCGCCGTGCCGCTGCTCAAACAATCTACCCAGGCTTCGATCGTCGGCATCTCTTCGGTGGCCGGCCGGTTGGGCTATGCCTGGCGCACGCCTTATGCGGCCAGCAAGTGGGCCATCATCGGCCTGGTCAAGAGCCTGGCTGTCGAACTGGGTCCCGACGGCATCCGGGTCAACGCGCTGCTGCCCGGCATTGTAGAGGGTCCACGTATTGAAAAGGTGATCGCTGCGCGTGCAGAGGCGGCCGGCGTGGAGTACGAGGACATGGAACGTGAATACATCAACAAGGTGTCCCTGCGCCGCATGGTCAGCGCACAGGACGTCGCCAACCAGGCCATGTTTCTGTGTTCACCGCTTGGCGCCAACATCTCCGGCCAGGCCATCAGCATCTGCGGCAATGTGGAGGTGCTGTAACAGCAGCTACTCAAGTATCAGAAGCAACCCGCGTTTCTTTTTGACCGTTGCCTGCACGAACTTCTGCAGGGTGGGAAAATAATCTTCAATCTCGAAGTTCAGAAGCTCCAGATCAAACTCGGTTTGCGCAAATGTCACACCCTGTTTGCGAAGTGCAACCGGGTCGACACGTTTTTTCAGCGTTTCGACATCAAGGGGTTTAAGCACCTCTGCAAACTCTGAGACCTGTTCGGGGCGTAGCACGCGAACCGGGCCATAACCGCCGCTCGGCCCGACTTCTTTCCCGCCCAGCAAGGCAGCTTCCGGTGTGTTACCGGTGTCTGGCGACCCTGAAATCAGGGTATGCAGAATATGCCAGGATTTATCCAGATCCAGGTATTCCGGCCTGCTGATTTCCGGCCCTGCATTTTTCCTCAGATAGTCGATTATCGCAGCCGCTATCATGGGCCGTATTAAATCTTCCGCACCCAGGTACCTGGACCAAACTTCACGGCCCACAGCCGAGATTGCCTGTTCCATGCTGTGCTGCTCCGCAGATGCTGCGACCTGTTCAAAGCCGTCGACATCCCGCAGCCAGGGAATGACTTCGTCAGGATTTTCCTCAAGCGCAAGCAAGTCAGCTTGTGAAAGACGCCGTAATGTCAGCATCATGCTCACATCGAATTCCTTTCCGGATAATTGGCTTGCAAATGGTGCCTAGCTCAGTAAACACTAACGCTGATACCTTCAAAAACCGTTATGGCAGCCAATGGGCCCGGTTTGACACCGATCAAGGCATGTGAGCCGGCCGACCGTTATCAATTCAAACATGAAAACAAAATCCGATTCTCGAATTCCGATCGCGCTTGCAGCATCTGTTCTGGTGCTGGCATTGTCCGGCACGCCGGCCAGCAGCCAATCCTATGGAGATGCGGCCAAGGGCAAAGCGTTCGTTGAACAGAACTGTGCCCGTTGCCATGCGATCGGCCTGAATGATGATAGTCACATGCCGGAAGCACCGGCATTTCGCGCGCTGCACAATCGCTACCCTATAGACAGCCTCGCCGAATCCTTCGCTGAAGGCATTGTCACCGGCCATCCGGCCATGCCGAAGTTCGAACTCAGCGTCGAGACAATCAGTGACATGCTCGCCTACATGAAAAGCCTGTCCGGTCCGGGCGAGTGACCTGTATCCATTTGGGCCTGCTGCTTGTTGACAGCAGGTTGTCAGCTGCACGCTGGTAACATGCAGAGCAACACAGCATGATATCAATCGGAAGCAGGCTCCATGAACGACCTCGGCAGGTATAAGACAAAATCTGGAACACTGGTCCCTGTCTGGACACTCGAAATCCAGACATTGCCGGAAGACACGGATAGAATTCTGGACGCAGTGATGCAGGTGCACCCGCTGAGTTTCGGACGCTATCAGCGAAATGCCAGTATTTCGGCGATCGGCAAGGAAACCGCGCAACCGGAGGCCGGATCGACCACGACGACCCACGTTGACGGCTTCGAAGCCGGGGCAACCGAAACCTATCCGGTTGTGGAATTGAAGATTTCAGTAGAGCGGGACCTAGCCGTTCTGCAAACGGTGATGGACGCGATCCTGTATGTCCACCATTATGAGGAACCGGTCATTTTTGTGCGTGAAGACTGGGCCAGCCGGGCAAACTACGATGTCGACAGTGACAATGCCAATCGCTGGTGGAACAATGGGCGAGGCCTGCCCGACAGGATCGGGTGACAGTTGCTGTGACCTGAAATGCGGTTACCCATCGCCACTCCGCGCAGGGTTCCAAAACAGGGTGCATTGTGCTTGCCCCGTCTCAGAAGGAACGCTTGATGAAAGATGTTCGCATTGCCTCGCCGATGTTCCTGGGTCGCCGGTCCGATGCGGTAGCCCAGATAAGCCGGCCCGGTGACAAGATCATAACAGCGGTTGCGGGCAGCGGCGACCAGACGGAAAGCCTTGCACCCATTCACCAGGATCTGGCAGCAGCCGTTTCCGACATCGCCAAGGGTGGCGACAGGCCGGTCGCCGTCCTGGGCGATTGTTGTCAGACAATTCCGGTGATGGCGGGGCTTGAGCGTCACGGCCTGCACCCCACTTTGATCTGGTTGGATTCCCACGGCGACTTCAACACATGGGAAACGACACCGTCGGGGTTTCTCGGCGGCATGCCGCTGGCCATGCTCACCGGACGCGGCGACCAGCGCATGATGCAGGCTGTAGAGCTTGAACCGATTGATGACGAACGCGTGGTGTTGTGCGACGGGCGTGATCTTGATCCCGGCGAGCGGACGCTGGTCGAAAGCTCCGGTATCCGCTTTGTTGAGCACCTGGATGATCTTGACCCGGCCACTCTGCCGCCTGGTCCTCTCTATGTGCATTTCGACAGCGACATCATCGATGCGACCGAAGCCCCGGCATTCCTGTATCCAGCCGCAGGCGGACCGTCGGCGGAAGAAATGCGTCAGGTACTGGAAAAGCTGATGACGACGGACCGTGTGGTGGCGATCTCGATCACCGCAGCCTGGGACCCCGCCAGGGATGGTGATGGACGAACCCGTCAGGCAGTGAGCCATGCCGTTGAGAGCCTGCAGGGCGGCAGCTGAAATGCAAAGCATCATGCGCCAGGCCGGTTACGTAATCTGCAGCCTGGCAGCGGGTTTGTTGATCGTGATGTACCCGGCATTGGCAAAGGACAGCAGGATGGAACAAGACCTCGACAAAGCATTTGCAGCAGGTCAGCTGAGCGGCCTGCACAGCGTGCTTGTCATCCACAAGGGCACCGTTCTTGCAGAAAGACATTACGCCGGTGATGATCAGCGCTGGGGTACGCCGCTTGCCACAATCGAACACAATAAGAACAGCCTGCATGACTTGAGGTCTGTGACCAAGAGTGTCACCGGCCTGTTGTACGGCATCGCCTTGTCCGAAGGCATTGTGCCTGGCTTGGACGACGGCCTGATACAGCAGTTTCCCGAATATGCCGACTTGGCCAATGATCCGCAGCGCATCAGGATACGCGTGCGCCACGCCTTGTCGATGAAGATGGGAACCGAGTGGAATGAAGACCTGCCCTACTCGGATCCGCGCAACAGCGAAATTGCCATGGAAAGGGCAAAAGACCGCTATCGTTTCGTGCTGGACCGTCCCATGGTCAACAAGCCAGGAGACTGGTGGACCTACAATGGTGGGGCCACTGCGTTGATCGGAAAACTGATCGCCCAGGGCGCCGGGCTTCCCATTGATGCCTATGCCAGAAACAAATTGTTCGCGCCCCTCGCCATCAAGGAGTTCGAATCGGTAGCGGGAGCCGACGGTGTGCCATCTGCTGCCTCGGGGCTGCGCCTGAGCATTCACGATCTGGCCAAGATGGGCCGCCTAATCCTTGACAATGGGGTTTGGCAAGGCAAGCAAGTCGTGCCGGCAGAATGGCTACAGGTTTCGTTCACGCCGCATGCCGTTTTGCGCGATGGCCTTCGCTACGGTTTTTTCTGGTGGCTGGGCCCGGACGGAACCCCGCCTTACTGGGTTGCCGGGTTTGGCAATGGCGGGCAACGCCTGATGGTCAGTCCTGCCAACAGGCTGATTGTTGTAGTGTTTGCCGGCAACTACAACCAACCCGATGCCTGGAAACTGCCCGTAAAGATCATCACCAAGTTCGCTCTTCCGGCTGTATCACGGTCCGAATAACTCCAAGCCCAGTCATCCAAAAAAGAAACCCCCGACCACAATCGGGTCGAGGGCACTTGATGGTATTGTGTTGCCGACCAAACGCCGCGGGGCCGATTACAGCCGGCGGCGGCCTACAATGACGCCGTCGAAAGAGTCCACGCTGAGGCGGTAGACCCTTGACCCGCGTTTACCCTTGTAGGTGTAGGTGTTGCCTCTGCACTCGATGACACGGACACGGCGGTAACCGGATTTGCGCACAATGCGCTTGCCGGTCCGGCAGGAAATGCGGTCATCCTGGTAATAGCGTTGCGGAGCCGGATTGATCACAATGCCGAAGCCGCCACCGCCCCAGCCACCCCAGCCGCCGCCATTGCCGCCGCCTCCTCCGCCGCCGCCGCCAGGTGCGAAGTTGCCGGGTCCGGGCGGAATACCGCCACCGCCACCGCCGCCGCCCTGTTTGAAGCCAGGACCGGCGAGGGCCGAAGGAGTTGCAGGAACCAGGGCTGCAAGGACAGCCGCAGACAATGCAATCGTCATTATTTTCTTGGTCATTTTCGAGTTTCCTCTCTTGGCAGGGCCGCTCGTCTCCCTGCAGGGGTTGCGCGATATATCGCGATCGTTGAAAATGACCCTAGGAAACCCCACGCAATGGCGATGTGCGATTTACCACAAGTCGGTGACAGACACGTGAGCAGCCGTGCAAAAGCTGCATCCTGCCCTCAGTTTTGCCGGTATTCTTCAGGGATAAAGAACAGGTGATCCTGTTTTTCGACGGCCAGATGGCAGGAAATGCAGAACCTTACCCGCTCTGATCCCTCGCCATTGGTTGTGCCGAACAGACTGCCGTCAGGCAGGATCATGGTATAACGCCAGTCGCCGCTGACATAGTTGAAGCCGGCTTCCATCTTTTCCATCAGGAACAAGGCGCCGGGCATGGCCTTGCCGTCTTTACTCACGGTCATACTGTCTTTGGCCAGTATGGAGCCGACGGGGAGTTTGCCGGCCTGTTCGTACCGTCCATAGGCCAGTGACGCCTGGTTGCCGTAGTTGTTGAGATAGCGGTTGCCGTGCGACACGCTCGGATAGGGCGCCCGGTTGAACCGTTTCCATGATTGATAATTTGCAACTCCCGGCTGAGCCGATAACCGATATCGATTTGCCATATCAGGCCGGAGTTCCCTGTAGAGACCCTCGGCGTCTTTTCCGCTGAGACGGGCCGGGTTTTTCAAACGAAAGTGTCGGCGTGGCCCGCTGGGATCTTCGGCCTGTTTGACCGGCCCGGTGTCAACCGGACGGTCTCCGTCATCCAGATCCCTCTCGGTCTCCTGCGCCGCGGCGGTTAACCCAAAGACGGCACCAACAACTGCGACCAGCGCAAATGCCGCCAGGTTTTGTGCGCGTACCGTTCCCGTCATGTAGAAATATCGGGAACGTCGACTTTGCCGTTGGCGCATCCTGTCCACGTCATTGTCTCCTGATATCTGAAGACCATTGTGCAGGCCCCTAGACCATCAGGGGAAATCAATCCGCGTCACGTCCCGGTGATTGCCAAGTGAACGCTGCCCATGACTTGTCAGGCGCAGACGTCCGATCAGGTCCGGAGAACGATTGGCTCGCGTTTGGGCGGAGCGGTATAAATTCAGGCGACTTTTGATACCTTGGCAGATTTTTTGCCAGTGCTGTTTGGATAAAGTCTCGACAACATCTGTGGTGACACTCGCATATTGAAGATGAAGTCGTCCTTAGTAGTCCAGACCAGCCACTCCTCCATCGTTTCGGAAGAAACGCGGTCCCACCAGTGAAGCCCGCCCTGTTCCAGATGCATGAACCCCTCACGTGCTGCCAACCCTTTACAGGCTGCAAGAGGCTCCATGACCCCGAATACCACATTTGGAGACCATTCGGCGATCGCAATGGCAAACATGAGGCGCGGCATGACCGCTGTTAGGCAACTGCCGCGATACGACTTGCTGATCCATAACTCGCCATAGTAGCACAGGTCCCCTGACAATTCGGCGGCACGGTCGGTCAACTGAACTTGCGATTTGGCAATATCAAGCCTGTCACCTTTTGGCCGGTACTCAGCCAGGTTTTCCGTCAGATGAGTGAGGAAGCCGGCTTTTCCGACCGGAATCAACTTTATTGCCTGGGTCAGTACAATTTCGCCTGCAGCATTCCGCCCGATCAGCCAAAATCCATTTGAGGCCGAAATAGAGGACTCTTGCGGGTCGAATATCGGGGATACCGGATGCCGGTCAGGCTGCAATTTCGGGATCGAACAAAAGAAATCAAAATCCGATCCGATCTCAATGGTAATACCCAGTTCCGCAACGATGCTTTCAGCACCGGCGATATACTTGGCAATCGACTTTGAGTCTCTAGTACGCACAATCGATTCTGTCTCCAATTGCACACTACAGTCCGGATAAAAAGCGTGATTCGGGTGGTTCATGTCAACAATCCATGTTTAAGCCGTCCTGGCCATAGCTTATAGCATAGTAGGATCCATTGCAGACAGTTCTTCGAGATTTACATCAACGATCTGAACAGTATTTGTTCTGTCAACCAAGGTCACCAGCGCATATTCGCCGTTGGGAAACATGCATCTCAAGATGAGTCGTTGGTAAGAGA
>JBPCVV010000351.1:0-10992 GCA_051010195.1 Anderseniella sp. | reverse complement strand
TGGCTGTCGTTGAAGTAGGCGGGAACCGTGATCACCGCCTGGGTGACGCTATCGCCCAGATGGCGTTCGGCGGTTTCCTTCATTTTCTGAAGCGTCATGGCGGAAATCTGCGAAGGCGCGTATTTCTTGCCCATGGATTCAACCCACGCATCGCCGTTGTCAGCTTTGACGATGTCGTAGGGAACCAGTTTCTTGTCCTTTTCGACCATTGGGTCGTCCATACGCCGCCCGATCAGGCGCTTGATGGCGAAGAATGTGTTTTCAGGGTTTGTGACACCCTGGCGCTTGGCAGGCTGACCTACCAGCGTCTCGTCATCACCCGTAAACGCAACGATAGAAGGTGTGGTACGCGCACCTTCGGCATTTTCAACTACTTTCGGGCTCCCGCCCTCCATGACCGCAACACACGAGTTCGTGGTTCCGAGGTCAATTCCGATTACCTTACCCATAATGCCCTCCATTAGGCCGTCTGTTGCCATGCCCTTCACAATCGGCGCATGGGTATCCGGTTCCGCCGGTAACAGACTCCAGTTGCTTCCTGACATTCCGGACATCGCCAGCCTTGCGGCAAACACGGCGTTACGTCCGGCGTTCGAAACGCTATATAGGGAGGCTTGGCGCAGGCATCAAGACAGTGTTGCAACAAGATGCAAATTGACGGGTTTCAAATATACTCCGGTTATCTGGACCGGGACGCGCAAACGGCGCTGGTCTCGACCCTGCGTGAACAGGTCGCCGGGTGTCCGTTTTATACGCCATCGATGCCGCGCTCGGGCAAGCCGATGTCGGTTCGCATGACGAATTTCGGCCCATTGGGCTGGGTAACCGACAAACAAGGCTACCGGTATCAGCCCCGTCATCCTGAAACCGGCAAGCCTTGGCCGGCCATACCCGCACAAATGCTGGATTTGTGGAAAAAACTGGCGCATTACCCGCATCCGCCAGAAGCCTGCCTGGTAAACCATTATACCGGCAAGGCCCGCATGGGCCTGCATCAGGACAAGGACGAATTGGACTTCGACGCCCCGGTGCTGTCGGTTTCACTGGGCGATACGGCCATATTCCGGGTCGGCGGTAGTGCGCGAAAAGACCCAACGCGCTCGATCAGGCTGCAGTCGGGCGATGTGCTGGTGATGGGCGGGCCCGCCCGGATGAATTTTCACGGGGTGGACAGGGTATTGCCCGGCACGTCGACACTGCTCAACGGCGGCGGCCGGCTGAATCTCACCTTGCGCCGGGTGAATCTGCCCGTTTGAATGCGATCAGCTTTATGATTTCAGGTTGTTTCAACCACAGATCATTCTGATCTGTCTGGCTATTTTTTCTTTTTCTTGTCTTCCTTGGCTTCGGTAGGTGCGGCAGCCTGCTTTGCGACACCGACCAGCGCCGGGCGCAATATCCGCTCGCCGATCTTGAAACCGGTCTGGACCACCTGCACAACGGTGCCGTTGGGCTTGTCGGAACCGGGCACCTCGAACATGGCCTGGTGATAGTGCGGATCAAACTTCTCATCCAGCGGATTTACTTCCGCTATACCATGTTTCTGGAAAGAATTGAGCAGCTCGCGGCGGGTCAGTTCGATGCCATCGATCAGGTTACGCGTCGCCTCGTCGGCGGTTTTGCGCGCATCGTCCGGCATCATTTCCAGCGCCTTGGCCATGCTGTCGCTGACCGACAGGAGGTCACGGGCAAAGTTCGTGGCTGCGTACAAGGTAGCCTCGGCCTTTTCGCGCTCGGCCCGTTTGCGCAGGTTTTCCGTATCCGCCATGGCGCGCAGGACACGGTCCTTAAGGTCGGCGTTTTCGGTTGCCAGCTCCTCATAGGTATCCATCTCAAGGCCGTCTTCGCCCTCATCTTCATCAAGCAGTGCGTCGGCGGCCGCCTCAAGCTGTTCCTTGGTCAGGGCTTCTTCCGGAACATTGTCGTTTTCCGGTACAGGCTTGTTTTCGGTCATGGCATTTGATCCGCAAATTCGTGAGTGTTCTGATTTATGTAACGCATATCAGCTTTTCTCGGCCAAGAATCAAGAGATGAGACGGCCGATTGCCTGCGCTGTATAGTCCACCATGGGAACTATACGTGAATAATTCAATCGCGTCGGTCCGACAACCCCAAGAACACCGACAATATTGTCTTTTGCATCATGGTAGGGTGCGACTACCAAAGATGACCCTGACAGGGAAAACAGTTTGGTCTCCGAACCGATGAAAATCCGCACGCCTTCGCCGCCCTCGGCAAGTCCCAGCAGGTTCATCACTTCCTTCTTGTTTTCCAGATCGTCGAACAGCTGGCGGATGCGTTCAATGTCATCGACATGGGCTGCTTCATCGATCAGGTGAGACCTGCCGCGCACAATGAGTGACTTCTTGCCGTCTCCGTTGTCGTCCGACCACACGGCAAGACCGGCTGCAATAACCCGGGCCGCCAGTGCGTCCAGTTCCTTCTCGACCGTCTGCAACTGGTGGCCCAACTGCTCTTTCAGTTCCCCGATTGTCAGGCCCTGGCACCGGCTGTTGAGAAAATTACTAACCTCGGCGAGTGTCGACGGCGGCAACCCGCGCGGCACCTCTATAGTGCGGTTTTCGACGCTGCCGTCTTCCGACACGATGACAACCAGTGCCTTGGAGGCACTGATGCTGACGAATTCGATATGCCGCATCCGGGTGTTGGCCTTGCTCGACAATACCAGGCCGGCACACGATGACAGCCCGGACAAAAGGTTGGTGGCATCAGCCAGTATGTCGTCGGTGGTCTTTTCCCGGTTCAGGCCGGCAATATGGGCATCAATCTGGGACCGCTCGTCAGATGTCAGCCTGCCCACCTCCATCAGCGCGTCGACGAAAAACCTCAATCCGGTTTCCGTCGGCATGCGCCCGGCGCTGGTATGCGGCGAGTAGACCAGCCCGGCGTCTTCCAGGTCCGACATCACATTGCGGATGGATGCCGGCGACAGCCCGACCGGCAGGTTGCGCGAAATGGTTCTCGAGCCGACCGGTCCGCCGGTTTCCAGGAAGGTTTCCACCAGGCGCCGGAAAATATCGCGCGAGCGCGTGTCCAGGACGGACAGCTCGGTCAGACGATCATCGATGGCTTTCATGGATCTCCAGTTTCGCTCAGATTGCGGCAGATAGCACCATAGAACTTAGGTGCGACCCCGGGCAGCGTCAATTGCCGGCACACGTGGTTGTGAACGCTTTCCAGTTCTGGCGGCTTGGCGTTGCGAAAATCGTCGCACAAGTCTACACCACGCCGAACCAACATCAGACAATCAACAACGTCAGGAAAATCATATGAGGCCATCTGGCAGAAAAACCGGTGAATTGCGCAAGGTCACCATGGAGCGCGGCTTCGCCCTGCATGCGGAAGGCTCCTGCCTGATCAAGTTCGGTGATACCCATGTCCTGTGTACTGCCAGCCTGGAAGACCGGGTGCCGCCGTGGCTGCGCGGCGGCGGCAAGGGTTGGGTGACGGCCGAGTATGGCATGCTGCCGCGCTCGACCGGTGGCCGCATGCGCCGCGAGTCAACCGCTGGCAAGCAATCCGGGCGGACCCAGGAAATCCAGCGTCTGATCGGGCGTTCGCTGCGTGCGGTCGTCGATATGGAGGCGCTCGGCGAGCGCCAGATCACGGTTGACTGCGATGTCATCCAGGCTGATGGCGGCACCCGCACCGCCTCCATCACCGGGGCCTGGGTCGCACTGCACGACTGCATGGCGCACATGATCAAGGAAGGCATCATCGAGGCAACTGCGTTGACCGACCACGTGGCGGCCCTGTCGTGCGGCATCTACCGGAGCGAGGCGGTCGCTGACCTGGATTACGCGGAAGATTCAAATGCGGAGACGGACGCGAACTTCGTCATGACCGGGTCAGGCGGCATCGTCGAGGTCCAGAGTACCGCGGAAGGCGCACCGTTCTCACAAGCCGAACTGCTCAAACTGCTGGATCTCGCCAGCAATGGCATCGGCGAGCTGGTGGCCCTGCAGAAGGTAACAGTGGCCTGACCCCATGAAACTGGAGCTGCCGGACAACAAGCTGGTCGTTGCCAGCCACAATCAGGGAAAGGTGCGCGAAATCTCCGCCTTGCTGGCGCCGCTCGGTTTCAGCGTGGTGTCGGCGGCAGAGCTGGGCCTGCCGGAGCCGGAAGAAACCGAGGTGACGTTCGAGGGCAATGCCCGGCTCAAGGCGGAAGCTGCCATGGCCGCATCGGGCCTGGCTGCGCTGTCGGATGATTCAGGCCTGTGTGTTGATGCACTTGCCGGCGCCCCGGGCATCTACTCGGCGAGATGGGCCGGACCGGACAAGGATTTTGCCGTAGCCATGCGCAAGGTCGAAGACGAGCTGGTGTCCGCCGGCGCAACGTCGCCGGCCACCCGCACGGCGCATTTCGTTTGTGCCCTGTGCCTGTCTGTACCCGGCCAGCCGTCAAAAGTGTTCATCGGCAAGGTATATGGCGAGCTGCTATGGCCGCCCAGGGGCGATCGCGGCTTCGGCTATGATCCGGTGTTCAGGCCCGACGGTCACGACATCACCTTCGCGGAGATGGACCCGGACGCCAAGCACGCCATGTCGCATCGTGCCCATGCCTTCGCGCAACTGGTTGACGCCCTCAGGTAAAAATCGAAATGAGCCAACGCAATCTGGGCATTTACGTTCACTGGCCGTTCTGTAAGGCCAAGTGTCCCTACTGCGATTTCAATTCCCATGTTCGCCATCAGGGCGTGGAGCCTGGCCAGTTTGGTGATGCGCTGGCTGTGGAACTGAGCTGGTTTGCCGGCCAGACACTGGGCCGCACGGTAACAAGTGTGTTTTTCGGCGGCGGCACACCGTCGCTCATGCCGCCCGCCATTGTCGGCCAGGTCATCGACAAGGTGGCCGGCCTGTGGCCGGTTGCGGACGACGTGGAGATCACCTTGGAGTCCAATCCGACCAGCGCAGAAGCGGAAAATTTTGCGGGCTATCGCCGTGCCGGGGTCAACCGGGTTTCGGTGGGCATCCAGGCCCTGGACGAAGCAGACCTGAAATATCTCGGCCGGCAGCATTCGGTCGAAGAAGGCCTGGCGGCTTTTCAGATGGCAGCCCGCACATTCCCGCGTACGTCGTTTGACCTGATCTATGCGCGTCCCGGCCAGACCCCGGATCAATGGCGCTCTGAACTGGGTCGGGCGTTGCAGGAGCAGGCCGGCCACATGTCGCTCTACCAGTTGACCATTGAACCGGAAACGGCGTTCTTCAGGCTGCATGAGGCGGGCCAGCTGGTAACACCTGGTGAGGATCACGCCGCTGAAATGTATGAAATCACCCAGGAGCTGACATCGGCTGCCGGTCTTCCAGTCTACGAGGTTTCCAACCATGCCCGCCCTGGCCATGAGTGCCGGCACAATATGCTGTACTGGGCCTATGGCGAGTATGCCGGTGTCGGGCCGGGCGCCCATTCGAGGCTTGTCGAAAAGGACGGTTCAAGGCGGGCGCTGGCCATGGAAAAACACCCTGAGACGTGGCTCGATAAAGTTGCGGCGGGCCGCAACGGAGTGGTCGAAAACACAATTGTTGCCGGCCCTGACGCTGCCCGCGAATGCCTGTTGATGGGCATGCGCACGACGCAAGGCATCAACCTGAAACGGCTGCAACAGATGAGCGGCAGTCATATCGACCGGGAAGCGCTGGACCATCTGGTCTCAGACGGCCTCGTCCGCCTGACGGACGGCGGCCATCATGTGGTCGCCACGGCAGCCGGGCGGCAGGTGTTGAATTCGGTGATCGAGTATATAGCGGTCAAAGCGCTGCGCTGAAGTTAAGACGCTGCGCTGAACCTGTCCGGTGCCGGAGAAACTTCGCGTGGGCCGGTCGGTGTCACTTCCAGGATGGAAAGGCCACGTTCCACCTTGCCGTTGCGGCGGAACCGGAACAGCCCGTTGACGCCTTTAAATCCTTCCGGGTTGGTGATGTCCTTCGCGGTGGCCTTCCCGCCCGGCGCAGTGCGTGTCACGATGATCGCGAGGCTGACCGCATCATAGGCCAGGCTGGCAAGCCTCGGCGGTGTACTGCCATAGGCTTTCTGGTAGCGTCCGGTAAAGCGCGCGATCAGGTCCGGCGATACCCCGGCATACCAGCCGCCGATGACCAGTTGCACGTTGGATGTCGCCCGCTCGTCCCACAGGCCTGTGCCGAGCATGCGGACCTTTCCCGACGTGACGCCGGCAGCGGTCAGGCCGTTGGCGGCATTGGCCAGCATGGGTCCGCCTTCCGGCAGGAACAGCCCCTGGATATCGTTGGTGGAGTTGGCGATCTTGCCGGCCACCGCTTTGCTGGTGCTGGCCACGCCGGCGACAGAGCGCGTATACCTGTCCAGCGCCACGATCTTCGCGCCATTGGCGACGGCGGCCTGGTTCAGGGCGTTTTCCACCGTACCACCATAGGCGCTTTGCGGAATCATGGCTGCCAGGTTGCGGATACCTTGCGAGGCGGCATACCGCACCAGGTTCGACACCTCCTCGCTGGGCAGGAAACTCATCAGGTAGACGCCGTTGCCGGCCACACCCGCAACGGATGAAAACGCGATAACCGGCACATTTCGCTGGCGTGCAATGGGTGCTACTGCCTGCACTTCGGCAGACAGCAACGGACCCAGTATCAGGGTGGCGCCTTCTTTGAGCGCCGCATTGACGGCAGTACGGGCGCCGTCGGCATTGCCGCTGGTGTCCTTGGTGAGAAGCTGGATGCTCTCGCTGCCGGAATCCAGCAGGGCAGCTTCTGCCGCATTCTTGAGGGCCTTTGCGATGGATGCCGTCTGGCCCGGTGCCGACAACGGCAACAGGAGGGCGACCTTTACGGGTCCGCCGCTGGTGCCAGGCGTGCCGAATGGCGATACATCCTGCGCCTGCTGCCCGGTATTGCCGGCCTCCGTCTTGTCGTCAGAAAACAGGCTGCCGACACTGACCCCGCCGGTCGAGCATGCGGAAACCACAAGCAACGTCATCAGCATGGCTGCCAGAGTGACAATCCGGCGTGCAATCGAGTTGCGTCGAGGCAGTTCAGTGATCATGATGTCCCCACATCGACCGGGCAAATAGCCGAAAGAAAGTTGGCCCGGACCTCTGCGATCCAGTGTCTAACCTTAGCTTTAGCCATTTTTGCGGCCCGTATCAAACTTTCACCAACGTAAAAAACATGCGTACTCGTACAACCAGCCTGACATACACAATTCAGGGTCATCAGTTTCAGGCGCCGGCACTGGTTGCGGGCCTGTATCTTGTCGCCACGCCGCTGGGCAATCTGGCCGATGTGAGTTTGCGGTCCCTGGCTGTCCTGGCTGCTGCGGATCTTGTGCTGTGTGAAGACACCAGGATCACCAGCAGGCTGTTGCAGCGCTATTCCATCGAAGCACACTTAAAGCCCTATCATGACCATAACGCCGCGACTGTGCGGCCCGGGCTGCTTGAACAATTGGGCTCAGGCGCTGCCATTGCGCTGGTCTCCGACGCGGGCATGCCAATGGTGTCGGATCCCGGCTACAAGCTGGTTCGCGACTGTGTCGAGCACGACATCGCGGTGGATGTTGTGCCCGGCCCGACCGCACCGGTAACCGCCCTTGCCCTGTCCGGCCTGCCCAGCGACCGGTTCATGTTTGCAGGCTTCCTGTCGGCCAAATCAGGAGCTCGGCTCAGGCAGTTACGGGAGCTGTCGGCCATCCCTGCCACGCTTTTGCTGTTCGAAAGCGCGGCAAGGATCAAATTGAGTCTCGAAGCCATTGCCGAGGTCATGGGCAACCGCCCGGTGGCGGTGGCGCGCGAGATGACCAAGCTGCACCAGGAGGTCCTGCGCGGTGACGCTGCCGGCATATTGGCGCAACTGGCTGACAGGCCCGCGCTCAAGGGTGAAATCAGCATTGTCATAGGCCCGCCGGCTGACGATGCCCATGTATCCGAGGAAGATCTCTCGGCCAGGCTGTCGGAGCTGCTGCGCGATCATCCTGCCTCAAAAGCGGCAGCAATCCTGGCAAAGCAGACCGGCCAGCCCAGGGCGGCGCTATATGATCTCGCGGTATCACTGAAGACCGCCGGCTCATGACCAGGCCACGTGGCTCCGGGCGACCTGATGCACGCCACCGCCAGGCAGAGCGCCTGGGCCGTATGGCAGAAGCCAAGGCGGCAATGCTGCTGCGCCTGAAAGGCTACCGGATTGCGGCACAGCGCTGGAAATCGCCGGCCGGCGAGATTGACCTGATCGCCCGGCGCGGATTAGTCGTTGCCTTCGTCGAGGTCAAGGCGCGCAGCAGCGCGGATGAAGCACTCGCATCGGTCGGGCCACACCAGCGTCGGCGCATTGTTGCCGCGGCCCGTCACTGGCTGGCGGCAAACCCGGATGCGGCGGACTGTGATTGCCGCTTTGACATCATCCTGGTGACGCCGTACCAGTGGCCGCAGCACATCACCAATGCATATGCAGCAGACGACCAATAAGAAGCCTGGAGTTTGACCCCCCATGACGCTCAAGATTGCAGTTCAGATGGATCCGATCGAGGCCATCGATATCGCCGGTGATTCCACGTTCGCGCTCATGCTGGAAGCTCAAGGCCGGGGCCATGAGCTGTTTGAATATCATGCCGACACGCTGGCGCTGCGCGACGGCAAGCTGTCGGCCACCGGTGCTGATGTGAAGGTCCGCGACGAAGCCGGCAGACACTTCGAGAAATCGCAAAACTGCACCGTAGCGCTGGACGACTATGATGCGGTGCTGATGCGCCAGGACCCGCCGTTCGATATGAACTACATCACTTACACGCACATGCTGGAGGCCATCCACCCGAACACATTGGTGGTCAATGATCCGGCTGAGGTGCGCAACGCGCCGGAAAAGCTCTATGTGCTGCAGTACAACGAATTTATTCCGCCGACACTGATTTCGCGCGATCCCCAACGCCTGTCCGAGTTTCGCCAGGAATACGGCGACATCATTCTCAAACCCTTGTACGGCAATGGCGGTGCCGGCGTGTTTCGGCTTGCCCACGGCGATGAAAACTTTGCCTCTCTGATGGAAATGTTCACCCAGTCGTTCCGCGAACCTTTCATCGCCCAGCAATATCTGTCGGATGTGAAGAACGGCGACAAGCGCATCATCCTGGTCGACGGCGAGGCGGTCGGCGCCATCAACCGGGTGCCGGCGGCGGGCGAAACCCGCTCCAACATGCATGTCGGCGGCCGGCCGGAACCGGCGGACCTGACCGACCGCGAGCGCGAAATCTGCACCCGCATCGGCCCGGACCTGAAAAAGCGCGGCCTGATTTTCGTCGGCATCGACGTCATCGGCGACTACATGACCGAAATCAACGTCACCTCACCAACCGGCATCCGCGAGGTTAAAAAATTCGGCGGTGCCGATATTGCCGCGCTGGTGCTGGATGCCGTCGAGGCGCGGCGTAGTTAGCGCTAACATTTTGTTCCCTAAATGTTCTTGACGGCACTATCAGTGTCTGTATGCTGAACAAAGAACAACGGGGGCACATCCCATGGTATCGCGTGTTGCGACAATTGCGTTCAAGGGCATCGAAGCCGTACCGGTCGATGTGCAGGTGCACATGGCCTCCGGCCTGGTGGCGTTTTCCATTGTCGGCCTGGGTGACAAGGCGGTGGCCGAAAGCAAGGAGCGGGTGCGTGCCGCCCTGTCGGCAATAGGGCTTGCGATGCCGGCCAAGCGCATCACCGTCAACCT
Source organism: Anderseniella sp. (assembly GCA_051010195.1). Taxonomy (GTDB): domain Bacteria; phylum Pseudomonadota; class Alphaproteobacteria; order Rhizobiales; family Aestuariivirgaceae; genus Anderseniella. The sequence continues at coordinate 1,281 of JBPCVV010000351.1, read as the reverse complement.
GGCGCCAGCCGACCTTCCCAAGGAGGGCAGCCATTTCGACCTGCCCATCGCCATCGCGCTGATGGCGGCCATGGGGCTGTTGCCGGCAGACTTCATCAGCCGCTATGTGGTGCTCGGCGAACTGTCGCTGGACGGGTCGGTCGAACCGGTCTCCGGTGCGCTGCCGGCGGCCATGGCGGCCAATGCCCGCGACCTTGGGCTGATCTGTCCTGAAACCTGCGGGCCGGAAGCGGCCTGGGCGTCGGATGACATGGACATACTGGCGGTCAACTCGCTGGTCCAGGTGCTCAATCACATGAAGGGCGCCCAGGTGCTGACGAGACCGAAACCGGCAATAGCTGAGACCGGTGGCGAGCTGGCGGATTTCCGTGACGTGAAGGGCCAGGAAACCGCCAAGCGCGCGCTGGAGGTTGCCGCCGCCGGCGGCCATCACATGCTGATGGTAGGTCCGCCCGGCGCCGGCAAGTCGATGCTGGCCTCGCGCCTGCCGTCCGTACTGCCGCCGATGGATGCAGCCGAAATGCTCGAGGTTTCGACCATCGCGTCCGTTGCCGGTGAACTGCGCACCCGCGGCGTGTCGACGCTCAGGCCCTACCGCAATCCGCACCATTCGGCCTCGCAGGCAGCCCTGATCGGCGGCGGCCACCGCGCCTTGCCTGGCGAGATGGTGCTGGCCCACAACGGCATCCTGTTTCTGGACGAACTGCCGGAGTTTCAGCCGCGCACCCTGGAAGCGCTGCGCCAGCCCATGGAAACCGGCGAGGCGGTGGTGGCGCGCGCCAGCCACCATATTACCTACCCGGCCCGGTTTCAGCTGATCGCCGCCATGAACCCATGCAAGTGCGGTATGGCCGGCGAACCCGGCCATGTCTGCAAGCGCGGCGCCAAGTGTGCCACGGACTACCAGGCGCGCATTTCAGGCCCGCTTCTGGACCGCATTGACATTCAGATCGAACTGGCTGCCGTGCGCGCCGCTGATCTGACCCTGCCGCCACCGGCCGAAGGGTCAGAGGATATCGCTGCCCGTGTGGCTGCAGCGCGCAACCTTCAGGCCGCGAGATTTGACAGGCTGGGTCATACCGGATTGCGCACCAATGCGCAGCTGGACGGCAACCTGCTGGAAGAAATTGCCCGCCCGGACGCCGAAGGGCTTATTTTGCTGCAGGATGCCGCCAATGCCATGAACCTGTCTGCGCGCGGCTATCACCGGGTGCTGCGGCTGGCCAGAACCCTGGCCGATCTCGACGGCCACGACACGGTCACTCGCCTGAACGTGGCCGA